>DATCFG010000031.1:0-112098 GCA_036509655.1 Solirubrobacteraceae bacterium | reverse complement strand
TCCCGCTGCGCGTGCCGCGCACCGACACCTGGGAGATGTCGGCGGCCGGTGCGCCGAGGAAGCTGATCTGGGTCCCCGCGGAGGCGTCGGGGGTGCCGTGAAGCGGCGATACCGTCACCCACGGCAACGCCGGCGCAGCGGCGGCGGCGGCGAGCGGCGACAGCGCCGCGCCGGCCAACGCGGCGGCCAGGACTGCGGTCAGGGTTGCGGGTTTCGCGGCGAGCACGGGCATAGATCTAGAGAAGGATCCCAAGAGAAGCCCAAGAGTTGTGCTGCGCCGGCGGCTACGCAGTGGCCGCAGTCTCGAGTTCAGCATAGAGCGGATAGCGCTCGACGATCGCCCCGACGCGCTCCAGGAGCTCCTCGCGGCGCTCCGCGAAGTCCGAGCCGAGCGCCACTCCGATGATCTCGCCGATCTCGAGGAAGTCCTCGCGTCCGAGCCCGCGCGTCGTCAGCGCCGGCGAGCCGATGCGAAGCCCGGAGGTCACGCGAGGCGGTCGCGGGTCGAACGGGACCGCGTTGCGGTTCACGGTTATGCGGATCTCGTGCAGGCGGTTCTCGGCGTCCTGGCCGCTCAGCTCGCTCTCGCGCAGGTCGGCGAGCAACAGGTGCACGTCGGTGCCGCCGGTGAGCACGTTGACGCCGTTGCCCGCGCGCAGAAGCGCCTCCGCCAGCGCGCTTGCGCCCTCGAGCGTGCGCCGCTGGCGCTCGCGGAAGCCCTCGCTCGCGGCGATCAGCATCGTCACGGCCTTGGCGGCGATGACGTGCTCCAACGGGCCGCCCTGCTGGCCTGGGAACACCGCCGAATCGATCTCCTTGGCATAGCGCTCCTGACAGAGGATCACGCCGCCGCGCGGGCCACAGAGCGTCTTGTGCGTCGTCGTGGTCACGACGTCGGCACCAAAGTCGATCGGGTTCGGATGCAGGCCGGCGGCGACGAGGCCGGCGAAGTGCGCCATGTCCACCATCAGCATCGCGCCGACCTCGTCGGCGATCTCGCGGAAGCGCGCGAAGTCGAGCTGGCGCGGGTAGGCGGACCAGCCTGCGAGCAACAGCTTGGGGCGGTGCTCGCGCGCGATTCGCGCGACCTCGTCCATGTCGATCAGGCTCGTCTCGCGGTCGACCTCGTAGGCGGCGATCTCATAGAGCCGGCCAGAGACGTTGATCTTCATGCCATGCGAGAGGTGACCGCCGTGGGCAAGCGAGAGTCCCATGATCGTGTCGCCGGGCGCCAGCAGCGCGTGGTAGACGGCGGTGTTCGCCTGCGCGCCGGAGTGCGGCTGGACGTTCGCGTGCTCGGCGCCGAACAGCTCCTTGGCGCGGTCGATCGCGAGCTGCTCGGAGACATCGACCCACTCGCAGCCGCCGTAGTAGCGTCGCCCGGGGTAGCCCTCGGCGTACTTGTTCGTGAGCACCGAGCCCTGGCATTCGAGCACCGCGCGGGGGACGAAGTTCTCCGAGGCGATCATCTCCAGCGTGTCCCGCTGGCGTGAGAGCTCGCCGCGCAGCGCCGCCGCGACCTCGGGGTCGACCTCGGCGAGGGGGCGGTTGAAGTAGTCGGGGGAAAGCTCGGACACGGCGCCACTGTAGCTCACGCCAACATCCGCTCGACGGCGCTCCTTCCCAGCGCGCCCTCGCGCACGATCCGCCACTCGCCGCGCCGCTCGTAGCGGCGCAGGTCGAGCACCGTCGAGGGGACGCCCGGCAGCTCGCCTCCGTCGAGCACGAGATCGGCGCCGGCACGGATCGACTCCGGCACATCCTCCAGGCGCCGGGCGTCGGGCTCGCCGGAGCGGTTGGCGCTCGATTGGAGCACGAGCGCGCCCACTGTGCCGAGCGCGGCCAGCGGGGGGCTCCACGCGGGGACGCGCACCCCGAGTGTCTCCCCACCGCCCTCCCCCGGGCCGCCCGCGAGCGGGAAGCGATGGGCGGGGTTTCCCAGCAAGATGGTGACGGGACCCGGGAGCAGCGCTCCCAGCGCGGCCCGCTCACGGTCTCCGAGGTCCGGCAACGCCGCCCACAGAGGCGCAGGCGCGAAGAACATGACCGCCGCCGGGCGCTCGGCGGGGCGACCCTTGAGCTCGTACAACCGCCGCACGGCCCGCTCGTCCTCGGTGTCGCAGCAGAGCCCGTAGACGGTGTCGGCCGGGAACACCGCGACGCCTCCATCCGCAAGGCACTTCTCCAGGCGGAGGGCGTCATCGGCGTCGATCACCGCTCCCCCACGACCACGCGCTCGATCCCCGCCAGGTCGCGCTCGGCCCGCACCGTGGCGAACCCCGCCGCCCACGCCAACTCGCTCACGACGGGCGCCTGTCCAGCGCCGAGCTCCAGTGCCACCGTCCGCACCCGGGCACGCGCGGCGACCTGGGCGAGCAGCGCGCGGATCGCGTCCAGCCCATCGGGCCCGGCGAACAGCGCCTCGGAGGGCTCGTGCCGGAGGATCTCGGGAGCAAGGGACGCGCGCGCGGACTCGGCGACGTAGGGGGGGTTGGAGAGGATCGCGTCGAACTCGTCGGGCACGTCCACGAGCAGATCCGCGCGCAGCCACGAGACCGACAGGCCGAGCCGCTCGCCGTTCAAGCGCGCGAGTGCGAGCGCGTCCTCGCTGAGGTCGCTACCGGTCAGGAGCAGGTCCGGGCGCTCGTCCTTCAGCGCGAGCGCGACGGCGCCGCTGCCGGTGCCGACGTCGAGCACCCGCGCCCCACGCGGCAGCCCGAGAGCCACTTCGACGAGCAGCTCGGTCTCCGGACGCGGGATCAGCGCACGGGGATCGACGGCCAGATCAAGCCTACGAAAGCCTCTGCGTCCCAGGATGTAGGCGACCGGCTCGCGCTCCACCGCGCGGCGGCGGACGGCGTTCTGGAAGGTCCTGACGGCGGGTCCTTCGACGAGGAGATCGCGGTCGACAATCAATCGCTCGCACGAGACACCGAGCACGTCGGCGAGCAACAGCTCGGCGTCCAGGCGCGGGGTTTCACACCCGGCCGCCGCGATCGCTGTGATCGCACCGTCGAGCGCATCCTTGACGGGAGTTCCCCTCATCCAGCCGCTCACGATGAGACCCCCACGCGCGGAGCCTCCACGCACCCCCTCACGCCGCCGCCTGCGCCTCCAGGCCGCGGCGCTTCTCGTCGGCCTGGAGCGACGCGGTCAGCTCGTCGAGCTCGCCCTCGAGCACCTGGTCGAGGTTGTGGACGGTGTGCTTCGTGCGGTGGTCGGTGACGCGCCGCTCGCCGTAGTTGTAGGTGCGGATCTTCTCCGCACGGTCGCCGGTGCCGACCTGCGAGCGGCGGTCGGCCGCGAGCTCGGCCTGCTGCTCGGCCAGCGCCTGCTCGTAGAGCCGCGCGCGCAGCACGCGCATCGCGCGCTCGCGGTTCTGCAGCTGGGACTTCTCGTCCTGCATCGAGACGACGATCCCTGACGGCTTATGCGTGATCCGCACTGCCGAGTCGGTCGTGTTGACCGACTGCCCGCCGGGGCCGGAGGAACGGTAGACGTCGATCTGGAGGTCGTTCGGGTTGATCTCGACGTCGACCTCCTCGGCCTCCGGCAACACCGCGACGGTCGCAGTGGAGGTGTGGATGCGCCCCTGGGACTCAGTCGCGGGGACGCGCTGCACGCGGTGGGTGCCGCCCTCGAACTTGAAGACGGAGTAGGCCCCCGAGGACCGCGAAGACCCCGGCGGCTGGGGGCCGGGGGGGCGGGACTTTATTCCGAAGGTGTACTTACCCTCGCCGATGTCCATCGCCTCCGTCTGGAAGCCCAATCGTTCCGCGTACTTGACGAGCATCCGATACAGATCCCTCGCCCACAGCCCGGCCTCGTCGCCGCCGGCGCCGCCCTGGATCTCGACGATCACGTTCTTCTCGTCGTTCGGGTCACGCTCGACCATCGCCAGGCGGATCTCCTCTTCGAGCTCCTCGATCCGCTCACGGGCGCCGCCGAGCTCCTCGCGCATCTCCGCGTCCTCGCCGTCCTCGGCCAGGAGTTCTTCGGCCCCGGTCGCGTCGTCCTGGGCACGGCGCCACTGCACGGCCAGCTTGGCGGCGGGCTCGAGCTGGCTGTAGGCGCGACCGACCTCGGCGTAGCGCTCGCGGTCGGAGATCACCTCGGGGTCGGTCAGCTGCTCGCCGAGCTCGGCGAAGCGGCTCTCGATCTGCGCGACCAGGTCATCGATCATGCAAGGCAGTCTAGGTGCGAGCCCCTTGCTAAGCGACGACCTCGACGCCCATCAGATCAGCCGCCGACAGTTCGCCGGGGGTCTCGAGCGCGAGCACCGCCTCCAGCGCCGCGATCGCGACCGCGAGCTGGTCGAGGTCGGGCTCGCGTGTGGTCAGCAGCTGCAGCTTCAGACCGGGCCACATCACGACCTGCACCCAGCGGCGGCGGCGGTTGCGCCCGGCGAACTTGATCAGCTCGAAGGAGATGCCGGCGATCAACGGCACGCCGAGGATGCGCGTGGCCACCAACCAGTACCAGGCGGGCAGGCCGATCGGGGCGAAGACGAAGATCGCGACGATCATCACCACGAGCAGGAAGCTCGTGCCGCAGCGCGGGTGCAGCCGCGAGAAGCGCTTGGCGTTG
Organism: Solirubrobacteraceae bacterium; assembly: GCA_036509655.1. GTDB lineage: Bacteria > Actinomycetota > Thermoleophilia > Solirubrobacterales > Solirubrobacteraceae > Palsa-744. The sequence continues at coordinate 107,511 of DATCFG010000031.1, read as the reverse complement.
ACGGGCGTGAGCGGCAGGCCGGCCTCGAAGCAAGAGATCGTCTTGTGCTCGGCGCCGTGGTACTCGAACACGCGGCGCAGGTCGCGCAGCCGCGAGAGCAGGAGCATGTAGCCGAGGAAGATCGCCGTCCTGACGATGCCCTCGACGAGCCAGAACAGCACTGAGGAGTGCAGTTGGCCCTTGACGAGGCTCGTGAGCACGACCGGGATCACGAAGAACAGGCCGATCGAGAACACGAGCGCCACGACGATCGTCCCCGCCCACACGCCGGCGGAGATCTCCTGGCCCCGCGCCGACCCGTACCCGGCCTCGCCGCCGGCCTCGTTGCCGTTCCCGTCGACCTCCCCATCCCCGGCCTCCACGGGCGGCAGCTGCGCGTTGGCGGAGATCCCGAGCGCGCGGAATCCGATCGCCATCGACTCGCCCAGCGCCACCACCCCACGCACGATCGGCAGACGCAGCGCGCGGTGGCGCTGCAACGAGGAGGTGAGGGGAAACGTCGAGACCTCGATCTCGCCTTCGGCGGCGATTGGCGCGCCGCTCTCGCCGTGCTCCTCCTCGAGCCGCTCCTCCTGTAGTTGCTCCTCGGTGGGCTTACGAACCGCCACCGCCCAGTGGGCGACGCCGCGCATCATCACGCCCTCGAGCACCGCCTGCCCGCCCACGGGGGCGTCGCGCTGGGCGTTCAGCATGCCGTCGCCGTTGCGGTCGGCTTCCAGCTCGACCGGCGTCAACTTGGCGACCTCCGCCCGCGCGGCGTCGCCGTTTCTGTCCGCCACAGAGGAGCCGGCGGCCAGCGGCGCGGACATCGGCCCGCTAGGAAGCCTTGGCCTGAGCGCCGCCCTTGCGGGCGTCCAGCTGACGGCCTCTGGCCATCCTGCGCTGGAAGCGCTCGACGCGCCCGCCGGTGTCCATCAGCTTCTGTTTGCCCGTGTAGAACGGATGACAGTTCGAGCACACCTCGACGTGCAGCTCGTCGCGAGTCGCGCGCGTGGTGAACTCGTTGCCGCACGTGCAGCGCACATGGGCCTCGGCGTAGCTGGGATGGATGTCGGTCTTCATCGTTCGTTCATTCTAGCGATCGCCGAGCCGTCGTCTCCCGAGCCCCGTACGATCGGCGGATGAGCTTTGGCGAGATCGTCGCGATCGCGTGCGCCGGGCTCGCGGCGGGGACGATCAACACGGTCGTCGGGAGCGGCACGCTGATCACCTTCCCAGTCCTGCTGGCTTTCGGCTATGCGCCGGTGACGGCCAACGTGTCGAACACGATCGGCCTGGTCCCGGGGTCGATCTCCGGCGCGGTCGGCTACCGCGGCGAGCTCGCCGGCCAGCGCGGACGCGCGATCCGGCTGGGGACGTCCTCGCTGCTCGGCGGCATCACCGGGGCGGTGCTGCTGCTGGTGCTGCCCGCGTCGGCGTTCAAGGCGATCGTGCCGGTCTTCATCGGGCTCGCGCTGGTCCTCGTCGTGCTGCAGCCGCGGATCAGAGACCACCTGGCCGAGCGCAAGATCGACGCGATCCACGAGCGTGGCCTCGTGGTGGCGCTCGCTATTTACCTAACTGGCGTCTACGGCGGCTACTTCGGCGCCGCCCAGGGGATCCTGCTGCTCGGGATCCTCGGCGTGACGCTCGCCCAGGATCTGCACCGCACGAACGCGCTGAAGAACGTCCTCGCGGGCCTCACGAACGGCGTTGCGGGTGTCTACTTCATCTTCGCCGCACACGTCGACTGGGCGCCGGCCGCGATCATCGCCGTCACCTCGATCGTCGGCGCCCAGCTCGGCGCCCGCTACGGGCGGCGCCTGCCGCCGGTCGCGCTGCGGGCGCTGATCGTCGTGGTCGGGGTCACGGCGATCGTGCAGCTGCTCGCCACGTGAGACGAGGTGCTCAGCCGGAGGTGGAAGGCGACGAGGTGCCCATGCCGGGTGTGACCGGCACCGGGGCGGGTGTGGGCGCCGGCTGTGCACACTGGAGCGTGTGTCGTTCGGTGCGCCTGATCACGTAGCCCCTGTTGTTCAGCCAATGAAAGCGCACGAGCGCGCGGTAGTCCGCCGGGAACGACAGGTTCGTGACCTGCTTGACGTACTGGTAGATCTTCACCCCGGGCGCCGAGCCACGCCAGACGCCGAGTCCGGGGGCGGAGACGGTGTGGAATAGTTCTTCGCCGGGCAGCCGCTCCTGCACTTCGATCCGCATCGCCATCCGCGCGGTGCCGGCGATCGCCGTCATTTCGGCGGAAAAGGTCGCCGAGCGATCCGTCTGTTCGCCGGTCGTGACGCACCGTTCGACGGTGGCGGCCGCGCCTCCGGCGGCGTCCGTCTGCGCCGCCCGCGGCGTCCAGGCGACCTGGGCGGTGGCAGCGCTCGCCTGGGCGACGCACGTCGACGCCAGCGCGCCGCAGGCGAGCAGGAAGAGCACCAGAGGCGCGGTGTGTCGACGCACGAGCGGCGATCCGTGAAGCATCTTCATAGCCTCCCCCTAACACCCAAGACCCGCACAATGTTGCGGCAGCGCGGGATCCGGAGGTTTCATTTCGATCGATAAACCCGCTTCGCGGAAGCGATCGAAATGAAATCCGGACCCGCTTGACTCACGGCCTTTAAACTAGCTCAGAGAATTTGATACAAGGGACCGTCGCCACCCTCTGGCACCGTCAGACGCCCGCCCTTGGCAGTGATCGCGCCGCATTGGACACAGTTGGTGTAGTTGACGATCACGTCGACATCGCCCGTCTCCGGCGCGTCCTCAGGGATCTCGTAGACCCCCGCGGGGCACATCCACTTCCAGGTTTCGGCGAGCTCGCGGGGGACGTGCTTCTGCACGCGGATGTGGTTCGGGGCGTCGTCGCGGGTGGCATTTCCCGTGATGAACACCGAGGAGAGCTTGTCGAAGGTGTATTTCCCGTCGGGCTTCGGGTAGCTGTCCTTGGTCTTGCCGATGAACATCGGCTTGGCGTCGTTGCGGTGCCAGTGCGCGCGGCCCGGCAGCTTGCCTTTCGTGATCTGCTGAATGCCGCTGAGCGGCCCACCGATGAGCAGGCCTTTCTGCAGCGGCTGGCGCGCGTTGCGCACCTCCCACATCTCTTTGCCGACCGATGACTCCTCGATCGCCTGCTCGTAGGCCTCGAAGCTCGACTCGCCGCGCTTCAGCGCCGCGTAGATCGTCTCGGCCGCGAGCATGCCCGACTTGATGCAGTGATGCACGCCCTTCAGGGCCATCGTGTCGACCATGCCACCCGAATCTCCCACGAGCACGGCTCCAGGCATCGACAGCTTCGGCATCGACCAGTAGCCGCCGCCCGGCAGCGCCTTGGCGCCCCAGGCGATGCGCTCGCCGCCCTCGAGGATCTTGCGCACGAGCGGATGGGTCTTGAACGTCTGCAGCAGGTCGTGCGCCGAGGTCGTCGCATCCGCGTACTCCAGCTCGACGACGAAGCCGATCGAGACGAGGTCCTCGCCCGTCTTCTCGTTCTTCATCGGATAGATCCAGGTGCCACCGATCTGGCCGTACTTCGAGGAAAGCTTCAACGGCCAGGGGCCCATCGTGTGGATCAGGCGGTCCAGTGGCTTGGGGACCTTCCAGACCTCCTTCACGCCGAGCTCCCAAACCTGCGGCTCGCGTCCGTCGGCCAGGTCGAACTCTTTGATCGCCGCGCCGGTGATATGGCCCCAGCAGCCCTCAGCGAGCACCGTCGCCTGGGCCTTGATGTCGGTCCCCGGCTCAAAGTTGCCGAGCGGCTCGCCCTCCTTGCCGCGGCCCTTGTCGCCCGAGCGCACGCCGACGACGCGGCCATCATCGACGATCAACTGCGTGGCCGAGGTCTCCGTCAGGATGTATGCGCCGGCCTCCTCGGCCTGTTTCTGCTGATAGCGGGCGAGCGCTGAGACGGAGATGACCTCGTTACCGTGATTCTTGAACGACGGCGGCGGCGGGATACGGATCGCCATTTTCGATGTCGGCGTCAGGTAGACGGCCTCCTTCTCAACCTCGCCGAACGCGAAGCCCTCCTCGCGCCACTGCTCGCGGGTCATGTCCGGAAACAGCTCTTCCAGCGGCCCCGGGCGCATGACCGCGCCCGAGAGGTTGTGCCCGCCGCATGTCTTCGCCTTCTCGATCACCGCGACCGGCACCTCGCCGAGACGCTCCATCGTCTCCGGGTCATCGGCCAGCAATTGCAGCAGGCGATTGGCGCAGGCCAGCCCCGCGGTGCCGCCACCGACGATCGCGACGCCGACCTCGATCAGCTCGTCCTCGGCGTCGAGCCCACGCTTGACGAACTCCTTCTGCGAGTCGACCGGCGGTGGGAAGGCCGCGGGCGCGACCTTCCCGTTGTGGGAACCGTTGTGAGATGACATCGCTACGCTCCTTTTCGTTCGCGCTCGCGCATCCGCTCCGCCAGGACCCGCCCTCTCAACTGCTCTTCTTCGCCTTCACGGCCTCCGTGAGCTTCGGCAGGATCTTGTTCAGATCGCCGACGATCCCGAGGTCGGAGAATTCGAAGATCGGCGCGTTGGCGTCCTTGTTGATCGCGACGATGTTCTCCGAGGCCTGCATCCCGACCTTGTGCTGGATCGCGCCGGAGATGCCCGCCGCGAGGTATAGCTTCGGCGCGACCGTCTTGCCGGTCTGACCGATCTGCGCCGCGTAGGGGTACCAGCCGGCGTCGACGACCGCGCGGGTCGCGGCGACGGCTGAGTTGCCGCCGAACGCCTTCGCCAGGTCCTCGGCGAGCTCGAAGCCCTCGGCCTTGCCGAGCCCGCGCCCGCCGGCGACGAGGATGTCGGCGCCCTCGATGTCGACGTCGGCGCCGCGCTGCTCGCCGCGCGTGAGCATCGTCGCCTGCTGGGCCTGCGGGCTCAGCTCGAAGCTGAGCTGCTCCACGGCTGCGTCGCTGTCGCCGGACTGGACGATCTCGAACGCGTTGAGCCGGCCGATGACGATGCCGACGTCGGAGCGGTATTTGATCTCGGAGATCGCCGAGTCGCCCAGGATCGGGCGCTCCGCGACGAGCTCGCCGCCCTCGGCGCGCACCTTCGTGACCTCCATCGCGACGCCCGCCCCGAGCCGTGCGGCCAGGCCGGCGCCGATCTCGAAGCCGAGCAGACCGCCGCCGAACAACGCGTAGGAGTAGTCGCCGCCTCCGATCGCCGCGGCCATCGCGTCGACCAGCGGCTGCGCGAGCCCCTCGGGGCCCTCTGCGACGAGCACCTTCTTCGCGCCGTACTTGCCCAACGACGCAGCCAGATCCTGCGGGACGTTCTCGCCGAGCAGCAGCGCGTGCGCCTCGCCGCCCAGTTCTGACGCGAGCTTCGCGCCCTCGGAAACGGCGCCGAGCGAGTTCTTGTTGATCGCGCCGTCGTAGTGCAGCGCGTAGACCAGAATATTCGGCATCTAGATCAACTTCCTCTCGTCTAGCCAGGCGACGATTTTTTCGACGGTTTCGCCGGTGTCCTCGTCCTCGATGATCTCCCCGGCGGACTTCGCCGGCGGCGCCTTTGCCGATACCCACTGGGCAGCAGAGTTATCCCCGCCGACCTTCGACGTGTCGATCTCGACGTCGCCCGTCGTGACCGTGTCCAGCGGCTTCTTCTTCGCGCCCATGATCGCCTTCAGCGAGGGATAACGGGGCTCGTTGATCGCATCGCCGACGGAGATCACCGCGGGCAGCTTGATCTGCACGGTGTCGTAGCCGTACTCGGCCTGGCGCTCGCACTTCAGGGATCCGGATCCCGCCCCCCCGGGTGGGTGGGAATCAGACGATTCGACGTCCATCTTGATCACCTGGGTCAGCGATGGCATGCTCAGGTGCTCGGCCACGACCGCGCCGATCGTGTAGCACTCGCCGTCGTCCGATTGCTGGCCGAGCAACACCAGATCGGGGCTCTCGCGCTGGAGCGTCTTCGCCAGCGCGTAGCCGGTCGCCGCCACATCGGAGCCGGCGACGGCCGGGTCGGAGAGGTGGACAGAGCGGTCGGCGCCGAGCGAGACGGCCTTGTGCAGGGCGCGCACGGCGCTGTCGGGGCCCATCGTCACGGCGACGATCTCCTCGACGGGCACGGCGCCGCCCTCCTTGATCTGCATCGCGGCCTCGATCGCGTGCGTGTCATACGGGTTGAGGTTCTTCTCTCCGCTGCGGTCCATACGCCCCGTCGAGGGGTCTATCCGCTTCTCGACGGCGGCGTCCGGGACCTCCTTCACCAGGACGCATATCTTCATTGTTCGGCAACTCCTTCAGGGTCTAAGTGGGTCAATCCTACTCGCTCGCGCGGTTGACTGACAAGTCAATCGGTTTTTCTTTTGATCTGATCGAAGACAGGGGCCGCATGCGGCCCCTGTCCGAGCGGCGCATGCGCCGCTCGGCGGACCGGCACATGTGCCGGTCCGAACAACACATATGACTACCTGTCGACCACCGCGCCACGGATGAAATCGACGATCGCCTGGGTCGGCGCGCCCGGCGTGAAGACCTCGGCGACGCCGAGCTGCTTGAGCTCAGGGATGTCCTCCGCGGGGATCGTCCCGCCGACGGTCACGACGACGTCGTCGATGCCCTGCTCTTTCAGCAGCGCGACCACGCGCGGGACGAGCGTCATGTGGGCGCCGGAGAGGATCGACAGCCCGACCGCGTCGGCGTCCTCCTGGATCACCGTCTCGACGATCTGCTCGGGCGTCTGGTGCAGGCCCGTGTAGATCACCTCCATCCCCGCATCGCGCAACGCCCGCGCGATGATCTTCGCGCCGCGGTCGTGCCCGTCGAGACCGGGCTTGGCGACGACGACGCGGATCTTGCTCTTGGGCTGGGCGGTGGTGGAGGGCATGTTGGGGTCTGGCGACAGAGCGGTCCTGCGGCGCGCGGCGTTCAGCGGCGCACGCGACGACGACTCGGCTCCCGGCGGGAACCGGCCGCGCGGAATTGTAGAGCCCGCGGGTCGGCCCGCGCCCCGACGTGCTCGGAGACGACCCGGGTCAGCCCGCCGAGCGCGGTGACCGCGCCGACGGCGGCGAGCACCTTCAGGCGGCGTCCCAGTCGGTCGAGGTGGAGCACCTCCCAGCCCTCCTCCACGGCGATCCGCCGCAGCTCCGCGTCGGGGTTGACGACCACCGCGTGGCGCACGGCGCGCAGCATCGGCAGGTCGGACTCGGAATCGGAGTAGGCGTAGGAGGCCTCGAGGTCGATCCCGGCGCGATCGGCCAGTTCGCGCATCGAGAGCACCTTCCCCTCGCGGTAGTTGAACGGGCCCGCCGCGCGGCCGGTGTAGCGGCCCTCGACGATCTCCGAGCGCGAGCCGAGGCCGCCGTCGAAGGCGAGCACGTGGGCGAGCAGGTCGGCCATCTCCTGCGAGGCGGCGGTGAGGATGTAGACGGGCACGTCCGCGTCCTGGTGGGCGTAGGCGCGCGCGAGCATCTCCGGGTACAGCCGCGGCAGCACGCCCGCGAGCACGCGCGGGGAGAGGCGCTGGAGATCCCTCACGCGCACGCCCGCGATCATCTCGCCGACGCGCTTTCTGACCTCGTCGGCGCGATCGTCGGTCGAGCCTCTCAACCGGAAGCGCAGGTTCTCGTAGACGTCCTTCGCGAGACGGCGCCGCGAGATCATGCCGGTCTCGTACGCGGCGCGGGCGAAGAAGATCCCCGAGGAGCCGGCCATCAACGTCTTGTCGAGGTCGAAGAACGCCGCCGCGCGCGGTTGGGTGCCGTTGCCGGCCTGGGTCATTTCACACCCTGAGGATCAGCGCGTCGCCCTGACCGCCACCGGAGCAGATCGCCGCGCAGCCGAGGCCGCCGCCGCGGCGGCGCAGCTCGTAGACGAGCGCGCCGAGGATGCGCGCGCCGGAGGCGCCGATCGGATGGCCGAGCGCGATCGCGCCGCCGTTGACGTTCACGCGGTCCTCGTCGATGCCGAGCATCCGGATCGAGTTGAGCGTGACCGAGGCGAACGCCTCGTTGATCTCCCACACGTCGATGTCCTCTGCCTTCAAGCCGGCCTTCTCCAGCGCCTTCTTCGCGGCGCTCGCGGGCGTCGTCGCGAGGTAGGCGAAGTCGTTGGCGGACTGCGCGTGGGTGACGATCTCGGCCAGCGCCTCCTTACCGTTCGCGCGCGCCCACTCCTCGGAGGACAGCACCAGCGCGCCACCGGCGTCGTTCACTCCCGGCGAGTTGCCGGCGGTGTGCGAGCCCTCCTTGCCGGTCAGGCCGGGCAGCTTCGCGAGCGCCTCGAGCGAGCTTCCGCGGCGCGGGGCCTCGTCGACCTCGACGAGGGTGTCTTGCTTGCGGCCCTTGACGGTCACCGAGACGGTCTCCTCGGCCATGCGTCCCTCGTCGATCGCCGCCAATGCCCGCTCGTGCGAGCGCAGCGCCCAGCGGTCGAGGTCCGCGCGGGTCATCTCCAGCTCGTCGCCGACCTCGGTCGCCTCGACGAACATCTGCTTGCCGGAGAACGGATTGGTGAGCCCGTCGTGGACCATCGCGTCGAGCGCCTTCACGTCGCCCATGCGAAAACCGAAGCGTGCGCCGGGAAGCAGGTAGGGCGCCTGCGACATCGACTCCATGCCGCCGCCGACGCCGACCTGCATGTCGCCCGCGCGGATCGCCTGGTCGAGGATCACCGAGGCGCGCAGCCCGGAGGCGCAGACCTTGTTGATCGTCTCCGAGGAGACCTCCTTCGGGATCCCGGCCTTGATCTGGGCCTGGCGCGAGGGGATCTGGCCCTGACCGGCCTGCAGCACCTGGCCCATCACGACGTGCTCGACCTGCTCGGGCTCGACCCCGGAGCGCTCGAGCGCCGCCTCGATCGCGATGCCGCCGAGCTCGGTGGCATCGAGCGTGGACAGCGCTCCGCCCATCTTGCCGATGGGGGTGCGGGCGGCGCCGAGGATCACGGTCTTGGGCATTGGCTGCGTAGGCTCCTAGGTCGGGTTGCAAGGACTACAGGCCGGGAATGCTAGTAGACGCATTCCTCGCCGGCCAGATATCGTGCGCTGATCGTGAACGTCTCATGGACAGCCGACCGGCCCGAGGCGACCGAGGCCGACACCGCCGTCGTCGGCGTGTTCGAGGGCGACGGGGGGGCGGGGTTCTCTACAGACGCGGGTGGGCGGGATGGCCGGGGTGGGGTTCCCCATCAATTGGGTGAGCTGCTCGCGAGCGGCGAGGCGCGGCGCTCGTTCAAGGCGCTCGCGCTGACCCACGCCGAGGGCAAGCGTTGGCTGACGGTCGGGCTCGGCGCGCGCAAGGACTTCACGCCCGAGCGCGCTCGCGTCGCGGCCGCGGTCGCGCGTGAGCGGGCACGCGAGCTCTCGGCGCGGGTGCTCTGCTGGGAGGTCCCGGCAGCCGGTCAGGGCCAGGCCGACGAGACCGATGCGAGCGCCGCGGTCGCGGGGGCGCTCGTCGAGGGGACGATCCTCGCCGACTACAGCTTCGATCTGCACAAGTCCGCGAAGGCGGGCGGCCAGAGCGGCAACGCCAAGCCCAAGCACCTGGACGCTCTAATCGTCTCAGGAGGCGGACCCGTCGAGTCGGCGGTCGCCGACGCCGCGATCGTCGCCGCGGCGGTCAACGCCGCGCGCGATCTGCAGAACCGGCCCGGCAACGATCTCACGCCGACGGCGCTGGCGGACTACGCGCGGGCGCTCGGCGAGGAGATCGACGGCCTCCGGGTCGAGGTGCAGGGGCGCGCGGACATCGAGGGGCTAGGCATGGGCGCCTTCGCCGCCGTCGCGCAGGGCTCCGAGCAGGAGCCGGCGCTGATCGTCCTGAAATACGATGGTAGCGCACCCATCCCACCCACCGGGGAGGGATCGGATCGCCGCCCCACGAGGCCTCTACTCGGCTTCGTCGGCAAGGCCGTGACGTTCGACAGCGGCGGCATCTCGCTGAAGCCCGGCGCGAAGATGGCGGAGATGAAGTTCGACATGTCCGGCGGCGCCGCCGTCGTCGAGGCGGTCGCGGCGATCGCGCGCTTGCGCCTGCCCGTGAGGTTGCTCGCGGTCGTCGGCGCGACCGAGAACCTGCCGGACGGGCGCGCGATCAAGCCCGGGGACATCGTCACCGCGAAGAACGGGAAGACGATCGAGATCAACAACACCGACGCCGAGGGCCGGCTCGTGCTCGCCGACTGCCTCTGCCACGCCGTCTCGCTCGGGGCCGAGCGGATCGTCGACCTGGCGACGCTGACCGGCGCGGTGATCGTCGCGCTCGGCTCGACCTACGCGGGGATCATGTCAAACGACGAGGAGCTCGCCGAGCACCTCACCGCCGCGGGCGAGCGCACCGGCGAGATCCTCTGGCGGCTGCCGCTGCACCCCGAGTACGACGAGCTCGTCGCGGGCAAGTACGCCGACCTCGACAACGCGCCCGAAGCGCGCAAGGCGGGCACGATCATGGGCGCCTCCTTCCTCCAGAACTTCGTCTCCGAGACGCCGTGGGCGCACCTCGACATCGCGGGCTCGGCTTGGGATCTCGGGCGCGCCTATGTCGGCAAGGGCGCCTCCGGCTACGGGGTGCGGCTGCTCGTCGAGCTGGCGCGCTCCTACAGCGCGTAGCACTCCTTCTAGGATGAGCCCACGTGGCTCGCACGCGCCTGATCCTCGACTTCCTTTCGCGCGGGCGAACCCATCGCTACGGCCCCCATCCATCCCAGCGCGCCGATCTCTACGTGCCAAGCGGGTCCGGTCCGCACCCGGTGATGGTGCTGATCCATGGCGGCTCCTGGCAGAAGCGCTACGGCAAGATCTTCACGCGTGCACTGGCCGGCGACCTGCTCAGGCGCGGCTGGGCGGTGTGGAACATCGAGTACCGCCGAGTCGGCGCCGGCGGTGGCTGGCCGACCACGTTTGAAGACGTCGCGGCGGCGGTCGACCACCTCGCCGTCCTCGAAGATCCGCGGCTCGAGCTCGACCGGGTCACCCTGCTCGGCCACTCCGCCGGCGGTCACCTCGCGCTGTGGGCGGGCGGCCGGCCCAACCTGCCGGCGGGTGCCCCGGGTGCCTTCGACGGACCACCACGTGTGCGGCCGCGACGCGTCATCTCGCAGGCCGGCGTCGCCGATCTCGCGGATGCCTATCGTCGCTGGCGCGGCGGAGTCGTGCGAGATCTGATGGGTGGCTCGCCTGAGGAAGTCCCCGAGCGCTATGCGGCGGGCGACCCGATCCGCTTGCTGGCGCTCGACATGCCCGTCCTGATCGTCCACGGCGTCGAGGACCCGACCGTCTCGATCGAGATCAGCCGCGACTACCTGAACGCCACCGTTGCCGCCGGCGGTGAGGCCGAACTCGTGGAGATCCAAGGGGAGGCCGGCCGCCACCGCGGGCATCTCGATCCTCGCGGCGAGGCCTGGGCGGCGGTCGTCCACCGCCTGGAACCAACCGGCCAGTTACCCGAGGCGGCGAGCGCCGCGGCGGCCCTGTAGTCCTTCCCAGGCTCGCCTACCAGGGCGAAGGCTCGTAGTCCTTCAAGAAGCACCCGTGAATGTCCTCACCCGACTCGCCACGGACGATCGGGTCATACACCCGCGCGGCGCCGTCGACTAGATCGAGCGGAGCGTGGAAGCCGTCCTCGGCCAGACGCATCCTCATCGGGTGGGGTCGCTCGTCGGTGATCCAACCGGTATCGACACTCGTCATCAGGATGCCGTCGCTTTCGAGCAGCTCCTGGGCGCTGGTGCGCGTGAGCATATTCAACGCGGCCTTGGCCATGTTCGTATGTGGGTGCCCAGGGCCCTTGTAGCCACGGCTGAACTGGCCCTCCATGGCGGAGACGTTGACGATGTAGGTGCGTCGGGCCTGCGAAGCTGCCAACGCAGGGCGCAGCCGGCTGACGAGGATGAAGGGAGCGGTCGTGTTGCACAGCTGCACCTCTAAGAGCTCCAGCGGGTCGACCTCGTTGACCCGCTGGATCCAGCTGTTGACCGGGTGCAGGTCCGGCACCAGGCCACCAGCGTCGATCGCGCTGCCCAGGGCAATCCGCTCGGGGGAGGCCGATCCCGCTGTGAGCGCCAGCGCCGTTAATGCCTCGGGCGTCGGCATCCAGTGCGCGCGACTGTCCTGCGCGAGCTCACGTGGAGTCTCCACCTCACGGCCGAACCGGCTCAGTCGCGGGAGCGGTCCCTCGGGCAATGCCGCGCGCTCGGCCTCGATCAACGGCGCGTAGGCCTCGGCCGAGCGCCGAACGGTCTGGGCGGCGTTGTTGATCAAGATGTCCAATGGACCCCGAGCGCTGAGAGAGTCGGACAGCGCCACGACCTGCGCGGGATCGCGCAGGTCGATGCCGACGACGTGCAGCCGCTCGAGCCACTCGGCACTGTCGGGCATGTCCGTGAAGCGACGGATCGCATCGTTGGGAAAGCGCGTCGTGATCGTCGTCTCGGCCCCGTCGCGCAGCAGCCGCAGGGCGATGTACATGCCGATCTTCGCCCGGCCACCGGTCAACAGCGCCCGCCGCCCGCTCAGGTCGGTGCGCGCCTCACGCCGCCGGTGGTGGCCCGCCGCGCATGACGGGCAGAGCTGGTGGTAAAACGCGTCGACCTCCACGAAGCGCGTCTTACAGACATAACAGGCGCGCGTCTGCTTGAGGGTGCCTGCCGTTGCTCCGCGCACGCTCGAAACGAGCGGCAGACCACGTGTCTCATCATCGATCCGGCCGGGAGCGCCCGTCGCCGTCGCCGCGGTCACCGCTTGATCGTTCGCGAGGATCGCCTCACGCCGTTCGATGCGCCGCAGTCGCTTAACCGTCTTATACAAGCGCGCGGTCGCGCTTCGAACCGCCTGCGCATCGGGGTGCTCGCCTGGAAACGAGTCCACTTCGCCGAGCACCCGCAGGCAGATCTCCAGGTCCGCCGGGTCGATTCCCGCCACTACTACACCCTCTCTTTGCGATCTATCCGCATCACGGCATCATTATCGACGGACAGGCACGTGGCTCCCGAGGTCTGTGAGAATGGCCGCCGTGGACTTCGACCTCTCTCCCGATCACGAGCTGGTCCGCCGCACGGTGCGCGAGTTCGCAGAGGGCGAGGTCGCGCCGGTCGCCGAGGAGCTCGACCGCACGAAGGCGTTCCCGTACGAGATTGTGCGCCAGCTGGGCGCGCTGAACCTGATGGGTATTCCCTTCCCCGAGGAGTACGGCGGTGGCGGCGGGGACACGCTCGCCTATGTGCTCGCCGTCGAGGAGCTCACGCGCGTGGACTCCTCCGTGGCGATCACCCTCTGCGCGCACACCTCGCTGGGAACACAGCCGCTCTACCTGTTCGGCTCCGAGGAGCAGAAGGGCGAGTGGCTGCCCAAGCTGTGCTCGGGTGAGCGCCTCGGCGCATTCGGCCTGACCGAGCCCGAGGCCGGCTCGGACGCCGGGAACGTGCGGACACGCGCGAGCCTCGCGGACGGGGAATGGACGATCAACGGCGCCAAGCAGTTCATCACCAACGCCGGCACCGACATCTCCGGCCTGGTCTGCATCACCGCGCGCACCGGTGAGGAGGAGATCTCAAACATCATCGTTCCCAACGGCGCCCCCGGCTACGAGCAGGGCGAGCCGTATCGAAAGATGGGTTGGAACGCCTCGGACACGCGCCCCCTCTCCTTCAGCGACTGCCGTGTCCCCGAGCAGAACCTGCTCGGCCCGCGCGGCCAGGGCTTCAAGCAGTTCCTCCAGATCCTCGACATCGGCCGCATCGGCGTCGCCGCGATGGGTGTCGGCCTCGCGCAGGGGGCACTCGACGAGGCTCTGAAGTACGCCAAGCAGCGCAAGGCGTTCGGCAAGCCGATCTCCAAGTTCCAGGCGATCCAATGCAAGCTTGCCGACATGTCCGCCGAGATCGAGGCCGGCCGCCTGCTCGTCTACAAGGCCGCCCGCGAGAAGGATCACGGCCGCAACTTCACGCTCACCGCCGCCCAGGCCAAGCTGAAGACCGGTCGACTGGCCGTCCGCTGCGCCGAGGAGGCCGTCCAGATCCACGGCGGCTACGGCTTCATCGAGGAGTACCCCGTCTGCCGCTTCTACCGCGACGCGAAGATCCTCACGATCGGCGAGGGCACCGACGAGGTCCAGCAGATGGTCATCGCTCGCGCGCTCGGAGCTTAGCTAACCGGCCCCGCGTTCGAGCAGGATCGTAGCCGCACTCGCCGGGTCCAAGCGGCGCTGGACCACCTCCTCCAGCAGCCTCTTGAACTCGGCGTCCTCGCTCAGCTCCTCCTCCAAGCGCCTGCGCATGCGGGCAGTGGCGATCGCCAGCACCTCGTTGTGCAGGTTGCGCCGGCGACGTTCCTCCAGCTGACCGGCGGCGAGGATGTGCTCACGGTGCTCGGCAAGGTGAGCCACCAGCTCCTCGATGCCGATTCCCCGCGTCGCCTCCGTCTTGCAGATCGGCACTCGCCAGCGCTTCGCCGCCTCCTCCGGCGAGCGATCGAGGTTGGCCAGCGACAGCACGCCCCTGATCTCGCGCACCATCGTGTCCGTCAGAGGATGGTCGGCCTTGTTGATCGCGATCACGTCCGGGATCTCCATCACCCCGGCCTTCAGCGCCTGGATCGAGTCGCCCGAGCCGGGCATCAGTACGAGCACGATCGTGTCGGCGTGGTCGATGATGTCGATCTCGGCCTGACCGACGCCGACCGTCTCCACGAACACGTCCTGTCGCCCGGCCGCGTCAAGCAGCAGCGCGGCCTGCAGCGCGGCCTCCGAGAGCCCGCCCAGCGCGCCGCGGTTGGCCATCGAGCGGATGAACACCCCCTGGTCGAGGAAGTGCTCGGACAGCCGGATCCGGTCGCCGAGCAGCGCCCCCTGCGTGAACGGCGACGATGGATCGACCGATAGCACGCCGACCGTCCTACCGGCCTCGCGCTTGGCCTTCGTGAGCGCTCCGATCAGCGTCGACTTGCCCACGCCGGGCGGCCCGGTGAAGCCGACGACCGATGCTTTGCCGGTGTGCGGGTAGACCTCCTTGACGAGCTCCCAGCCCTCGGGACGGTCGTCCTCGACCAGCGTGATCGCGCGCGCCAGCGCACGGCGATCGCCGTCGAGCAGTCTTTGCGCCAGGGTCTTCCCACTCATCGCGGGCGCAATCATCGCAGGGCAATACGATTCGACGGCGATGGAGCCCACGATCGCCGCCCCCCCGAGCCCGACGGCCGCTGAGGAGATCGCCGAGACGATTCGCCGCGCGCCCGAGCCGCAGCACGGCGGTCCGCTCGCGCTGCTGCGGTTCATGCGCGCCAACCACATGCTCAGCCGCTCCTACCTGCACCTGCTCGCGCGCTTCCTGTTCCTGAAGCTGCGCTACGGCAGGCGCCTGCAGACCGACGGCATCTGCTTCATCTGCCCCGGCGTCCAGCTGGAGATCGGCCGCAAGGCGACGTTGCGCATCGGCCGCTGGGCGTGGCTCGGGCACGGCACGAAGATCCGCGTCCACGAGGGCGAAGTCTCGATCGGCGCGAAGACCGTGATCGGCCAGGAGTGCACGATCTCGGCCTTCCAGCACGTCTCGATCGGGCGCGAGTGCATCGTCGCCGACCGCGTGATGCTGATCGACTTCGACCACGGCGTCGTCGAGGTCGAGCGTCCGATCCGCCTGCAGGGCATCTACAAGCGCGACGTCCGCGTCGCCCACAACGTCTGGCTCGGCTACGGCGCCTGCATCCTGCGCGGCGTCACCGTCGGCGAGAACGCGATCGTCGGCACCTCCGCGGTCGTCACCAAGGAGGTCCCCGCCAACGCCGTCGTCGGCGGCTCTCCCGCGCGGGTCATCCGCATGCGCGAGGCGCCGCGCTCGATGCGCTGGGAGTGAGCTTCCGGATCCCAGAGCTCCGCGCCTGATCGATTCCTGTTCGCGATTGTTGCCTTACAAGCTAATCGGCCGTACTGAAAGGATCGCGTACTGAGGTCACGGCGCGAGTAACGCGGCGGGATCGGCGTAGATCGCGAGGTTGCGCAGCCCCTCCTCGCTCGCCTCCGGCCCCTTTGCGAGTGCATCCGCGAGCGCCAGGCGGTGCCCCTCGAACCGCTCGCGCGCATAGGGCACGGCGAGGCCGCGGGCGAGCATGAATGGCCAATCGCTCGCCTGCAGCGCGAGCAGCTCGCGCGCCGCCGCCGGCCCCGCCGCCGCGCCCGCGGCAACGACCTCGAGCTCGCAGGCGCGCATCGCGAAGGCCATCTCCGCGACCTGCGGTCCCGACCAGGTCGAGAGGTCGCCGTCCTTGCCCCAGCTGCTCGCCTCTCCCCCTCCGGCGCCCAGTATCGACACATCTCCCCATAGCGGCACGCCGCTCTTCCGCGGCAGATCGCTTTGCATCTGTAGATCGCCTTCCAGTATTGCCGCGCCCTCGAGCGGAGCGGGCTCGAGGCGCTCCAGCGCGTCGTCCAACCGCACCAGCTCGAGCCCCTGCCGCGAGCACTCCTCCACCACCGCCTCCAACCACACGATCCCCTCGTACCACCAGTGACCGAGCAGCTCTGTGTCGAGCGCGCAGACCGCCAGGCCGCCGCCCGGCAGGCCGGCGCCGTCGCGAAGCAGGCGCTCGCCGGTACGGGAGACGAAGTCCGCGGCGTGCTCCTTTGCGAGTGCCCGCGCACGTTCGTGGTCGTAGGGCTGGCCGTCATTGCCCCAGGGGTTGTGGTGGTTGTAGGTGTGGTGGTGGTAGTCGCGGTAGAGGCCGGCGGCCGGGTAGCCGTCGTCGCTCCAGACGAGCGCCATGCTCGCGCGGTCGATCGGCACGAGCGTCACGCCCTCCTCGCCCACGAGCGGCGTCAGGTGCTCGCGTGCGCCGAGCCCGAGGCGATTGGTCAACTCGACGCAGGTGGCATGCACCCCCGCGTCCGCGAGCGCCGGGGTCAGCCACGGAGCGTACGCGCACTCGGGCAACCAGAAGCCGCCGCGCCAGGCCTCTCCCCTCCCTCTCGCCTCTCGCATTGCCTCGCCTCGCCCAGTCCCCTTCGGCCCGGCACCGACCGTGAAACGCGCACGATGGGCCTCGACGCCGGTCTGGACCTGCACGCGCACACCGGCGTCGGTGGCGAGCAGCGGCAGCACCGCATGCGTGGCGGAGGAGGTCCACTGGGCGTACGGCGCGAGTGCCCCCAGCAGGTCCCCGCCGCAGCGGTCGAAGCGCTCGAGCGCACGCTCGTAGTCGCCCCACGAGCGTTCGACCTCGCGCGCGAGGTCCTCGTGCCCACCGGCGCGCAGTCCTTTCGCGTCCTCCCCGTGCGTGTAACGGCGCACATCCCCGACGAACGACCGGAAGCGCTCCGCCACCCCCGGAGCTTCGAGCTGGTCGCAGAGCACCGGCGTCAGCGACAGCGTCAGCGGGGCGCCCCGCTCGAGCAGATCGAGCAGCGGCAGGTAGCAGCCGGCCATCGCCTCCCACAGCCACTCCTCGCCAAACGGCCACGTACCGAAGCCCTCGACGTAGGGCATGTGCGTGTGCAGCACGATCGCAAGCGCGCCGCCCTCGCGGGCCGACCTTCGACCGCGCGGGCGCGCGGTCGTGCGGTCGGGCCGGGGGGCTTTCAATGCCTCTACCGGCACACCGCGACGAAATCCAGCGCGCGATCCAGGTCTGCCTGCCCGCGGGGACGCAGGACGAAGTCCGAGGCGGCGATCGCCGGCGTGAACCAGTCGTAGAAGCGCCTGGTGAGCCCCAGACGTGCGTGCACCCCGTCCCAGCCCGCCCTCAGCGCGAGCTCGTGGGTGCGCAGCTTGCGGGTGTGGAACAGGCCGAAGAGAGCCACCGAGCCGAAGTGCCGGCGGCACAGCCGCTCGAACTCGTCGGCACGGTACTCGTGGACATGCCAGGGATTGTCCGAGCGCTCCGCTCCCTTCGGCGCGAGCGTGAGCACGTTGGGCGTCGACACATACACGGTCCCTCGACCCACTCCTCCACGATCCGCCTCCCCGGAGTGAGTCCCTCCGTCCGCCGAGACGAGCGAGCGGTAGTGCTCGAGCACGGCGCCGGGGTCCTGGAGATGCTCGATCGTCTGCAGGAACACGACGGCGTCGGCGGGCTCGGCGAAGCTCTCGACGAGGTCGCGCTCGAAGCGCAAGTTCGGACGGCGGTAGCGCAGTCGCGCATGCTCGTGGGCCTCGGGGTTGGCGTCCACGCCGACCACGCTCGCGGCGCTCGCGGCGAGCACGTCCGAACCGTAGCCCTCGCCGCAGGCCATGTCGATCACGCGCTCACCGGCCACGCGCGTGGCGATCCACTCGTATACGGCCTGGTGGCGGCGGAACCAGTAGTTCTCCTCGGGCACGTCGGGCAGCGTGCGCTCCCCGGTCAGCGCCAGCGGCGGCACGCCCTCGGGCTGGTTGCGCTGCTCGTAGAGGGTGCGCGACACGGCGCGCGAGTATATGGTGCCGACCCGTGCCACCGCCACTCAGCGCCGAGGAGATCCGCGAAGTGAACACCCGCTACCACGACGTGGCGGCGCATCACTACGACCACAAGTGGGGGATCGACTTCGGCGATCTGGGGCACGACCAGGTGCTCGCGAAGGTCCGCAAGGCCCTGCACGGCAAGCCCGGGCGCTACCCCAGATCGCTGGAGATCGGCTCCGGGACAGGCTATTTCACGCTGAACATGATGCGCGCCGGCCTGATCGAGCGGGCCACCTGCAGCGACATCTCGCCGGGCATGCTCGCGAGCCTCGCCGCCAACGCCGAGCGGCTGGGCCTGGAGGTGCAGACCGTGCCCGCCGACGCCGAGCGGCTGCCGTTCGAGGACGAGAGCTTCGACCTCGTGCTCGGCCACGCGATCCTCCACCACATCCCAGATCTGCCGCGCGCGTTCGCCGAGTTCGAGCGCGTGCTCGCGCCCGGCGGCACGCTACTGTTCGCCGGCGAGCCCTCCCGCTACGGCGACCGTCTGGCGAACGTCCCCAAGCGCGCCGCCGGCGCCCTCGCGCCGCTGTGGCGCCGCGCGATCCACGCGCGCCCTGCCCCGCCGGCCGATGGCGGCGCTCCCGACTCGGCGCTCGAGGGCGTCGTCGACGTCCACGCCTTCGCCCCGGGCGAACTGTCGGGCTTCGCCAAGGGCGCCGGCTTCGCCGACGTGCGCGTCACCGGCGAGGAGCTGCTCGCGAACTGGTTCGGCTGGACCAACCGCACGCTCGAGGCCACCGCCGACCCGTTCGATGTCCCCTGGGCCTGGCGCCAGTACGCCTATCGCGGCTACCTGCTCTTCCAGGAGCTCGACCGCCGTCTGCTGGAGTCGCGGCTGCCGCCGGCGATCTTCTACAACCTGCTGATCGCCGCGCGCAAGCCGGCGGCATAGCCACTCACCTCACGCCCGCACGGCCACGCCGCCACGCCGGGGATCGCCGGCCCCCTCGATCGCGCCGTCGCGGCGGAGCACCGCCTGGACGCCGCCGAAGAACAGGTTGAGGTCGTGGAACTCGACGATCGGACCCGTGAGGCCCTCGAGATCGACCCCCGGCTCGGCGTAGAGCGTGCCGTCCTCCGGGTGCACGCGCGGGGCCTGCACCGCCGCGCGCGCGCCGAGCCCGTGGTCGACGACGCCGACAATCGTCTGGAGCAACGCCGAGCGGATGCGGTTGGAGCCGGCGCTGCCGAGCACCAGCTCGACCGCTCCACCGATCGGCGATCGATGGGACCGCCGATCGGCCAGCATCACGACCGTGGGAGCCATCATGCTCGGCATCCGCCGCCCGGCGGGGTGGCGGTGGAAACCGAGCGGGTTGAGGTCCTGCTCGCCCATCACGTTGTTCAGGTGGATCCCCGTGCCGGGGACGACGACGCCCGAGCCCTCGCCGTTGCTGCAGGTCACGGAGCACGCGCGGCCGTCTGAGTCGAGCACCGAGATGTGCGTCGTCGAACCGAGATTCCGCGCGAGGAAGCGCTCGAGGAAGCCCTCGTCGTCGAGACCTTCGACGAACTCGGCGGTGCGCTGCACCTGGGCGGCGCCCATCGCCGCCACGACATCCTCCAGGCCCGGCGGCGCGGGGCCGCGGTCGAGCAGCGCGAGCGCGTAGGCGAGCAGCGTGCCCCCGGCCGAGGGTGGCGGGTTGGTGAGCACCTCGCGATCGCGGTAGCGCATGCGCACGGGCTCGCGCTCGACGGCGCGGTAGCCGGCGAGGTTCTCGCTACAGAGCGCGGCGCCGCGCGCGGCCATCCAGTCGCAGACCGCCGCCGCGATCTCGCCCCGGTAGAAGGGCTCCGCGCCCTCCTCCCCGAGCAGCAAGAGCGCGTCGCCGAGCTCGGGGTTGCGCAGCTGCTCCCCCTCCCGGAGCACGTGACCCTCGGGCGCCCACAGCGCCGCGCACTCCGGCGTCGAGGTCAAGAGATCGGCGAGGATCTTCGCGATGTAGGCCTGGCCGGCGTTCAGCTCGATCCCGTCGCGCGCGAGGCGGGCAGCCGGACCCGCGAGCTCGGCCAGCGGCACGGTGCCCCAGCGCTCGATCGCCGCGCAGACGCCCGCGGGCGTCCCGTAGACGCCACAGGAGGCCGGCCCGATGTGGAAGACCTGCGCGGCGTCACCGAAGGACACGTCGACGGGCCGCAACTCGGCCGGCGGCGGGCCGCTTGCGGCGTGATCCCCAGCACCGTCGAGGCCCGATGTCCTGCGATCGGAGGGTGCCTCGACGAAGAAGTCGAGCAGCACCGGCGCCTCCTCGCCCCCGGCGACGAGCATGTACCCACCGGCGCCGAGACCGGTGAGCAGCTGCTCGGCCGCGAACGAGGCGAGCATCGCCGCGACCGCCGCGTCGACCGCGTTGCCGCCTTCGCGCAGCACGCCTGCCCCGGCCTCCGCCGTCAACGGGTGCCCGGCCGCGACGACGCCTCGCTCGGCGCTCACGCTCGACCCAGACTCAAAGGAAAGTGCGACGAAAGTGTGACCGAGCGCCGATCCATGAAACACATTTTGGACTGCGTGATACCATAGTTACACGCAGTTCTTTTTGCATACATAACTTCCCGCCGACTTTATCTTCCCGTCACACCTTCGTCGCACTTCGGGCACGACCGCGTCACAACTCGGTCGAAACCGTCACAGGATGACGGCGCTCAGAGGTTCGGGATGAACTCGGGCACTTCCAGCTCGTCCAACCCGCCGCGCCGGGGGACTGGAGGCCGAGAGCCGGTCCGTCGCACGCGGGGCTCACCCGCGGGCTCGTTCAGGCGCTTGACGCTGTTGCGCCGGCCCTGCTCGCCGTAGCCGGTGGCGACGACCGTGACCCAGACCTGGTCGTCGAGCTTCTCGTCGAGCATCGCGCCGAAGATGATGTTCGCGTCGGGGTGCGCGGCCTCGGAGACGGCCTTCGCGGCCTCGTTGACCTCCCACAGAGAAAGATCGCGACCGCCCGTGATCGACAACAGGATCGAGCGCGCGCCCTCCATCGAGGTTTCCAAGAGGGGCGAGGCGACGGCCTGCATCGCGGCGTCGACGGCCCGCTGCTCGCCACCGGCGCCCATGCCGATGCCCAAAAGCGCGTTGCCGGCGGAAGACATGATCGTGCGTACGTCGGCGAAATCGAGGTTGATCAGGCCCGGGAGAGTCACCAGATCGGAGATGCCCTGGACGCCCTGGCGCAGGACGTCGTCGGCGACGCGGAAGGCCTCGACCATCGCGGTCTGCTTGTCGAGCACGGACAGAAGCCGGTCGTTGGGGACGACGATCAGCGTGTCGACCTCCTCGGCCAGGGCCTCGACGCCGCGCTCGGCCTGCTCGCCGCGGCGCGAGCCCTCGAAGCCGAACGGCTTGGTCACGATCGCGACCGTCAGGGCGCCGAGTTCGCGCGAGATCCGCGCGACGATCGGCGCCGCGCCGGTGCCCGTGCCGCCACCGGCGCCGGCCGTGATGAAGATCATGTCCGAGCCCTTCAGCAGCGCCTTCACGCGGTCGTAGTCCTCCATCGCCGCGGCGCGGCCGACTTCCGCGTCCGAGCCCGAGCCGAGGCCGCGGGTGAGCTCGGCGCCGATGTGCAGGGTGACGTCGGCCGTGGACTGCTGGAGAGACTGCAGGTCGGTGTTGACGGCGAGGAACTCGACGCCCTCGACCTCCGCCTCGACCATCCGGTTGACCGCGTTCACGCCGGCGCCGCCGACGCCGACGACACGGATCACGGGCTGGCCGATCGGGCCAGCCGAGCCAGCGGGCGCGCTCGCGGGCGCGGGATGCTCGCGCGAGTAATCGTCCATCACCGGGCGCGCCGCGGGACGATCCATCACGTTCTCGGGGATCTCCGAGGAGAAGGCGTGGCGCAGACGCTCGCGCGGCGTCGGCACGCGCTCCTCGTCCGGGTCCGACTTGAAATCGCTATCGGCCTGGGTCGAACCCTTGAGGGCGGGGTGCGGCAGGCCGCTCTCGCGCGGATGGGGTGTCGCGGCGGCCGCTGGGGTCGCCGCCTCGGCCACCGCGGGCGCGAACGCGGACTCTGTCTCGATCCCCGTCCCGCCCGCCGGCTCGCCGTCCTCGCCTTCGGTCTTCCTGAACAGCGCCGCCAGGGGCCCTTCGCGCATCGAGGCCCGTTTAGGATTGGCCATTGGTGAGAACCTCCTGGGCGAGCTGTCGGTAGGACTGGGCAGCGACGCCGTCGGGCTCGTACTTGAGCACCGACATGCCCTTCACGGGCGCCTCGGCGAAGCGGACGGTCTTGCGGATTCGTGAGGCGAACACGCGATCGCCAAAGTTCTCCTCGAGGATCTCGATCGCCTCCTTCGCGTGGATCGTGCGCGAGTCGACGAGCGTCGGCAGGATGCCCTCGATGTCGACGCCGGGGTTGAGGTTCTCGCGGATCATCGCGAGCGTGTTCTGCAGTTGGATGAGACCACGCATCGACAAATACTCGCACTGCACGGGGACGATCACCTTGTCGGCCGCCGTCAACGCGTTGATAGTCAGCAATCCGAGGCTCGGCGGGGTGTCGATGCAGATGAAGTCGTAGTCCTCGAGGATCGGTTCGAACGCCTTCTGCAACGAGCGCTCGCGGCCGATCATCGTCGACATCGCGATCTCCGCGCCGGCGAGGTCGATCGAGGCGCAGGCGATGTCGATCTCGCGCTTGCGAACCACCTCGCGGATCGAGACTTTGTGGACGAGCACGTCGTACATCGATTTCTCGAGCGTGTCCGGATCGATGCCCTGCGACATCGTCAGGTTGCCCTGGGGATCCATGTCGACGCACAGCACGCGGTGACCCTCCTCCGCGAACGCGGCGGCGAGGTTGAGCGTGGTGGTCGTCTTGGCCACCCCGCCCTTCTGGTTGGCGAACGCGATGACCCTGGCCTTGCCGTTCACAGGAGGCTCCTACTCGATTGGAAAGCCGATCTCGGGGTTATTCGCACAGCGATGCGCGATTCCTGCATGTTCAATCTAGGATCATCCCGTGCCCAAGCGCTCCCCAGATCTGGCGAAGCGTCTGCGGGGCAAGCGCGTGTGCGTGTGCCTCGGCGCCGGCGGCGTCGGCAAGACGACGACCTCGGCCGCGCTCGGGTTCGGGCTGGCGGCGCGCGGGGCGAAGGTCGCGGTCGTGACGATCGACCCGGCGCGGCGCCTGGCCGCCGCATTGGGGCTCGGCGAGCTCTCGGGCGAGCCGCGCCGGATCGACCCTGAGCTACTGGCGGAGCAGGGCGTCGCCGAGCCGGGCGAGCTGTGGGCGATGGCGCTGGACGTGAAACGGACGTTCGACGACGCCGTCGCGCGACTGGCGCCCGACGAGGGCGCGCGCGAAGAGATCCTCGCAAACCCCGTCTACCGCGAGCTCTCCTCGGCGGTCTCGGGCGTGCAGGAGCTCGGCGCGGTGACGAAGCTGTACGAGCTGCATTCCGAACACGACTTCGACGTGATCGTGCTCGACACGCCGCCCTCGCGCAACGCGCTCGACTTCCTGCGAGCCCCCGAGAACATGCTGCACTTCCTCGAAGGCCGCGCGCTGAAGGTGTTCCTCGCGCCGGGCGGCCTCGCCGCGCGCTTCCTCGGCCGCGGCACGGGCCTCGTGTTCGCGATCTTCGCGCGCGTGACCGGCGTCGACATGCTCGCCGAGCTCTCGACCTTCTTCAGGTCGCTGTCGGGCGTGATCGACGGCTTCAGCGAACGCATCCGCGGCGTCGCCGCGCTGCTGCGCGACCCAAGCACGAGCTTCCTGATTGTCACCTCCCCCGAGCACGAGCCCGCGCGCGAGGCAGTGTTCTTAGCCGAGCAGCTACGCGAGGAGCGGATGAGATGCGACGCGGCGATCGTCAACCGCGTCCACCTGCACGGCCTCGATGGCCACTCAACCGAGGAGGTCGAGGCATTGCTGTCAACCGACCTGGGCGATGGCTCGCTCGCGCGGCGCGCGGCGCACAACCTCGCGGACTTCGACATCTTGGCGCGGCGCGACCGCGACACGATCGCCCGTCTGCGTCGAGAGCTCGACGAGCCCAACCCCGTGATCGTGCCGCATCTGGACGAGGACATCCAGGACCTCGCGGGATTAGCCCGCATCGCGGGCTATCTCTTCGCCTGACGGCGCGTGGCGCTACTCATCCAGGGCGTGGCGGATGATCTTTATGAGTTCGCGCAGACGGGTCGATGCTTGCGTGAACAGATCGGGAGTATCTGTCTCCTCTATCGCAACGGTCACGAGCAGCGACGCGATGTCGATCTCATACAAGGCTAGAAGCGACGTGTTCTTACGTGACCAGGCTGCCGGATCCTCGATTCCATAGCCCCGTAGGAAGTCATTCGAGAGCAAGCCCGAATAGCGGATACGGGCAAGCTCGAAGAGGGGATCGCCACGAATGACGTTCGCGAAGTCGATCAAACCTCCTATGTGCTGATCGGTTACGCAAATATTGGGTCTGCGGATGTCCATATGCAAAAGACGGTCAAGCGGGCGCTTGGGAGCCTCCGCGAGCTCGGCATCAAGGATCCTTTGCACGTCGGGCAGGTCGGACAAGCCGAGATGGCGCTGTGCTGCCGACAGGCGCTGCGTGAGGCGAGCGCTGACAACGTCGCGCCATGCGACTGGATCCCCCGGACCGCCGTCGATAACCCATCCCGGTATGGCGTGAAGCTGTCTGACGAGCTCGCCAAGCTGATAATCGGCTCCTCCACCCGTGGACTGAGGACGACACGAGTCCACTGCCCTGGCGCCAGGGCAAGGTCGGCGTGGTAGTCGAATCCCTCGCGCCATCCGATCACGGCAACCTGGGTATCAAGGCTGCTGGACAGCTCGTCGCTGAGCTCACCGTGGCGAACCTCGACTGAATCTTGCGTGCGAGTCACGGGTTCTTTGACGATGCCGAAGCGGCCGTCGGGTCGCGGCAGGTAGACCTTGAGGCAGTTGGGAAGGATCGTTCCGTCGCGTCCTTCGTCCTGAACTTCGCGGAGCTCGTCGACCGGCACGCCGTCCCGCTCGTATTTCTGACGGGCGACCTCGGCGGCGACGCGACCGCCGCTGCCGGCGCGGGCGACATCCTCGTCAAAGGCGTCGTCAGTGAAGACCACGGGGGCGTGGCCTGGGCGCGGTGTCTGGGGCATGGTCTATCCCTCGCCGTCGGGCGGCAGGAAAGGCCCGTACTCGGCCACGAAGGCGGCGAACTCCTCAGGAGTCGCGTCACGCTCGCCGTTGCGGGCGAGAATCGCCTTCCAGGATTTGTCTGGCACGAGCGTCAGCTCGCCGTCAGGACCCTTGTCCTTGACAAGGTATTCGCCGACGATGTCGCCGCTGAGCGTCACGTGCGGTTGCGTTGCCACGGCATTCATGATGCCAGGTACTCCTTTGGTCGCGAAGTAGGTCGTGTGAAGTTGATACCGAGCACGCTACGTCGCGCTGACGACGGGAGACGCGATCGGAGACCCGCGCGGGTGCTCGATCCGCGGTTTTATGGGACTTGGGGTCGCAAAGCTGGCGCGCAAACGCTCGTCTGTCGCTCCCGCCGCTCCGCTCAGACCGGGAGCGCGCTCTGTGTGAGCTGGTCGAGCGGGTGCCCCGCTGGGATCGGGGCGGGCTCGGGGTCGGCGCTCGCGCCGGTCTCCTCGACGGCGTCCTCGGTCGGCTCGACGACGGGCGCGGGCGTCGCCAGCAGCTCGTCCGCGAGCGCTGTGAGGTTCGGGTCGAGGTGGCCGCAGATCACGTCGCGTAGGAGTGCGCGCAGGTGGTCGGCGACGTCGCGCGCGAGGTTCAGCCCGGCGGCGTGCTCATCTGCCGTGCCGGCGATCGCGGCGCGCTCGAGCGTCTGCGCCTTGAGCATCCGCTTCGCGAGCTTCGCGCGGTCCGCCGGCGTCGCGCACAGCGCCGCGATCCGCCCCGCCAAGAGGCCGCTCGCGGGACCCTCCGGCTCGAGCAGCGCGCGCAGCGCCAGCAGGTGGTCGCTCAGCGCCTCGTATCCGGTCCCGCGCTCGCAGCCGAGCTCGAAGCGCCGCAGCGCCCAGGAGAGCTCGTTGCCGTGGGGGGCGCGGCGCGAGACGAGGTTGCAGAACCCGCGCAGCTCGTCCTCCTGCTCGGCGCTCACGACGAGCATCCCATACGGGCGCCCGCCCGCGCCCAGCGCGAGCGGGTTCCAGGCGCCGGCGCCGACCCGCGCCCAACAGAGCGCGCCGAGCGTCACGCGGCCGTCGCCGAACAGGCGCAGCGCGCGGAGCAGATCCTTCAGCACCTCGTGCCCGCGCGCGAGCGCGTCGTCCACATCGCAATCGTCGGCGCTGAACACGACCAGCAGGCCATCCGACGGCGCGCCGTCGGGCACGCCGCGCAGCGCGTCCCGCTGGGCGATCGTCAGGCCGCGCGTCAGCGCGATCTCCTCGGAGGCGATCGTCAGCCCGTGGAGCGTCGCCAGCAGCGTCACCTCGCTCGTGCTCGCATGCGTCGAGTGCTCGAGCCGCGCAAGCGCCGCCTCGAGACGCTCTCCGTGCTGGGGCGGGTCGGAGCGACAGTCGAAGTCGGTCTGCTCGTCGAACACATCTCCGAGCAGCAGCCTCAGCGCCGCGTCGGCGCGCGCGTAGGCCTTCATCCGTGTCAGATCGGCGGCGGCGCCGCCGCTCGCCGCGAGATAGCGGTCGAGACCATCGAAGTCGACGAGCAGGCTCACCGCCTCCGCGTGAGCGGGGAGGCTTGCGAGCTTCGTCGCGTGCTCCTCGATGAACGCGCCCGTCAGCGCGCGGTAGCTGTAGAGTCGCGCGGCGCTCTCGCCGCGGCGGGCCGATTTCTCTGACAGCTCGAAGCCGACCTCGGCGCCGCCGTCGATCTCCGCCTGCAGCCGGTCGGCCGCCTGCGCGACGAACTCGGTGAGCGTTGTCTCCAGCTGGCGTGAACGCATGGTCTGCACACTTCGGCCCCGCCTCCACCGCTCCTGCTCAGGGGCGCCGCGCGCAGCCGGTCTTGCAGAGCCCGCCCTGCTCGCTATGCGACCGCGAGCGCGGCCCGCGCGACGGGGTCGGCGCCGGCCGTGGAGCCTTCGCCCAGCCACTCTTCGCCGTAGGAGCGCATCCCCTCGACGATCGGCAGCAGCGCGCGCCCCTTCTCCGTCAGCGCGTACTCCACGCGCGGGGGCACCTCCGGGAAGGTGTGGCGCTCGACGATCCCCTCCTCCTCCAGCGCCCGCAGCCGCAGCGAGAGCGTCCGCGGGCTGATCCCTTGGAGCGAGCGCTCGAGCTCACAGAAGCGCGAGCAGCCGCCGGCGAGGTCGCGGACGAGCAGGAGCGTCCACTTGCCGCACACGACTTCCGCCGTGCGACATACCGGGCATGTTTCGTCAACGGCCATTTCAACCGTTACTTTACCAAATGAAGTAAGCGGAGCTGAGGCTGAAGTAGGACGAGCTACGCGACGGTGAGCGATGGGCTCGGGGCGGGACGGGGGTCGTTCGCCGGATCGGAGTTCGTCTCGCGACGCTCCTCCGCGGCGGCGACGTCCTCCATCGTCGTACCCCTGCGGCCGTCGGCCTGCATCAGGAGCTTGAAGTCGGACGGGTTCGAGGCGACATGCATCGCGTCCTCGAATGTCACCCTGCCGGCCTTCACGTGCCCGAACAGCGCCTGGTCGAAGGTCTGCATCCCGTAGTAGCTGCCCGCGGCGATCACCTCCATCAGTTTGCCCGTCTGCGAGGGGTCGACGATCATGTCGCGCACGCGGCCGGTCATCCGCATGATCTCGCAGACCGCCACGCGCCCGCCGTCGGCGCCCGGCACCAGTCGCTGGCTGATCACGCCCTTGATCGTGCCCGCGATCATGCTCCGCGCCTGGCCGTGCTGGTGGGGCGGGAAGAAGTCGAGCATCCGGTTGATCGACTCGGGGGCGTCGACGGTGTGGATCGTCGAGAGCACGAGGTGCCCGGTCTCGGCCGCCGAGAGCGCCGTCTGCACGGTCTCCTCGTCGCGCATCTCCCCGATTAGGATCACGTCGGGGTCCTGGCGCAGGACCCTGCGCAGCGCGCGCTTGAAGGAGGCCGTGTCCATCCCGACCTCGCGCTGGTTGATCACCGACTTCTTGTCGGAATGCACGAACTCGATCGGGTCCTCGATCGTGACCACGTGCTTGCTCGTTGTTTCGTTCATATGGTCGATCATCGCCGCGAGCGTCGTCGACTTGCCGGAGCCGGTCGTCCCCGTCAGCAGGATGATCCCGCGCTCTTCGCTGGCCAGGTCCTTGACTACCGGCGGCAGCGACAGCTCGTCGATCGTCGAGATCTTGTGCGGGATCGCGCGGCAGGCCAGCGAGATCACGCCGCGCTGGCGGAAGGCGTTGATGCGGTAGCGGGCGACGCCCTCGATTTCGAACGAGAAGTCGACCTCGTGCTCGGCGGTGAACTCGTGCAGCTTCGTTTCGTCGTGCAGCAGCTCGTGCAACGTCCGCTCGGTGTCCTCCGCGCTCAGCACGTCCCCGACCGGCTCGGGCGCCAGGCGCCCGTGCACGCGGTACAGCGGCGTGCTGCCCACCTTCAGGTGCAGATCAGAGCCCTCGCGCCTGACGAGCTCCTTCAGCGCCTCTTGCACGTCGAACATAGCCCCAGATCGGCAAACCCGCCGCGGGGCTTGAGTGCCGAGTCAGGCGATGGACGACGCTACGCGACGTCCCTCAGCTTTTGGGCCTCCGCAAGGCTCTGCAGCTTCTTCAGCGACTGATTCTCGATCTGGCGGATTCGCTCGCGGGTGACGTTGAACGTCCTGCCGACCTCGTCGAGCGTCCGCGGGTGCTCGCCGCCGAGGCCGTAGCGCAGCTCGAGCACGCGCCGTTCGCGGTAGCTGAGGTTCTCCAGCGCCTCTCTGAGCGCCTCCTTCGTGAGGATCTCCGCCGCGCGCTCGTACGGGGACTCGGCGCGCTCGTCGGCGATGAACTGGCCGAACTCCGACTCCTCCTCGTCGCCGACCGGCTTCTCCAGCGAGACCGGCGCCTGCGCGGAGCGCTTGATCGAGTCGACCTCCTCGGGGTCGATTCCCGTCACATCGGCGATCTCCGCGGCGGTCGGCTCGCGCCCCAGCTCGGTCACGAGCTTTCTCTCGGCCCTGCCGATCTTGTTCAGCTTCTCGACCACGTGGACGGGGATGCGGATCGTGCGCGCCTTGTCGGCCAGCGCCCGCGCGATCGCCTGGCGGATCCACCAGGTCGCGTACGTGGAGAACTTGAAGCCCTTGCGGTAGTCGAACTTCTCCGCCGCCCGCACGAGCCCGAGCGTGCCCTCCTGGATCAGGTCGAGGAACGGCAGGCCCTGGTTGCGGTAGTTCTTCGCGATCGACACGACCAGCCGCAGGTTCGACTCGACCATCTTCTGCTTCGCGTCGAGGTCGCCGCGCTCGATCCGCTTCGCCAGGTCGACCTCCTCCTGCGCGGTCAGCAGCCGCACCTTGCCGATGTCCTTCAGGAATAGCTGAAGCGAGTCGGTCGTCATGTCCGGCTTCAGGTCCAGCGCCGCTTTCGCTTTCCGCCGCCCGCGCTTGTCCGGGGCGCGCTCGACCTGCGAGGCCGCGGCCGTCGCCGGGTCGATCTCCTCGACGAGCTCGATCTCCGATTTCTCCAGGAACCCGTGCAGCTCCTCGACGTCTGACTCATCCAAGTCGAGCTCGGACATCGCCGTCGTGATCTCCGCATAGGTGAGCACGCCCACCTGCTGCCCTTTGGCCAGCAGGCCCTTTACCTCGTCGAGCTCCTGCATTTCTACAACTGACATCGATTTCCGTTTCTTTCAGTCACTGGGCAACCCGGGGGCGTCTGCTCGACCCACGTCGGATTCTGGCTGAGGACGACAACTCCATCGGACACTACGGCCGAAGCCCACCCGACGTTACAGCGCATGCGCATCTTTCTGGACCCCTATGCTAACGCGACATGAGCGATACATCCAGCGGTTCTCCGCGATCGAGCGCCAAATCGAGCGCCAAGCCCGCTGCCAAACCAAGTTCTAAGAAGAACGCGCGGAGCAAGGCCCCGTCCGCGCCCGAGGGAGTGCTCGAGAACCTCCCCCGCACCCGCCCGCAGCGCTCCAGCGCGCGGCGCGACGCCGCCCGCAAGCAAGCGACGACCAGGAAACGACCGGCAAAAGCGAAGACGGCAGCCAAGCGCCTCCAGGATCCGGCGCCAAGGCAAGGCTTCGAGACCGAGGGCGATCCCGTCAGCGGCCCCGTCCAGCCGCCTGGCAGCGTCGATCTGCTGAGCTCCGCGGCCGAGCTCGCCGGCGAGCTCGCCAAGGCGGGTCTCGCCTCCGGCGGGCGCCTGTTGAAGGACTTCCTCACGCGGTTGCCGCTCAACTGAGCCTCCGTCTGAGCCCTCTGTATACTGCTGGCCACGCCGAGCTTCCACGACTCAGGTCATGGAAGACGGGGGACCCAATTGCGGATCGACTCAGGTCCGCTGGGGCGAATCGGCCTCGTTTGGCCGTAGCGCCGTCGAATTTGGCAGCGCGAGCCCGTCAGCTCACCCCGTAGGCGTCGACAAACGATGCGAATTCGATTCACAACGACCCTGCTCGCCCTGCTCGCTGCGCTCTCCTGCGCCGGCGCGCTCGCCACTGGAGCCTCCGCGAGCACCGGCGGCGGCGCCGGCCCCACCGCCGCTACAACCCCTAGCTCCACCCCCACCTCCTCTTCCTCCTCCACTCCCACGCCGTCCACAAAGGCTCCCAAGACCGCGCTCGCGACCTGGTTCGGCCCCGGCTTCTACGGCCGGCACACGGCTTGCGGGCAGACCCTCACGCCCGTCACCGTCGGCGTCGCCAACCGCAAGCTGCCCTGCGGCACGCTCGTGAAAGTCACCTACCACGGCGAGGGCCTGACCGTCCCCGTGGTCGATCGCGGCCCCTACGCCAACGGCGCCAACTGGGACCTGACCGCGGCCGCCGCCCAGTCGCTCGGGATCGAGGAGACCGTCCGCGTCGCCACGACCATCGTCGGCACCGTCCCGAACACGCCGACGCTCGGACAGCCTGCGATCTCGCCCGAAGCCGCCCTCGCCGGCGGCGCCGTCGCGGCGAGCTGAACGCGAGCCACAAGCGGGCCGCACCGCGGGTGGAAGCCGCGACTACCCAACGAAGGAGCGCCCGGCGGCGCGGGCGGCGTAGAGCCCGATGTCGGCATGCGCGGCCAGCTCGGAGGCCCGCAGGCCGTCCTCGGGGCACACCGCGACGCCCACCGCCACCTCCAGCGGCGTCCCGCGGTGGCTCGCCGAGGATCTCACCGCGCGCGCGATTCGCTCGAGGAGCGCCTGCGCGCCCGGCCCGTCGGTCTGCGGCGCCAGCAGCCAGTACCTGCCCGGACGCTCGCGCGTGAGCGAGTCGGCCGGGCGCAGCTCTCGCACGAGCGCGTCCTCGACTTGATCGGTCAGCCTCGACAGCTCCTCCGCGGGCTCGGCGTGACGCAGACGCTCGACGTCGACGAGCTCGACGAGCAGCACCGCGAACGGCGATCGGTCCTGCTCGTAGCGCTCCAGCCGGCGCCCGATCGAATCGATCCAGGCGGCCGGTCCCTCCACCGAACGTTCGTCTCTGATCTCGATCTGCGGCCTCGCCTTGCGCGGAGGCACGCCCTCGCGAGGGCGTGCCCCGGCGTCGGGACGAGCCGGGGGAGCGCCCGCGAACGGCGGCGCCGGGTGCGCGCGGGAAGGCTCGGGCGTGGTCGCAGCGCGCGACGGGGACTCCGCCGCGGCCAATTCGTCGATCAGCACCGCCGGCACGGGCGGCATGGGCGGCATGAGCGGCGCGGGCGGCGTCTGGGTCTCGGGTGACTCCCACGGCGGTGCCGGCTCCTCGACAGGCGGCCCGGATGGCCCGTCGTACGTCGCTCGCGCGGCGCGCTGCCCCCCGGCGCGCGACCCCCGCGCCACGGGCGCGGCGGATGCCGGCACGTCCGATGTCTCCTGCGCAAACGTGTCTCGAGCGCGCGGGCCCACGGACTCCTCGGGCTCCCGCGCGCGGGCATCCACCTGCGCCAGCGAGGCCACGACGGCGGCGACCTCGCCGAGCCGCTCGGAGAGCTCGGCGACGCGCTCCGCACGGGGGTCGGCCAGCTCCCCCAGCAGCGCCTCCCACAAAGTCTCGCTCAGCGCTTGGGCCGCGCGCGCCGCGCGCGTGAGGCGCTCCGCGAGGCGCGGGTCCAGAAAGTCGCCGCTCATGGACCTTGGATATCAGCAACCACGGACGCGAGCCTGTCGATTCCCGCATCTACCGGCTGATACTCGCGCCGATGCATCCGACACGGCCATCCCGGCGCGGGGATAGCCTGCAGGTGATGAAGCTCGCGACGATCGCCAACATCGAGGACGACACCTCCGAAGACGAGGGCACCGGCGCCGTGCGCTCCGTGCAGACCGCCGACGTCTACCTGCCCGAGGACACCCTCCGGCAGATCTGGACCCCGCTGCATCTCGAGCGGCTCGCGCGCACCTACTGGCGCTTCCTCTCGCGCGTCACGCTCGGCCTGATCCGCGTGCGCTACACCGAGCGCGAGCGCTTCGTCGTGCTGCTCCTCCCGGCGCTGAAGCTGCTCACCTTCCGCGCGCCCGAATACGAGCTGGACGCCCAGCACGGGGTCGTGCGCTGGCGCATCGCACGCGGCCTGCTCGTCGCCCGGGCGGGAAGGCACAAGGACGGCTACCTGCAGATCGACGTGCGCCGCTGCCCAAGCGACGATCCGGACGCCCACCCACCCCGCGCGCGCCTGCACGTCGAGGTCGAGGTCGCCAACTTCTACCCGTCGATCGCCGCCGGCGCCGGCCGCTGGTTCTACCGCGAGACCCAGTCGCGCATCCATGTGCTCATCACCCACGGCTTCCTGCGCTCGCTCGCCCGGCTCGACCTCGCCGAGTCTCGGATCGGCCGCTTCGAGGAGTCCTAGACGCGCTCGCCGCCGACCGCGCGCAGCTTCGCGCGGTCGTGCTGGGCGCGGATCCGGCGCACGGTGCCCGAGCGCGAGCGCATCACCAGCGACTCCGTCGTCGCGCCGCCGGCGCTCGGGTAGCGCACGCCCTGCAGCACGTCGCCGTCGGTGATCCCGGTCGCCGAGAAGAACACGTCCTCGCCCGCCACCAGGTCGTCGCGGTCGAGCACCCTCGTGAGGTCGTACCCGGCCTGGAGCGCGGCCGCTCGCTCGCGCTCGTCGCGCGGCCACACGCGGCCGAGCAGCTGTCCGCCCAGGCACTTGATCGCCGCCGCGGAGATCACGCCCTCGGGCGTGCCGCCGATGCCCCACAGGAGGTCCACCGGGGAGCGCTCGGTGACCGCCAGCAATGAGGCCGACACGTCCCCGTGGGCGATCAGCCGCACGCGCGCGCCCGCCTCGCGGATCGCCTTCACGGTCTCCTCGTGGCGCGGGCGGTCGAGCACCACGACCATCACGTCGCCGACCTGCGTGCCCTTGCGCGCGGCGATCAGCTTGACCGTCTCGGTGACCGGGCGGTCGAGGTCGAGCAGGTCGGCGATCTCGGGCGAGCCCGCCATCTTCTCCATGTACACGCACGGCCCCGGGTCGAACATCGTGCCACGCGCCGACAGCGCGATCACCGCGAGCGCGCTCGGCATCCCGTGCGCCGCCAGCGTCGTCCCCTCGAGCGGGTCGACGGCGATGTCGACCTGCGGCGGGGAGCCGTCGCCGATCCGCTCGCCGTTGTAGAGCATCGGCGCCTCGTCCTTCTCGCCCTCGCCGATCACCACGAGGCCGTCCATCGAGACCGAGCGCAGCGCGTAGCGCATGCCGTCGACCGCGGCCTGGTCGGCCGCCTCCTTGTCGCCCATCCCCACCAGCGGCGCCGCCGCCAGCGCGGCCGCCTCGGTCACGCGCACGAGCTCCAGCGCGAGGTTGCGGTCGGGCAGTTGTGGGGGTTGATCGTCGGTCATCGCTTGGGGTTCGATCGGTTCCTCGGGCACTGCGGAAGAGATCGAATCGGGAGCCTAGGATGACGCCCGGAAGACTTCCGCCAGCGCGAAACCTACACGAGCGCCCCAGCCGACTACGATCCTGGCGTGAGCGATCTCAACCTCACCGTCGCGGCCCTGGTTCCGGACGCGCTCCAGGCCGCCGTCGCGGACAAGCTCTCACGGGCCGTCGAGGAGGACGTCGCCGGGAGGATCGCGCGCGAAGACGCCACGCTGTGGGGGGGCGGGCCGGGGGGTGGGCTGGGATCCCAGCCTATTCCCGAGGTGGCCAACCGCCTCGGCTGGCTGACGATCGCCGAGCGCACGCTCGCGCAGGTGGGCGCGCTCGAGCTGTTCGTCGCCGAGGCCCACGACGCGGGCCTCGAGGAGATCGTGCTGCTGGGTATGGGCGGCTCCTCGCTCGCGCCCGAGGTCCTGCGCCGCTCGTTCTCGGAGATCGAGTCCCCACCCTCCCACAAGTCCCCACCTTCCCCGCGCCTGCACGTGCTCGACTCGACCGACGCGGCGCGCATCCGCCAGGTCGAGGCCGCGCTGGACCGCGACGCGGTCGGTCAGCGGCGCACCCTGTTCATCGTCTCCTCCAAGTCCGGCTCCACGATCGAGCCGCTGTCGCTGTTCGCCTACTTCTTCTCCCTGTTCGAGAACGGCAACGACTTCGTGGCGATCACCGACCCCGGCTCGGACCTCCAGACGCTCGCACTCCAGCGCGGCTTCCTGCGGACGTTCGCGGGCGATCCGAATATCGGCGGACGCTACAGCGCGCTGTCCGCCTTCGGGATCGTGCCGGCGGCGCTGATGGGGATCGACGCGAGCGCGCTGCTGGAGGGCGCCGCGGCCGCTCGGCAGACCCCTCTCAGCGATGGGGCCGGCAACGTGACGGAGGACGCCTGGGTGTGGCTGGGAGCGGCCCTCAGCGGCCTCGCGCAAGCCGGACGCGACAAGCTCACGTTCGTCATCTCCGACACCCTCCCCGGCCTCGGACTGTGGCTCGAGCAGCTCGTCGCCGAGTCCACGGGCAAGCACGGCACGGGCGTGCTCCCGGTCGCCGACGAGCCGCTCGGCGAGCCCGCCGTCTACGGCGATGACCGCGTGTTCGCCTATCTGCCCGACGTCCACGCGCCCGACGCCGAGCTCGAGCGGCGCGTGCAGGCGCTCGCCGACGCCGGCCATCCCGTGTTCACGATCCCGACCGCGGGGCCCGGGGACCTCGGGCGCGTGTTCCTGCTCGCCGAGCTCGCGGTCGCGGTCGTCGGCTGGGGTCTTGCGATCAACCCCTTCGACCAACCCAACGTGCAACAGGCGAAGGACGCCACTAACCGCGTGCTCGCCTCCTACGAAGAGAGGCGGGAGCTCCCCGAGATCCCCGACGCCGACGACCAGGCGCTGCGCGCGTTGCTCTGGGACGCCGCCCCGCCCAGCTACGTCGCGATCATGGGTTATTTAAATCCCTCCCCCGAGTTCGACGCGGCCGCCGCGGAGCTGCGGGAGACGATTCGGGCGGCGACGCGTGCGACGACCACCTTCGGCTACGGACCGCGCTTCCTGCACTCGACCGGCCAGTTCCACAAGGGCGGGCCGAAGACCGGGCGCTTCCTGCAACTG
This sequence comes from Solirubrobacteraceae bacterium, assembly GCA_036509655.1. GTDB lineage: Bacteria > Actinomycetota > Thermoleophilia > Solirubrobacterales > Solirubrobacteraceae > Palsa-744. The sequence goes on along the minus strand of DATCFG010000031.1, from coordinate 71,624 downwards.
CTCCACGACGGGCCCGAGGACGTCGAGATCCCCGGCAAGTCGTTCACGTTCACGACTTTGAAGAACGCCCAGGCGATCGGCGACCTGGAAACGCTGCGCTCGCTCGATCTGCCCGCCGAGCGCGTGCGCCTGCACGGGGACGATCCCGCCCAGGCGCTGCGCGCACTCACCGCGAAGATCAAGGAGATGCTGTGACCCCGAAGGCCGCCACCAAGGACGCAGAGGACACCGAGGACGCCGTCACCCAGATCGGCTTCGTCGGGCTGGGGAAGATGGGCGGCAACATGGTGCACCGCATCCGGCGCGACTCCTCCCACGAGGTCGTCGCCTTCGACTTCGACGATCGGGCCGTCAAGCAGGCCGTCAAGCACGGCGCCGCCGGCGCCGCCTCGCTGAAGGAGCTCGTCAAGCAGCTGCGTGCCCCGCGCCTGGTGTGGATCATGGTGCCCGCCGGCGACCCCACGCAGGAGACGGTCGACAAGCTCGCTCGGCTGCTCTCCCCCGGCGACACGATCGTCGACGGCGGCAACTCGAAGTGGACCGACGACAAGCGCCGCGCGAAGGAACTGAAAAAGCTCTCCATCAACTACGTCGACGTCGGCACCTCCGGCGGCGTCTGGGGGTTGGAGGTCGGCTACTGCATGATGGTCGGCGGCCCCCCCAAAGCCGTCAAACGGCTCGCGCCGATCCTCGACGTGCTCGCGCCGGAGACCTCCGACGAGAGCGTAGCCGCGATCGGCCCGCGCGGGTGGCTGCGCTTCGGCGGCTCGGGCGCGGGCCACTACGTGAAGATGGTCCACAACGGCGTCGAGTACGGGCTCATGCAGGCCTACGCGGAGGGCTTCGACCTGTTCGACAAGTGCGAGTTCGAGCTCGACAACGCGAAGATCGCGCACCTCTGGGGCCAGGGCTCGGTCGTGCGCTCGTGGCTGTGCGAACTCGCCGCGCGCGCGTTCGAAGCCGAGGGCAACGGATTGGAGAAGCTCGAGGGCTACACCGCGGACTCCGGCGAGGGCCGCTGGACGATCGAGGACGCGACCGCCCACGACGTGCCCACGCCGGTGATCACCGCGTCGCTCTACGCGCGCCTGCGCTCGCGCGGCAACGGCGACTACGCCGACCGCGTGCTCGCGGCGCTGCGCAACCAGTTCGGCGGGCACGCGGTGAAGTCACGCGGCAAATGAGCGCGACGGTCCTCGGCGAGGAGGAGAACCCCCTCGTCGCGGGGCTCGAGCGCCTGCCCGTCACGCCGACGACGCTCGTGCTCTTCGGCGCCACCGGCGATCTCGCAAAGCGCAAACTGCTGCCCGCGCTCTACAACCTCGCGCACGAGGGCGCGCTGCCCGAGCGCTTCCAGCTCGTCGGGGTGTCGCGCAAAGAGATATCGGACGAGGACTACCGCGAGGAGTGCGAGCAGGCGATCCGCCGCTTCTCGCGGCGCCCGCCCGACGAGGACGTGCTGGCAGGGCTGCTCGAGAACGTCAAGTACGTCCCCGGGGAATTCGACGAGGAGTCCGTCTACGCCGAGCTCGACCGCGTGCTCGACGAGCTCGACCGAGAGGCGGGGGAAACGCTCAACCGCGCCTTCTACCTGTCGACCGCCCCCAACTTCTTCCCGCTGATCGTCGAGCGGCTCGGCGAGCGCGGGCTCTCCTCCAACGATCGCGCGGAGGTGCGCGTGATCATCGAGAAGCCATTCGGCACCTCCCTCCAGGAGGCGCTCGAGCTCAACCGCCGGGTGCTCGACGTGTTCGAGGAGAGCCAGATCTTCCGGATCGACCACTACCTCGGCAAGGAGACCGTCCAGAACATGATGGCGTTCCGCTTCGCCAACGGCATGTTCGAGCCACTCTGGAACCGCAACTACATCGACTCCGTCCAGATCACCGCCGCCGAGGACATCGGGATCGGCACCCGCGCCGGCTTCTACGATCAGACCGGGGCGCTCCGCGACCTGATCCAGAACCACATGCTCCAGCTGCTCTGCCACGTCGCGATGGAGCCCCCCGTGAGCTTCACCGCCGAGGAAGTCCGCAACGAGAAGGTCAAGGTGCTCCACGCGATCCACGCGCCGGCGCCCGCGGAGATCGCCGAGCTCGCCGTCCGCGCGCAGTACGCCGCCGGGCACTCCGGCGGCGAGGACGTGCCGGGCTACCTCGAAGAGGACGGCGTGCGCGCGGGCTCCACCACGGAGACGTTCGCCGCGCTGCGCCTGGAAGTCGACAACTGGCGCTGGGCCGGCGTGCCCTTCTACCTGCGCGCCGGCAAGCGCCTGGCGCGCAAGATCACCGAGATCGCCGTCACCCTCAAGCCCGTCCCCCACCTCGCCTTCTCCCAGGACGGCTCCCTCGGGGTCAAACCCAACCAGCTCGTGCTCACCCTCCAGCCCAACGAGGGCGTCACTTTGCAGCTCGGCGCGAAGATTCCCGGCTCGCGCATGCGGATCCGCTCGGTCAACATGGAGTTCCTCTACGGCACCTCCTTCATGTCCCAGTCCCCGGAGGCCTACGAGCGCCTGATCATGGACGCGATGCGCGGCGACCCCACGCTGTTCACCCGGGGCGACGAGGTCGAGGCGCAGTGGCGCATCTGCGACCCCGTCCTGCAGGCCTGGGAGGGCGCGGCGGGCGCGGGCGCCGACGGTTCGGGCGCGGGGGGCCTACCGCAATACGAAGCCGGCTCGCAGGGGCCCGACGTGGCGAACGATCTGCTGCTCGACGGCCACCACTGGCGCGCGATCTAGCCCGATGCCCGCCGTCAGCGACGCGGTCTGGAGCGAGCAGGGGACGACGCCGGACGCGATCGAAGCGGCGCTCCGCGGGCTGCTCGCCGAACGCCACGCCGAAAACGGCGGATTCCTGCCCGCGCGCGTGCTCAACATGGTCGCGTTCGTCGAGAGCGAGTACAGCGGCGAGATCGCCAACCGCCTGCGCGGGGTCGGTCGCTACCACGCCTCGCGCCTGGTCGTGCTCTCCTACGACCCCCATCGCACGCGCCTGGACGCGCGCGCGAGCGTCGCCGCCGACGGCGAGGCGAAGGCCGCCGGGGACATCGTGCTGCTGCACGAGACCGTGATCGTCGAGCTCGGCGACCGCCACCTCGACGACCTGCTCACGATCGCCGACCCGCTCGTCGTCTCCGATCTGCCGACGCTCCTCTGGTCGCCCCACGGCCATCCCGAGGCCGTGCAGGCGCTGCTGCCGCTCGCGCAGGCCATGCTGCTCGACTCCGTCGACGAGCCGGACCGATCACAGATCGGCCAGCACGCGACGCTCAAGCGCGCCAACACGCTCTCCGACCATCTCTACGTTGTCGACCTCGCGTGGCTGCGCTCGACCCCGTGGCGCGAGCGGATCGCGGCCACCTTCGACCCGCCGGCGCTGCGCTGCGAGCTCGAGCGGATCGCCGCGATCACGATCCGCCACCACCCCGACTCGACGGTCGCGGGGATGTTGTTGATCGGCTGGCTGGCCTCGCGGCTGGGCTGGCAACTGAGCCCGCTGCGGGCCGACGGGGGTGTCGACGGCGCCGTGCTGAGCGGCGTCGCGCAGGCCGCGCGTGCGGGCCTCCAGATCGCCCTGCGCTTGGAGGCAGCGCCCGAGCTGCTCGTGCGCGGCCTCGCAGGATTGAGCATCGAGACCGCCTCCGGCACCCACCTGCGCCTGGACCGCGGCACGGGCGGCCTGCGCGCTTACCAATGCGACGTCGCGGGTAGAGAGCACGAATGGACGATCCTCGGCGCCTCCCGCGGCGAGGCCGGCATTCTCGGCGAGGGCATCCGTCAGGCTTTGCTGCGCGACCCCACCTACCGGCCCGCGCTGCAGGCCGCTCAGCAGATGCTGCTATGAGAATGCAAGCCAGCCGATGACGCGCATCACGACCAACGCCTCACCCGAGGCCACTGCCGAGCGCGCCGCCGTGGAGATCGCCCGCGCGCTGCAGAGCGCCCGCGAGCAACGTGGCGTCGCGCACCTCGCGCTCTCGGGCGGCTCCACCCCGGCGCGCACCTACGAACTGCTCGCCGGCGCCCTCGGGGACTGGGATGGCGTGGAGATCTGGTTCGCCGACGAGCGCTGCGTGCCGCCGGAGGATGAGGAAAGCAACTACCGGCTCGCCGCCGAGACGCTGCTGCGGCCCGCCGGGATCGACCCCACGCGGATCCATCGCATGGAGGGCGAGCTCGGCCCGGAGGAGGGTGCGCGGCGCTACGCCGAGGCGCTGCGTGCGGGCTTCGCTCCCGAACAGACGAGCGCGCCAGACCCGCCCGAGTTGCCGATGCTCGATCTGATCGCGCTCGGCATCGGGCCCGACGGCCACGTCGCCTCGCTGTTCCCGGGAGCGCCCACGCTCGACGCCGGCGAGCGGGCGCTCTGCCTGGGCGTCACCGACTCCCCCAAGCCGCCGCCGCAGCGGATCACGCTGAGCCTCGCGGTGCTCCGCGCCGCGCGGCGCTGCCTGCTGCTGGCGACCGGCGCCGGCAAGGCCGACGCGATCGCGGCGGCGCTGGGCGAGCCGACCCACCACGTGCCGGCGAGCCTGCTCGTGCGCGAGCGACTGACGGTGATCGTCGACGATGCCGCCTCGCCTCCTCCCGGCCTTGGATGAGCCAATCCGGATCTGAGCTCCTACAGTAAGAACCCGGCAAGAGCCATGGCCACGACCGCCACCGCGACCCATCACGCCGCACCCAGCCCACAGGAGGCGCTCGCCGATCTGGACGGGGCGCGCGCGGGCACGCTCGCGCTGGTCGCCGGGATCGGCGACGAGGACCTCGAGCGCGTGCACTCGCCGATCATGAGCCCGCTCGTCTGGGACCTCGGCCACATCGCCGCCTACGAGGATCTGTGGCTGGGCCGGCGCCACGCGGGCCTGGAGCTGCTGCGGCCGGATCTGGCCGAGCTGTATGACGCGTTCGAGACGCCGCGCGCGGTGCGCGGGGAAATTGAGGCGCTCGGGCCGGACGCGGCGCGCGACTACCTGGCGGCCGTCCGCGCCCGCACCGCCGCAGCGCTCGCGCGGGAGGGGCTCGGCGACGGGACGATTTGCGAGATGGTGCTCCGCCACGAGCTCCAGCACTCCGAGACGATGCGCCAGACGCTGGCGATCGCCGGGCTGCTCCCCGCCGGCGAGCCGCGCTTGGAGCCGGTCACGGGCCCGGACGAATGGATCGAAGTACCGGCAGGCCGATTCGAGCTGGGCGCGCATGCGGGCGGGTTTGCCTACGACAACGAGCGGCCACGTCACACGGTCGAGCTGCCCGCGTTTCAAATCGCGCGGCGCCCCGTGACGAACGCAGACTGGACACGCCTCAGCACAGGCGCGGGGGCGAGCGAGCATCCCGATAAGCCGGTCTGCCACGTGAGCTGGTTCGAGGCGGAGTCCTACGCCACGGCGTCGGGAGCGCGACTGCCGAGCGAGGCCGAGTGGGAGAAGGCGGCGAGCAGCGGGCTCCTCGCGGGAGTGGGGCAGGTATGGGAATGGACGGCGTCACATTTCGGCGGCTACCCCGGCTTCCGCGCCCACCCCTACCGCGAGTACTCCGAGGTGTTCTTCGGCGAGGACTACCGCGTGCTGCGCGGTAGCTCGTGGGCGACGCACCCGCGCGTCGCGAGCCCGAGATTCCGCAACTGGGACCTGCCCGTGCGCCGGCAGATCTTCGCCGGGGTGCGCCTCGCGCGGGACGGTTCCGCATAATGCGACATATGCGAATCGATCCAGCGACACTGTACGCGCGGACGGGCGAGGAGACCTGATGGAGCCAATCGTCACCCCCGAGGAGTCGATCCGGATCGACTCGCACCTCGACGCCGTCCAGGAGCGCTCGCTCGCCGAGGACGTGCTCGACGGCCTGACAAGGCCGTTCAAGGAACTGCCGCCGAAGCACTTCTACGACGCGCGCGGCGCCGAGCTGTTCGACCGGATCTGCGAGCTCCCCGAGTACTACCCCACGCGCGCCGAGCGCGCGATCCTCGAGCAGACCGCGACCGAGCTGGCGGCGCTGACCGGCGCGGTCGAGCTCGTCGAGCTCGGCTCGGGCACGGCCGCGAAGACGCGCGTGCTGCTCGACGCGCTGCAAGGGGCGGGGACGCTGCGGCGCTACGTGCCGGTCGATGTGACCGAGAGCATGGTCCGCGACTGCGCGGAGAGGCTCACCGAGGAGTACCCCGGCCTGCGCGTACACGGCGTGATCGGCGACTTCGAGCGCCATCTCGACGGCGTGCCCGAGACGATCGGGCCGCGGATCGTGGCGTTCCTCGGCGGCACCGTCGGCAACTTCCAGCCCGGCAGCCGGCGGCGCTTCCTGCGCTCGATCGGCCGCCTGCTCGGACCCGACGACCATCTGCTGATGGGGACCGACCTTGTGAAGGACCCGGGCGTGCTCGAGGCCGCCTACGACGACGAGCAGGGCGTCACCGCCGAATTCAACCTCAACGTCCTGCGCGTCCTCAACCGCGAGCTCGACGCCGACTTCGACCCCGAGGACTTCGACCACATCGCCCTCTTCGACACCGAGCACGAGTGGATCGAGATGCGCCTGCGCTCCCGCCGCGAGCACACAACTTTGGTGCGCGCGCTGGATCTGCCCGTGCACTTCGACGCGGGCGAGGAAGTGCGCACGGAGATCAGCGCGAAGTTCACGCCCGAGCGGCTGCAGGGCGACCTGTCGGCCGCGGGGCTCGAGCTCGTCAGGTGGTTCACCGACCCGGACGAGCTGTTCGCGCTGACGTTGTCCCGCCTGACGACCGGGTAACGGCGCCGTCCAATAGGCTGCCGGTCGATGCGGATCGAGAACAGCCCAGCGATCGTCGTCGGCGGGGCCTCCGGGCTCGGCGAGGCGACCGTGCGCGCGCTGCACGAGCGGGGCGCGGTCGTGACGATCGCGGACGTGAACGCCGAGAAGGGCCAGGCGCTCGCATCTGAGCTCGGGCTGGAGTTCGTCAGCTGCGACGTGCGCGAGGAGAGCCAAGTGCAGGCCGCCGTCGGGCAGGCCGCGAACGCCGGCGAGGGCGGCCTGCGGATCGCCGTCTGTTGCGCCGGGACCGGCTGGGCGCAGAAGCTCGCGGGCTCGAAGGGGCCGCACCCGCTGATGCCGTTCGAGACGATCCTCCAGATCAACCTCGTCGGGACGTTCAACGTGCTCCGCTACGCCGCGACCGCGATGATCGCGAACGAGCCCGCCGAGGACGACGAACGCGGCGTCCTCGTGACCACGGCCTCGATCGCCGCCTACGACGGACAGGTCGGCCAGATCGCGTACTCCGCCTCCAAGGGCGGCGTCGTCGGCATGACTTTGCCCGCCGCGCGCGACCTCTCCCAGTACGGGATCCGCGTCAACACGATCGCCCCCGGCCTGTTCGACACGCCCCTGCTCGCGGCGCTGCCCGAGGAGGCCCGCCAGAAGCTCGGCGCCGGCGTCCCCTTCCCCCAGCGCCTCGGCCAACCGCCCGAGTACGCACAGCTGGCCTGTCAGATCGTCGAGAACCGGATGCTTAACGGCGAGACGATCCGGCTCGACGGCGCGCTGCGCATGCCTCCACGCTGAGGCATGGCGGCAGAGAGGAAAATGCTGCTGATTTCGCTATCCTCAGACGCTTTCTGCGCTATCATTTTGGTATGAGCACTGCCACCAGACACAAGACCTCGTTCGAGATAGACCCCGCCAAGGTCGCGGCCGCGAAGGACATCCTCGGCACCAAGACGCTGACCGACACAGTAGATGCGGCTCTCTCGGAGGTCGTCAAGCTGCGCCAACGCCGGGAATTGCTCAAATTGCTATCCACTCCGGGCGCCCTCCAGCTCGATGACCCCGATGTGATGGCCGGCGCCTGGCGCTGAGCAGTGCCCAGGTTCCTCGCCGACAAGAGCGCCCTGGCCCGCCGACAGACCCGAGCGGAGGTTCGCGAGGCACTGGATCCACTGCTGCTGGAGGGAGAGATCGCCACCTGCGGCATCGTCGATCTGGAGTTGCTCTACAGCGCCACCAGCCCCACCACCTACAAGGCCCTCGCCAACGCACTGCGCGGGATGCCACGCGTCGCCCTCGACGAGGCCACCATCGAACGGGCACTGCAGGTCCAAGGGAAACTCGCCCAACGCTCCCAGCACCGCGCCGTGCCACTGCCTGACCTGCTGATCGCGGCCTGCGCGGAGAACGCCGGGCTCACAGTCATCCACTATGACGCCGACTTCGAGCGAATCTCCGAGCTCACCAAGCAGCCCGTGCAATGGATCGTGCCACGCGGCAGCGTCGCCTAGATCCGCACCGAAGCAAGAACGCCCGTCGAGCATCGAGTCGGCCACGTAGGTAGGCCTTCATCCCGGACGTCCCCGCCCGGGAATGAGACCATCGCGTCTGTCCTACTTAAGCCGTTCCACCAACATCGCCATCCCCATCCCCCCGGCGACGCACATCGACTCGATCCCGTAGGTCCCGTCGAGCGTCTCGAGGTCGTTCAGGAGCGTCGTCATGATCCGCGCGCCGGTCATCCCGAAGGGGTGGCCGAGGGCAATCGCGCCGCCGAACGGGTTGAGCTTCTCGTCGGGGATGCCGAGCGTCTCTTTGCAAGGGACGATCTGGGCGGCGAACGCCTCGTTGATCTCGACGACGTCGATGTCGGAGATCGACATGCCGGTGTTCTTCAACAGCGCCTCGATCGCGGGGATCGGGCCGAGGCCCATCACCTCCGGGCGGATCGCGGCGACCGTCGAGGCGATGATCCGCGCGCGCGGCGTGAAGCCCGCGGAGGATGCCTTCTCGTCGCTCATCACGAGCAGCGCCGCGGCGCCGTCGTTGAGCGGACAGGCGTTGCCGGCGGTAACCGAGCCGCCCTCCTTGAACACCGGCCGCAGCGAGGCGAGCTTCTCGAGCGTCGTGCCGGCGCGGGGGCCGTCGTCCTTGGAGACGACCGTCTCGGGCACGTCGATCTCGTTGCCCTCCTTGTCGAGGTCCTTGTGCGCGGGAACGGTGACGGGGACGATCTCCTTGTCGAAGTGCCCCGACTCCTGCGCGGCGACCGCGCGCGTCTGCGAGACGAGCGCCCATTCGTCCTGGGACTCGCGGCTGACTTTCCGCTCGTCCGCGACGTTCTCGGCGGTCATGCCCATCGAGATGTAAGCGTTGTAGAGCGAGCCCTCGGAGCCGTCTAGCTTGGAGTGGAACTCGAACGGGGCGCCCTGCCCGGCGCGCGAGACGGCCTCGACGCCGGCGGCGATGTAGGTGTCGCCCTCGCCGACCTTGATCGCGTGGAAGGCCATCCGGGTGGTCTGCAGCGAGGAGGCGCAGAAGCGGTTGACGGTGCAGCCCGGCACGTGGTAGTCGATGCCCGCGAGCAACGAGGCGAGGCGCCCGATGTTGTAGCCGGCCTCGCCCTCGCCGTAGCCGCAGCCCATCATCACGTCGCCGATCGTGCTCTGGTCGAGCTGCGGGTTGCGCTCGATCAGCGCCCTCAGCGGGATCGCCGCCAGATCGTCGGCGCGGACGGACTTCAGCGAGCCCTTCACCGCCCTGCCGATGGGTGTACGGATGGCGTCGACGATCACTGCCTCTGGCATGTGGTGCTCTCCTGAGTCGGGGTTCGTTGCGAGACCGGCATCCTATGCGACGCGCCGCGGCTGAGTGTGTGGCAATGCGCACACAATCTGGATGGCCCTCTGGACGCCAAAACGCCCGATCTCGCCGCCGACCTACAGGTCCAAGCGCGAGACGCCCAGCTCGTCGAACCCGACGTGGTGGGCGAGCTCGTGGCGCACCGTCCTCACGACCTGATCGCGCAGGAGATCCGCGTCGTGACCGAAGTCCCGCCGCAGGGTGTCGCGGAAGATCACGATCCGGTCGTGGGTATCGTCGCGGCGGGTCTGCCCGCCCTGGTAGAGGCCGTAGGCGCCGCGCCGGCGGCCACCGTCGGAGATCACGACCGCGACGTGCGAGAGCGCGTTGCGCAGCAGATCGGGCAGGTCGTCGAGGGCATCGCGGACGAGCTCCTCGAAGTCCTCGTCGTTGAGGGGGTCGAGCTCGAGGAAGTCGTTTTCGTCGGGGTCGACCGCGAGCCCTTCGCGCGCGAGCGTCTCCGAGTGCTGGACGAGCGCTTCGAACTCGGCCTCGGACTCCGGTTCGCGCCAATCCGCCATCCGCACCGCGACGAACGCGACGGCGCCCATCAGCGCGGCGACGACGAACACGCCGAGCGCGACATCCTCGACCGCGCGGACGGCGCCGATCGAGGAGAAGCCCTGGCCGACGACGATCACGACGAGGCCGATCGACATCGCGATCAGCGCGGGGACGCCGACGCGGCGGAGCTGGGCGGAGGCGCCTCCTGATGTTGGCGGCCTCGGTGTTTTCATTGCGCGGTGGGTGGGGTCCTATTTCAGCGTGCGGGCGACGACGAGCCGCTGGATCTCGTTCGTGCCCTCGTAGATCTGCGTGATCTTCGCGTCTCTCATCATGCGCTCGACGGGGTACTCCTTGACATAGCCGTAGCCGCCGAGCACCTGCACGGCCTCGACGGTGACGGCCATCGCCGTGTCGGAGGCGAAGACCTTCGCCATCGAGGAGTACTTGCCGCTCTCCGGGTGGCCCTGGTCGGCCATCGCGCAGGCCTTGTAGAGCAGCTCGCGCGCGGCCGCGGTGCGGATTTCCATGTCGGCGAGCTTGAACTGGATGCCCTGGAACTCGTTGATCGCCTGCCCGAACTGGCGGCGCTCGCGCGCGTAGGCGACGGCGTAGTCGGTCGCACCCTGGGCGATGCCGACGGCCTGGGCGGCGGCGCCGAGGCGCGTGCGCTCGAGCGTGCCGAGCGCGACGCGCAGGCCGCGGCCGACCTCGCCGATCACGTTCTCCTGGGGAACACGCACATCCTCGTAGATCGGCTGGCCGGTCGGCGAGGCGCGGATCCCGAGCTTGTGCTCGAGCTTGCCGATCGAGAAGCCGGGCCGGTCGGCCTCGACGACGAACGCGGTGATCCGCTTGGACTCGCGGTCGGTGACGGCGAAGGTGATGTAGAAGTCGGCGATCCCGAGGTTGGAGATCCAGTTCTTGGTGCCGTTGATGACCCATTCGTCGCCGTCGAGGACGGCTGTCGTCTTCATCCCAGCGGGGTCCGAGCCGGCCTCGGGCTCGGAGAGGGCGAACGCGGGCGACCACTCGCCGGAGGCGCACTTCGGCAGGAAGCGCTCCTTCAAATCATCCGAGCCGAACAGCTGGATCGGGAGCGTGCCGAGCTCCTGCACCATCAGGATCAGCGCGCAGGCCGCGTCGACCTTGGCGATCTCCTCGACCGCCATGTTGAGCATCAGCGTGCCCGTGCCGACGCCGCCGTACTCGCTGCCGAACGGCAGGCCAAGGATGTCCTGCTCGGCGAGGATCCGGCGGATGTCCCACGGGTACTCGGCCTGCTCGTCGATCTCCGCCGAGCGCGGCGCGATCTTCTCGCGCGCGATCTGGCCGATCGTCGCGCAGAAGTCGAGGTTCTCCTGGGGAATCGTGTAGACGTCGCTCACAGCCTCCATTGCTCTTGATCCTAGCTACGCTCATCTCGCGATGCCGCGTGCGAGTGAGAACCCAGACCAGCTCGATCTCGATCCGGGGCGTGTCGAGGAGTGGCTGGCCGAGGACCCCGCCCCGCAGGTGATCGACGTGCGCGAGGTCTACGAGCGCGAGGCCGGCCACATCGCGGGCACGAGACACATCGAGCTGAACGACCTCACCGCCCAGGCGCCGAGCGTCGAGCGGGGGCGGCCGGTGATCTTCTACTGCCGCGTCGGCGGGCGCTCGACGATGGCCGCCCAGGCGTTCCGGGCCTCGGGCTACGAGGCCTACTCGATGACCGGCGGCCTGCGACGATGGGCGGACGAGGGCCGGCCGCTGGCGCCCGAGGGCGGCAGCGTCGCCGACCACTGAGGCGGCTCGCACGATGCGCGGATTGAAGATAGAGACGCGGGACTTCGATGTATCCCTTTCAGGCTGTGTATAACAATAGTTACACCTATTAATTTAAAATATAGAGAAATTACAAGCGAGGAGGAGACGAGATGGAGGCTTCTGAGTACCCAGGGGTGACGCGCGGCGAGGGCTACGCCGTCGGCGACCTCGACGCGCTGGGCGACGGGCCCGGCTTCAGGAAGGTCCGCAAGGGCCTCGACGTGGAGGCGTTCGGCGTGAACGCGATCGTGATGCCGCCGGGAATCGAAAGCGGCTTCCACTACCACGACGAACAGCAGGAGCTGTACTTCGTCCACCGCGGCACGATCGAGATCGAGTTCGGCGACGGCACCGTCCATCGCCTCGGGGAGGGCGGCCTCGCGCGCGTCGACGCCCCGACCCTGCGCAAGGTAAGAAACGCGGGCGAGAGCGACGCGATCTACCTGATCGTCGGCGGCAAGGGCGGCTACATCGGCCGCGACGGCCATGTCCCCGAGGGCGAGACCCGCCTCAGCCCGATCACGAAGAACGCGGGCTGAGCGACCCCGGCCGGAGTCCCCTTGCCGGGGCGTCTTCCGGCTCGGCGCGTCGGCCAAGTCGAGCGACCGAGACACATGATGCCTACCGCGCCAACACCGCCGAGCGAGCCCGAAGGCGCAACGGAGAAGCGGCTGCGCATAACCGAGCGCCTGACGATCCCCCTGGCGGAGATCGTGTTGCGCACGAGCCGCTCCTCCGGCCCGGGAGGCCAGCACGCGAACGTGACCGCCTCGCGCGTGGAAGCGAGCTTCGACGTGCTCGCCTCCAAATCACTGAGCGAGTCCCAGCGCGCCCGCGTGATCGCCCGCGCCGGCGAGCGGATCGTCGCCGTTGCCCAGGACGAGCGCTCGCAGACCCGCAACCGCGAGCTCGCGCTGGGACGCCTGGCGGAGCGCCTCGCCCGCGCCCTGGCCGTCCCCCGCCACCGCCGCCCGACGCGCCCGACCGCGGCCTCCCGCGAGCGCCGCCTACAAGCCAAGCGCCGCGCCAGCCAGCGCAAGAGCACCCGCCGCCCGCCGGAAGACACGTAGCAAGCGCGGATTAGCCTCACCACATCAGCCAAGCGGGTCGAAATGTTTCATCCGGCCGCCCCGCGAAGCGGTTTTACGGCCGGATGAAACATTCGATCCCGCGCTAGTTGAGGAGCTCCTTCACATACCTCTGATGCAACCGCCCCAGGGAGGTCTTTTCGGGGTGGAAACCGAGCTTGCCCCAGAGGATCCCCGAGGCCGGCGACCAGGCGACGGTCAGGTAGACGCCGAGCACGAGCGCGGTCGTGCGCAGCCTCCGTGAGCTCGACAGCGCCGCCAGCGGCAGCAGCCACAGCACGTACCACGGCAGCACCCAGCCGAGCGTCAACACCAGCGCCACCGTCACCCAGCCGCTCGCCGTGATCGCGTCCCGCCGCCGCCAGCCGAGCGCGCAACAGCACAGCACGACCAGGATCAGCACCACGCTCAGCACCGTCCGCAGGCCTTCCGTCTCGCCGCCAGAGCCGAGCGCCAGGCCGAGCAGGTTCGGCGCGCTCAGGCTCGTCACGAGTTTGCTCTGGGTGCTCAGGTCGGGGACGTGCAGGCCGAAGGCGAACAGGCTCGCCGCGGCGACCGCCGCGCCGGCCACGACCATCCCGAGCCCGATCTGCACGACCCGCCGCGGCGACCGCAGCAGCACCACCAGCACGACCGGGATCAGGATCGCCCCCGAGGCCTTGATCGCCGCCGCGGTCACGAACGCCACCCCCGCGCCGAGCTCGAGCGGCGCGAGCGGCCACAGCCAGCCGAGCAGCGTCTCGCGCCACTCCCCGCGCGCCGCCGGCTGTGCAGCCGGTGAGTCCACCGCCGTCTGCCGGCTGCCGACCGACTGCCGGCTGCCGCCCGGGCGCCGGTCCTCCGCCGCCTGCTGGTCGATCTCTGATCGGTCCCCCGCCACCCATGCCCCCGCGCGCAGCAGCAGGTAGAAGCCGAGCATGATGCAGAGCACCATCAGGAAGTCGTTGTGGTCGCCCCCCAGTCCCCATACGAGCACGATCGGGTTGAGCCCCACGAGCACGATCGCCGCGACCGGGTCGCGGCCGAGGATGCGCGCGCACTTCCACACCAGGAAGATCGTGCCGAGGCTGACGGCGGCGAGGATCGCCTTGATCGCCCAGAACGAGCCGGCGACGCCGAGCGGGACCAGCGCGAAGGTCATCAGCGTGAACAGTGGGCCATACGGGCTCAACAGCTGGTGCCAGTTGGAGAGGTAGTAGCTCGGGTCGCCGTGCGGCTCGAGGATCGGGATCGTCGTGTACGGGTTGAGGTGGTGCACGACCTCCATGCGCCCGTAGTTGACGTAGTTGAACACGTCGGTCAGCGCCAGCGGCGGCGCCAGAAAGAGGCATGCGTGCGCCGCCAGCACCGCGCCGATCGCCCAGCGCGCGCGCAGCAGCGGCACGTACCTGAGGGCGAGCAGGTAGCTCGCGTACATCACCACGATCGCCCCCGTGAACAGATACTTCAGCGCCGTCGGGCTGCGCGTCAGCCCCGGCAGCAGGCCGCCCAGCGGGCCGGCCATCCAGTGCGGGAAGAAGCCCGTGCGCGTGGTCGCGCTGAACAGGCTCGGGCGGTCGGCCGCGAACACCACGACGATCGCCGCGCACACCACGATCGCCACCAGCGCTCCGACCGCGAGCACGCGCTCGCGGCTCTCCGCCTCCTCGCCCGCCCGCGCGTGGGTGGGTGGGTCCTTAATCGCGAGAGCCCGCGTCGCAGCGGGCCCTCGGAAAGTCGCGTTCATCTGCGCGAGGTCCAAACCCCGCTAACAGCGATCAGATCGACTGGACGTTAACGGCCTTCGGGCCCTTGTCGCCCTGCTCCGGGTCATACGAGACCTTCGAGCCCTCCTGCAACGAACGGTAGCCCTCGCCGTTGATGCCGGTGTGATGGACGAACAGGTCCTTGTCGCCGTCGTCGGGGGTGATGAAACCAAACCCCTTGTCGTCGCTGAACCACTTTACTGTGCCAGTAGGCATGTGGGTACTCCTCCACGTTGTTCGTGCTGCGACGCGGAGGATGCTTTTGAGCTTCGACCTGCGAGCGCTTGCACTGCTTTCGCCGGTCTCATGTGCCGGCCAGACGAGACGACCGTAGCAGGTCCCCGGGGGCCTGTGTTGCCGAATTGCTATATCTCAGACGCAATCGCTCCCGAGCCGCTCAACCTGAAACGCCTGCTTCCCGCCGGTGCGCCGGCCACCGCCGCGAAGATCGTGGCCGGTTTCGGGCTGGACGCATTGGCCGCATCCGGCTCGTCGAGTCGTCCTTACGTGATGCTGAACATGGTCAGCACCGCCGACGGCCACGCCACGCTCGACGGGCGCTCGGGGCCGCTCAGCGGCCCCGCCGACCGCGCGCTGTTCCACGCGCTGCGGCTCGCCGTCGACGCGGTCATGGCCGGCGCGGCGACCGTGCGCGTGGAGCGCTACGGGCGGATCGTCCCCGACGCCTCCCGCCGCCAGACGCGAATCGCGCGGGGCCTTGGCGAGGAGCCGCTCGCATGCATCGTCTCCGGGCGCCTCGCGCTGGAGGGGGACATCCCGCTGCTCGCCGAGCCGGCCGCGCGGGTCGTAGTCCTGACGCCGTCCTCCGCGAGCCTGCCCGCGAGCGCGGCGCAGGTCGACTACATCCGCGCCGAGCGCGACGGACAGCTCGACCTGTCCGCGGCGCTCGCCGAGCTGCGCGCGCGCTTCGGCGTGCGCACGCTGCTCTGCGAGGGCGGCCCGCACCTGAACGCGCAGCTGCTCGCCGCCGGGGTCGTCGACGAGCTGTTCCTCTCACTCTCGCCGCTGCTCGCGGGCGGCGACCTTGACCGGAACCCCGCCCAACCCGAGGCGCTGCGGATCCTCGCCGGCCCCTCGTTCTCGCCCCCGATCGCACTCGAGCTGCGCGGCGTGCTCGAGCACGACTCCGGGCTGTTCCTGCGCTACTCCGTCCGCCACTCCGAGGAGACAGGGACGGCGAGCGCCGGCAGCTGACGAAGGGATCGGTGGCTACGGCGTGCGGGGCCGGCGAGCGAGCTCCGGCCGGTTGCTCACCGTTGCCGCCCCCTGAGCGATCACGGCGACGTTCAAGACCACGCTGTTGGGCACCATCACCGCGTCCTCGTCCGTTGCGAAGGTCGTATAGAGCAGCCCCAGCGAGCTGACCGTCCCCTCGATCTGGCCCGCCAGCGGGCCACCCTGCAGGCGCACCCGGTCGCCGACTTTGAACGGGCTCGCGCTGAGCAGGACGGTGCCCGCGATCACGTTGCCGAGCGTCTGCTGCGCGGCCAGGCCAAGGATCACCGCCGTGAAAGCGCCCCCGACGAGCAGCGTGCGCGCTTCGACGCCGGCTACGTCCAGCGCCACCAGCAGCGCCAGCCCGACGGTCGTGAGGCGGATCAGGAACCCGACCGGCCCGGCGGTGGCGGGGTCCAGACGCCTGAACAGCGCCGGACCGAGGGCGCGCCCGAAGTCCCGCGCGATCGCCCAGCCGAGGAACAGCAGCACGATCACCGTGACGATGTGCGCCACTGTGTTCACTTCGGGCGCGCTGCCCCGCGTATCGACCCCGAGCAGGCTCTTGCGGTTGTTGTAGACGACCACCACCGCGATGAACAGGACGGCGAGCACGACCGCCTCCAGGCGCGCGCGCCTGACCGCGCGCGGGCTGACCTGGTGCAGCAACCCGACATCGCTCCACGCCTGGCTGCGGGTTTCGAACATCTTCTGCGGGGTCCTCGGTACGGGCATCGCGCTGTGAATGATGGCGACAGGACATGCGCCGCGCCGTCCCGCGCCGAAACCGGGGGGCGAAGGCGGGACGCCGGCGCCCAACCTGCGGAGCGACACGCGCAGCGGCGCTCGACCGGCGGCGCTCTACCGGCGTCGCTCGATTAGGGTGTCGTCCGAGCATGGATCTCAGCCTTTACCACGCGCTCAACGATTTCGCCTTCGAACACACGTTGGTGGGCGATCTGGCGAAGTTCTTCGCGCAGTACGCCGTGTTCGTGGTGGTCGCCGCGATCGCCCTCATCTGGCTTGCGCGCGGCCGCAATGGCGGGGGCGCGGACACCCGGGCGGCGTTCGCGGCGGGCATCGCGACGATCCTGGCGCTGGCGATCGTGCAGGTCATCGACCATCTCTACGACCGCACACGTCCCTTCGTCCACCATTCCCATCACCTCCTGATCGCCCACGGCAAGGACGCCTCGTTCCCGTCCGACCACACGTCGGGGGCGTTCGCGATCGCCTTCACGCTGCTCTTCTTCGGCCGGCGAGCGCTAGGCTGGGCGGCGCTGATCGCCGCGGCGCTGATCGCCGTCGCGCGCGTGATGGTCGGCGTGCACTACCCGACAGACGTGCTCGGCGGCGTGCTGGTCGGTGCGCTCGCGGCTTTGATCGTATGGAGCGTGCCAGTACGCGAACTGCTCGCGAAGCTCTCAGACCGGCTCACGGCGCTCTACGCGCGCAAGCCGTCGCGCGCGACCAGCCGGTAGCGGTATCGGCGGGTGCTACTGCCCGGCCGGGACGCCGGCGCCGACGTGGTTACGCGCGCCGCGTAGGCCCCACTCCACATCGGCGCGCAAGCGATAATCGCCGTCGATGGCAGATTCGCGATCGACGCCGTACACCGGACGCACCGCCTGGGCGCGGCGGCGAAACAGCTCGGCCGCGAACAGCACGCAGCCGTTGACCATCAGGAAGATCGCGGCAATCTCGGGCTTGGCGGTCAGCGTGCGCAGCTGATGCTCGAACGCGAGGCCGAGGATTCCGGCGAGAATGCTGGTTACGATGATCAGCCAGGCAAGACGCTCGTTGCCCGTCTCGACCCGGCGCGTGGCGAGCGTGCGGAAGAAGGCGCCGACGATCTCCACCCAGTCGCGCCGGTAGTAGAACAGCAGGCCGAGCGCGCTGCCGACGTGCAGCATCACGATGAACGCCAGCCAGAACGATTCCGATTCGGACTGCGCCTTCACGAGCTCGTTCCAGCCGAACAGCGTCGGGAACAGCACCGTGTGCCCGAGGCTCGAGATTGGGAACAGCTCCGTCACGCCCTGCAGGAAGCCGAGCACGATCGCCTGGAAGTACGTGATCGCCGAGGCCAGGGGGAGCGCTAGGGACGACAGCGAGGCGACAGCTTACGGACCTTGCGTTTCCCGCGCGTAAACCGTGAGCGGATTCTCATCCGCAAACAGCGTATTTCTCCTGTGAAGATCCTGTGACCATTTGCGCAACTCCGCACAAGGGTCTGCAGGGTCACCTAGACTGACGCTCGATGACGGACAGCATCAGCGCCACGGAGGAGGCGACGTCGAACGGTTCGAGCGCGTCTTCGATGCGCATCGCCGTGCTCGACCGCGACAGCGGGTTCATCCAGGTGCTCGGCAAGCGCATGGACCGCCTCGGCTGGGAGCACCGCGTGCTCGGCAGCCCGGTCCCCACCGACGCGATCGCCTCGATGCGCCTGAGCGCGCTCGTCGTCGACCTCACCGTCCTCGGACCCCAGGCATGGGAGTGGCTGGAGCGGCTGTGCGGAGCGCTGCCCGAGCTCGGCGTCGTCGTCTGCACCGGCCCCTCGACCGTGGCCCAGCGCGTGCGCGGGCTGCGCCTCGGCGCCGACGACTGGATCACCAAGCCCTGCCATCCGGAGGAAGTCATCGCCCGCGTACAGGGCGTCGCGCGTCGCCGCCGGCGCACGACCGGCCGCACCGAGTCAAAGCCGGTGACGGCGGGCGAGGTCGAGATCCGCTCCGACCAGTTCCAGGCGTTCGTTGGCGGTGTCGGGCTCGACCTGACCCGGCGCGAGTTCGAGCTGATCGAGCTGCTGGCCGCGGCCGAGGGACGCGTGCTCGAGCGCGAGGAGATCTACTCGCGTCTGTGGGGCTACGCGATGGTGCGCGGCGACCGCTCGGTCGACGTGTTCGTACGCAAGCTCCGCCAGAAGCTCGAGAAGGCTTCGCCGCAATGGCGCTACATCCACACCCACTTCGGGATCGGCTACCGCTTCGCCGCCGAATCGCTCGAGGTGGTCGCCCTCGACGACGTCCCCCCTTCAGTCCCCGTTGATTGGAATCCCACCCACCCCGCCCACCCCACCGGCGATCAGAGCCAGCTCGCGGGGGCGCAGCAGGACCACGAGCTCGCCGCCGGCGGCGCTCTCTAGCCTGACCACCGCCAGGCCGCCCTTCTTCAGATCGACCCGCGCGCCGGTGAGATCCCCGGCCACGCTCGACAGGTCGGGCTCGTGGCCGACGAGCAGCAGGCACCCATCGGCCGGCAGGCCGGCCAGCTCGGCGAGCGCTTGGCGCGCGTCGAAGTCGCCGGCCAGCGACGGACGAACAGCCAGCAGGTCGCGCTGCTGCTGACTCCAGTGCTCGGCGGCCAGCTCGGCGGTCTGGCGCGCGCGCGTCTTGGGACTGAACAGGGCCGCGTCGAAGATCGCGTGCAGTCGCTGCAGCGCGATCCCGGCGGCGTGCGCCTGGCCCACACCACGCTCGGTCAGACGGCGCTCGGCATCCTCACGTGTGCCGTGGGGCTCGGCGTCCCCATGACGTAGTAACCAGAGCTGACGAGCCATTTCCTCTCAACCATCACACTATCTGGTGCGGGCAGCGTGTAGCGTGAAGATCCGATGATCGACCTCGAGGATCCAGCCCTCTACCTGAACCGCGAGCTGTCCTGGCTTGATTTCAACGAGCGCGTGCTCCAGCTCGCGGAGGACGAGCGGATTCCGCTGCTCGAGCGCGTGAAGTTCTGCGCGATCTACACGACGAACCTCGACGAGTACTACATGGTGCGCGTCGCCGGCCTGCGCGACCAGATCGACGCGGGCGTCGAGAACCCCGGCCCCGACGGCCGCACCCCGTCGGAGACGATCGCGCTGATCCGCGAGCGCGTGCTGCAGCTGAGCCGGCGGCTGAGCGACTGCTTCGAAGCCCGCCTGCGGGCGGGCTTGGCGGAAAACGACATCCGCGTGCTCGCCGTGAACGAGCTCGACGACGGGCAGCGCGCGGAGCTGGCGAGGCACTTCCAGAAGGTGATCTTCCCGGCGCTCACCCCTCTGGCGGTGGCCCCCGGGCGGCCATTCCCGTACATCTCCAACCTGTCCCTCAGCCTGGCCGTGCTCGTGCGCGACCCGGTGACCGACCAGACGGTGTTCGCGCGCGTGAAGGTGCCGACGGAGATCCTGCCGCGCTTCGTCACGCTCAAAGGGCCGGGCTCGGCCGGTTCAGGCTCGGCCGGTTCGGGGGTGGTGGGCTCCTCCGGATCAATCACGCTGCTGGCGCTCGAGGACGTGATCGCCTGCCACCTCGACGCGCTGTTCCCCGGTATGGAGATCGCCGACTACGACGTCTTCCGGGTCACCCGCGACGCCGACCTGGAGGTCTCCGACGACGCCGCCGACCTGCTCCAGGCGGTCGAGGACGAGCTGCGCCGTCGGCGCTTCGGCGAGGTCGTGCGCGTCGAGGTCGGCACCGAATCCTCGGAGCGCCTGCGCGAGGAGCTGGCGGAACTGCTGGGGGTGCAGGAGGACGAGGTCTACCCGGTCGACGGGCTGCTCGACATGGGCGCGCTGTGGCAGATCGTGAAACTGCCCGGCTACGCCGAGCTGCGCGAGGAGCCGCTCGCCGGCCACACCCACCCGCGCCTGTTGCGCCACGAGGGCGAGCGCCCTGACGTGCTCGGCGCGATGCGCGAAGGCGACGTGCTCGTGCACCATCCCTACGACTCGTTCTCGACCTCCGTGGAGCGCTTCGTCGAGCAGGCCGTGGCCGACCCGAACGTGCTCGCGATCAAGCAGACCGTCTACCGCACGAGTGACGACTCGCCACTCGTGCCGGCGCTGATCGACGCGACCGAGCGTGGCAAGCAGGCGGTCGCGCTGGTCGAGCTGCAGGCGCGTTTCGACGAGCGCATGAACATCCACTGGGCGAAGGCGCTGGAGGAGGCCGGCGTGCACGTCGTCTACGGCCAGCCGTCGCTGAAGACGCACGCCAAGTGCGTGCTCGTCGTGCGCCGCGAGGGCGACGGGGTTCGCAACTACGTGCACATCGGCACCGGCAACTACCACTCGGCGACCGCGCGGCTGTACACCGACTTCGGGCTGTTCACGACCGACGAGCAGATCGGCGCGGACGTCGCCGACATGTTCAACTACCTCACCGGCTACGGCCGCCCGCTGCACTACCGCAAGGTGCTCACGGCCCCCAACCAGCTGCGCGACGGCCTGATCGAGGAGATCGAGCGGACGATCGCCGCGCACGTGGGCGGGCGGGGCTCAAGTCCGGGGCGGATCGCGATGAAGATGAACGCGCTCGTAGACGGGCGCTGCATCCGCGCGCTCTACAAGGCATCTCAGGCGGGTGTGAGGGTCGACCTGAACGTACGCGGGATCTGCTGTCTGCGGCCCGGCATCGAGGGGATCTCCGAGAACATCCGCGTCGTCTCAGTCGTCGGCCGCCTGCTCGAGCACTCGCGCGTCTACGGGTTCGAGCGCGACGGCGAGTACACGATCTACATCTCCTCGGCCGACCTGATGCCGCGCAACCTCGACCACCGCGTCGAGCTCGCGGCGCCGATCGAGTCCCCGGAACTGCGTGTCGAGCTGCTCGACACGCTGGAACGCGCGTTCGCCGACAACCAGAGCTCGTGGGAGCTCGACGGCGAGGGCGCCTGGCGCCGCCGGGCCCCGGGGCCCGGCGAGCCACCTCGCAGCCTGCAGCTGGAGCTGGCAGAGCTGCACGCGCGCCGCGCCGGCGAGGGCAAGCCCGACAGCGGGCGGGAGCTGGGGACGCCGCTCAGCCGGTGAGATCCTGCCGCGGCTTCGCCTGGGCCGGCAGCCACCGGGTCGGCCAAGCCTGACAGCGTCCCTAGCGCGAGGCCCCGCGCGCGGCGCGGCGGAGCGAGAGCGCGAGCAGGACGATCACGGCGAGCGGCATCACCCACCAGGCCGAGATCCCGCCGCCGGCCAGCAGCGCGGTAAAGGCGAGGGCGAGCACGACCCCGAGCGCGGCCCGCAAGTCGTCGCCGACGACGAACTCCCAGACACCGATCGCGAATCCCCGAACGCGGCTCATGCGCTCACCGTCGCCCGGTCGTGGGGCTCGCCGGGCATCGCCTGCTCGGCGCCGGCCAGTCCCGGCGCTCGGCGCAGGGTCCAGATCATCGCGCTCGCGACCAGCAGGACCCCGGGGACGATCGCCAGCAGCGCGGCGTCGCCCCCCGGCCAGCTCGCGCCGGCGCCCTCGGCGCCCCAGAACATCCCGAACGAGCTGAGCATCACACCGACCGCGAACTTCATCGTGTTCTCCGGCACCCGCGCCAGCGGCGCTCGCGCCGCGAAGCCCGCGAAGACGACCAGCAGCACGGCGAGCACGGCGGCCACGGCGGCCAGTGGGACGCGGTGCTGGTTGGCGCCGAACGTGAGCACGATGAACGCGACCTCCAGGCCCTCCAGCAGCACTCCCTTGAACGCGATCGTGAACGCGTACCCATCGAAGCCCGCGGGAGCGGCGCCGGCCGCACGCGCGGCCGCGGCCTCCTCCTCATAGATCTGCAGCTCGTCGTGCTTGGCCTTCAGCCCCGCGGCGCGCAGGATCGCCTTACGCAGCCACTGCAGGCCGAAGATCAACAGCAGGCCGCCGACGATCACGCGCAGGACGTCGATCGGCAGCGAGGTGAGCGCCGGGCCGAGCGCCGTCACGATCACGGCGAGCGCCAGCGTCGCGGCGCCGACGCCGCTCAGCGCCGAGGACCAGCTGCGGGTGGCGCCGACCGCAAGCACGATCGTCAACGCCTCGACGGCCTCCACGGAGCAGGCGAGGAAGACCGACAGGGCCAGCCCGATATCTGCTCCGCTCATGCTCGTGATGCTTCCGATTGGATGTCCATGCTGTGCTCCTACGTGTCGGTTAGATGATTACGTGATCCGAAGGCCTGTCGGGGGACAGGTCAAATCTTGACGCTTCACTTGTGGGCCTCGCCGCCGAGGCCCGGTCCGCGGCAGGCATCGGGGTTACTCCGTTCGGGGATTGCACCGTGTGCTGCTGGGCTTGCGCATTTGTGGAGACGGCGCCGTCGGCGGTGAAGGTCAGGCAACCGTCGGGGTCGATCCGCAGGCCGACGGCCTGTTCGCGGCGGTGGCTGTGACTCGAGAATATCTCGCTCAGCAGAAACCCGTCCGGCAACCTGACCACGTGGTCATAGCCGCGTCCGCGGAACGCGCTGTCGAGGACCGTACCCCGCAGGCTCGCATCGGGATCGTCGGGAGCGGTGAGCGTCACGGCCGCGGGCCGTATGAGGATCTGCACGGCCTGACCGGGCGCGAGCGGTTCAGTGCAGGAGGCGAGCAGCTCGCTGACGCGGGTGGTGCCAGTGGCGGCGATCAGCACGCGCACCAGCTCACGAGGAGTGCCGTCCCTTGCGGGATGTTGGGCAGCGTTGATTTCCCTCGCCTCCTCGCCGGAGTGCGTCTCCGGGGGTAGGTCGGTCCGGCTTGGCGCGGTCAGCACTCGCCCCTGCAGCTCTCCCGCCAGACCGGTGAACCTGGCCACGAACGCGCTCGCGGGGCGCCGGTACACATCCTCGGGGGTGGCGTGTTGCACGAGCCGTCCGTTCTGGAGCACGCCGACCTCGTCGCCAAGCGCGAACGCCTCGCCCTGGTCATGGGTGATGTAGACGGCGCTCGCCCCGATCTCCCTGACGAGCGTGCTGATCTCGATCCGCAGCCGCTCGCGCAGGTTCGCGTCAAGCGATGAGAGGGGCTCGTCGAACAGCAGCAGCGACGGTCGGGCCACGAGCGCACGAGCGAGCGCCACGCGCTGCTGCTCTCCACCGGAGAGTTCGTGTGGGTAGCGTGAGGACAGGCGCCCGATGCCGACCCGATCCAGCATCTCTGACACCCGGTGGGCCGTCTCGGCCGTGGAGATCCGGCGGCGGCGTAGTGCGAACGCGACATTACGGGAGACAGTCAGGTGCGGCCAGAGCGCGAAATCCTGGAAGACCATCGCCAGGTCCCGCCGCTCTGGTGGCACATGTCTGCGCTGGACGGCAACGGGAGTGCCGGCGAGCATGATCGACCCCGCGCTGGGACGCTCGATCCCAGCCAAACAACGAATCAGCGTCGACTTCCCCGATCCGGAGGGTCCGAGCAGCACCAGGAAGCGGCCGGGGGCCAGCGACAGCGACACGTTGGACAGTGCCTCCACGTCGCCGTAGCGCTTGGTGAGGGCGCACAGCTCGAGCGCGCTGGGCGCCGGCATGGGGCCGTCCCCGCCGGCGCCGCGATCGGGTTGTGCGCGTGGCGGCATCATCCGGCTGTCCCCGTGGCGCCCACCTTGCGCCAGCCGGCCGGTGCGAGCAGCCTGTAGGCGCCAAGCACAAGCGCCGTGACCGTGATCGCCCCGATCACGGCGATCACCTCCATCGCGGTGCCACCGGCGAAATCATAGGCTTCCAGCCGGCGCTGGACCGCGACTGAGAACGGGAACTGACCGGCGGGGTAGAGCAGCTCGGAGATCGGTAGCTCCAGAAGCGTGGTCGCGAAGCAGTACAACCAGACCCAGATGATGTAGCGGGAGATGACCGGTATCGCGACCCGCCGCCAGGAGCCGGCCGCACTCGCGCCATGTGTGCGTGCGCTCGCCAGCAGCGAGTCGTGCAGCTGCGCGAGCGGGCCGATCAGGATGCGCGCGTTGTTGGGCAATGCGCCCGCCATGTAGCCGATCGCCAACAGCGCGGTCGTGCCGTACAGCGCGATCCCCAGCGAGTGCATGATCGGCAGGTTGTAGATCAGGATATACCCGGCGGCCATCACGATCGAGGGCAGCGCGACCGCGCCGAGCAGCACCAGATCGAGTGTTCGCCCGACCAGCCCGATCGAGCGGCGCGTCAGCAGTCGCGCCACCGGCACCGCCAGCCCCATCACCACGAACGAGACGATCACGGCCAGCTTCAGCGAGTACAGCAGGGGCTCGTACAACGTCTTGCTGGAGAGCACTCGGTTGTAGTTTTCAAGCGTCAGCGCGAACCCCTGCTGCAACGTGCCGAGGTCCTTCAACAAGGAGGCGCTGACCGCGCCGAACACCGGCACGCCGATTGCCACGAGGAAGAACGCGATCACGCCCGCCAACGCGCCGGCATGCGCGAGCGCACCGAGTTTGTGTCGCGAATAGGGCCGCGTGCGACCGGAGAGAACCTGGTAGGAGCGCCCGTGCATCGCCCGGCGCTGGGCCAGCAGCGCGATTGCCGCCAGGCCGACCAGCGTGCATCCGATCGCGGCGGCGAGGCTGAACTGGATCGGCTCGTTGTCGACAGCGTTGTAAAGCGAGAACGTCGCCATCGGGAAATGGGCCGTATATGCAAGCGTCGCGGCGACGCCAAAATCGCTGATCGACTCCGCGAACACGATCGCCAGCGCCGTCCACAGCGCCGGCGCCAGAATCGGCAGGACCATGCGCAGCGCTCTGGAGCGCCCCGCTCCGTGCGCTCGCGCGGCATGCTCGAAGCTCGATCCCAGCCCGGGCAGCGCAGCGGAGATCGCCAGGAACGCGAACGGCACGCCCTTGACACCGAGCACCCCGATCACGCCGACCGGCCCATAGAGCAGACCTCGTATGAAGGGCATTTCGATCCCGGCGCGGGCGAGCACTCCACCGGGCTCGAACAGCCTCTCCCAGCCGAGCGCCATCAGGTAGCTGGGCGCCAGCAGCAGCGCCCAGACGCCGAACTGCCACAGCCGCCGGCCGAACAGGTTCGTGCGCTGCACGAGCAGCGCCAGCGGCAGCGCCCACGCCAGCGCGAGGATGCAGGCGCCGATCCCGACCAGCGCCGAGTCGCCGAGCGCGTGCAACGACGGGCCGCTGAGCGCTTCTTTGAACGGCGCGAGCGTGAACCACGAGCTGCCCTGCGCAAACAGGCGCGGAGTGACAGACACGAGCAGGAACGCCCCGATCGGCACGACCAGCAGTAGGCCGAGCAGCACCGCCATCACGGCGGGGAGGCTCGGGCGCGGCAGCGCACCCAACAGACGCGCCGCGCGCGCCCCAAAGCCGGCCTGTGCCGCCGGGATCTCGAGCGTCCCGGCGGCGGCAGGGGCGAATTGACGCCGACTCAGCGGATCGGGGGCCACGCGGAGGAAGTCCAGGTCGCCGTCATCACGCCCGCGGTCGACTTGCTCACTGGGCGATGTTCGAGTTGAACCAGTCGTTGATCTTGGCCTCCCTCGCACCCCATTCGTACGGGTCGATCGTCTGCGTGGAGAGGGTGCCCAGTTCGGGTAGCAGCGGCAGCGGCTTCGTTCCCGGCGCCACCGGCCAGTACAGCGAGTCACCGTGCGGATCGCCGATCTGCATCTGATGTTGCCCGGCTGGTGAGAGCACCCATGTGAGGAACTGCTGTGCCTCTTCCTGCACGGTGACCGGGGTCTTCGAGTCGATCCCGATCACGCTCGGCAGCAATGTCTCCTTCGGGAGGTAGGCGACCTTCAGGCCTGGCACCTTCGACGCCGCTCCGATCGCCGCGGAGCTCTGGATCAGCCCGATCTGGATCTGGCCGGTTTCCAGCAGGTGCAGCGTGTCGCTGTTGGCTTCGGAGACGTGCAGGCCATTGCTCTTGAGCTTCTGCAGGAACGCTTCTCCCTGCGAGACGCCCCCGAGGTAGTTCATCAGGCCAGCCACGCACGGGAATGTGGGTCCCGAGACCGCCGGGTTGTTCATCCCGATCTTGCCCGACCACTTGCTTTCCAGGAGCTGCTGCCAACTCGTCGGAGGACTGGCGACCGTCTTTGCGTTGTAGATCATCGTGCACGCCGTCGTCAGGCCGGTCGGCACGAAGCTCTTGTCCGCTGGGATGAGGTCCTGCCCGGTGCTCGTAAGCGCGGGGACCGTCAGGCCCTTCTTCAGCAGCCCTTCCGTGTCGAGCTGCGCGAACGCCTCGTTGCCGTCGACCCACAGGAGACCCCACTGCGGGTTGGCCTTCTCAGCCTGAATACGCGCCAACAGAGGACCTGTGCTGTCTTCCACGAGCTTCGCCGGAATACCGGTTTCCTTGGTGAACGCTTCTACGCCGTTGGGCGAATAGCCCTGGGCCGAATAGACGAGCAACGTCGGCTTGCCCGTCGCGGAGGAGGTGGCGGCGGCCTGCGTCGTTGTCGAGGATGTCGAGCTGCTCCCGCAGGCGGCGATCGCAAACACGCTCGCCAGCGCCGCGAGGGCGATGAGGGTTGAACGAACGAACCGGGCGGTCATGCGCGACGGGCTCCTTTGTCGGATTGGCTGGAGTCGGATGGACTGGACGATCGCCACGACACCCGGCGCATGGCTCTGCTCGGATGGATCGTCGTGACCCGCACAACCTTCCCGCAAGGGATCGTCAGGATGTGGTCAGAATGTGAACGCCGCCCGCTCGGTGTCAGCCTTCTGACAAACGCGTTCGGCGACTGCCGGCCGGCTCGGCCGGCAGTCAGCCCTCTGCGGGGGCCGAGTACGTCTCTTGCTCTGGGTGCGTGGAGTGTTCAGACCAGTCGGTGCCTACGGGCGGCTCTAGCGATGGTCCATGCTCGGTCTCGGCGTCGTACACGCGCTGCACGAAGTCCTCGAGCAGGCGCTCGCACTTTGCGATCGCCGTCTCGGCGCGCTCGCGGTCCGCGACGGCAAACACGTCGCGTGCGCGAATGCGCTCGTACCACGTTTTAATCTTCTCGAGGTCGGCTTCGATCTCCTCCGCCTCGGCGCCGGTCAGGTTCCCGCGGAAGATCTCAAACTCGATCTCGCGCTCGAACTTGGTCTGGCACTCCTCGACGATCTCCTCGTACTCCTGGGTGCGCAGCGCGTTCCATTCTCCCTGCAGTCGCGCGCGATCCTCCTCGCTGAGCCCTGCCAGCGGGAAGCGGTAGACGATGCCACCCTGGTTGCGGACACGGTCGGCGATCGCGTCGAGCTGGTCGCTCAGGCCACCCTCTTCGGGGAGCGCGACGACGGCCTGCTGCAGTGGCAGCGCGCCGATGCGGCGCAGCTCCCGCCACACCGCGACCCGCATGCTCGAGCTCTTCGTCGGTAGGCGGTATACGAACAGGTGCCAGAGCATCTGTTGGAGCCTACAGACGCACGCAAAGGCACATCCCTTTCGAAACTCGCGTTACAAACAACGTGCGTTGCTTGTTGTATGGTTTGCGGGGATGAGTCGTGGCTCACTCAGTGCGGGTGCCGTTGTGTGCGAACCTCCGCGCTCGCCTTCATCGCCTGCTGGACCGAGCATGCATCTGGCGCCGCGCTTGGCCGAGCAAGGGCGGGTCTGTCACGTCCTGCTCGAGGACATCGACCTCTGCAACGCGTTGCCGGCACACGTGCGCGATCAGGCGTTCCAAGAATGCACGGCCCGCATCATCGAACTTGCCCCCGGCGCCTGGTCGCCCGATGACACTCCAGTCGCGATGGGCAACGGGATCGGCCTGCTGATCCTCGAGGGCTTAGTCATCCGCCGCATGGGCATGGACGACCGCTTCGGCGCGGAGCTGCTCGGGTGCGGAGATCTGCTGCGCCCCTCACAAGAAGCGACCGACGCGCTCACCCTGCCACTGAGCACCAACCGCAAGGTTCTCGCACCCACGCGGATCGCGGTACTGGACCTCGAGTTCGCCGGCCATGCTGCACGCTATCCCCAGATCGCCACTCAACTCGTGGCCCGCACGATGAACCGTTCGCGCAACCTCGCGGTGTTGATGGCGATCCACCAGCACCCCCGCGTCGACATCCGGCTGCACACGCTGTTCTGGCACCTGGCCGAGCGCTGGGGACGGATGCGAGCCGACGGGGTGAACCTCCCGTTGCGCCTCACCCACTCGGCGCTCGCGGATCTGATCGCTGCCCGTCGTCCGACCGTGAGCAGCGCGCTCGCCGACCTGTCCCGCCGCGGCGTGCTCACAACCACCGAGGAAGGCTGGCACCTGACCGGGGAATCGCCACGCGAGCTGTACGAGCTCACCGTTGGGCCAACGTAACTCGAGGCGCGACTCGCGTCACGTCCCCTGTTCTAGCCTCTCGGTCTCGTGATGCCCGCCTGGATACCCACGGCACAGGTGGGCTGACGAGCGGCGCCATTGCTTCTAGAACTCGACCTCGACCTCGAACTCCGTCGTCTTCGGTGGGCCGGGCAAAACCGACGACCCTGCCTGGACGGCGGGCAACAGCGTCTCGTCGCGGAACTTCTCCCAGATCTCCTTCGACTCCCAGACCGCGACGACCACCCAGCCGTTCGCGCTCGGCCCGGCGTAGTGATGCGTCTGACCGGCGGGCAGACCACCGGGCGGGTGCACCACCGCGGTGGTGGCCTCGTACTGTTCCTTCGTACCGCCCTCGAAGTCGTTGACGATCGCGTACGCCATCTCAGCCTCCAGTTCGTCGCGGGTTCGCCGGGCGGATTCCCCCGACTGAGCCACCGTAGCCCATGAGCGATGTTTGTGCGACAGAGTTGACGCTTGCTATAGTGGGCCCGTCCCACTTATCCACTGGCCCACAAAGAGGATTCGATATGCCCGCGCTCAAGACCATCGACGAGAAGGGCCGCCTGACGCTCGGGCAGGAGTTCGCCGGGCGGACTGTGCAAATCGAGAAGGATGAGGATGGGATCGTCGTCAAGTTCTACCGCGTAGTTCCCGAACGCGAGGCGTGGCTGTGGGAGAACGAGACCGCGAAGGGCATGGTCGACCGTGGCCTGCACCAGGCGCGCGAGGGCGAGCTTAGCGATGGTCCGGATCTCGACGGCGCGTTTGCATTTGCTGACGGTCTCCCAGACGACGAATGAGCTTCCGCCTGCTCTGGACTTCACAGGCCACGGAGACCTTCGAAGAGCTTCACAAGGCAGCCGACCGAGCGGCGAGTACACGCGCACGGGCAAACAAGCAGTCCGGTGGGAAGAGAAAGACAAAGTCCTCCAAGCAGGAGGGGCTGTTCAAGCAGGTGGCAAAGGCCGTTTCACAGCTCGCCGCCAACCCTCGCCACAGCAGCCTGCACACCCACGAGTACGACTCGCTCGCACATCCCTTCGACCCGAAGGGGAAGGTTTTCGAGGCCTACGCTCAAAACAAGACCCCAGGCGCGTACCGCATCTTCTGGTGTTACGGACCCGAAAAGGGTGAGATAGCCATTATCGCCATCACCCCGCACCCCTGATACCTGCACGCTCGTGTTTCCGCGTGATTGCGAGCGTGGCGCGGAAACGAGATGGGTGGGCGTGTTGGCCTGAACGCAATCGGACCGCTCAGGCGTACGACGCACGGAATCACCGTAGTGAGGTATTCCCCGGCCGGTTCGGCGTTGTAATCACTCCACACCTGCAAGTCGCCGAAAGACTCGATGGTGGTCCCCCCGTGCAGCGGCGCGATCAACGTTGGCGCTGCAACGCTCGCGGCAGACAGTGCAATCCAGACAGTTAGCGCCAGAACTCGTCTCATGACAGCGATCCCCAGAAGCGAAAAGCTGATTCCGAGTTAGCAGCCTGTAAACTCCGAGTTAGCAGCCCACTTTCTCCGAGTCAGCAAGGGAGGCGTCGTGGAGTTCGTAGAGCGGAATGTCGCCGGGACCGTCGTCTACGCGATGGGTTATGCCCGCGTGGTGGCGCTGCTCGGCCCCCGTCAGGCGGGAAAGAGCACGCTGGCGCGCAAGCTTGCCGCGGAGCCGTGCTCGAGCGTCTCTTTCTCATCCGGGTGCGCCAGCCCTGGCACGTGAACCTGGGAAGCAGGCAGGTGAAGGCTCCGAAGCTGTACCTGTCCGACACCGGGCTGCTTGGCGCCCTCGTGGGAGCGAACGTTTCTCGCGTGCGCGAGGACGACGGCTTCGCGGGCGCCCTGTTCGAGACGTTCGTCGCGACGGAGCTCGAGCGCCAGGCCTCGTGGTTCGAGCAGCCGCTGACGTTCTGGCACTACCGCGAAGCCGGTCGCGAGGTGGACGTGATCGTCGAACGCCCCTCGGGGGAGATCGTAGGCCTGGAGATCAAGGCGAGCGCCACCGTACGGGCGGGGGACTTCGCGGGGTTGCGACACCTGCGCGAGCGAGTGGGCGAGCGCATGGTCGCAGGCGCGATCCTCTACGCAGGGGCCCACACATTGCCGTTCGGCAAGCGCACCTGGGCGATCCCGCTGCAAGCGCTCTGGGCCGGCGTCTGATCGAGCTACCGCAGCAGAAGCTCCGGACAGCGCTGTTGGCTACGCCGCCGCGGGCAGCGCGTCGAGCATCGCTTTGAGCTCATCCACCGACTGGTAGTCCAACCCGAGCAGATGGTCGTGACGAGCGCGGACGACACCCTGCTCGTCGATCACGATCACCGCACGCTTGATCCCGAGACGCGGCGAGAAGGCGCTGTAGCTCCGCGAAACCTGCCGATCGACGTCCGACAGGAGCGGCACGTTGAGGCCGTGCTTGGCGATGAAGCCCTCGTGCGAGGCGAGATCCTGGGAGGAGATGCCGACGAGGGTCGCGTCGAGCGTCGCGAAGTCATCGGCCCGATCGCGGTAGGAGCAGAACTGTTTCGTGCAGACCATCGTGTTGTCACCGGGGTAGAACAGCAGCACGACGCGCTCGCCGCGGTGCTCGGAGAGCTTGAACGGGCCATCGGTGCCGGGCAACTCGAAATCGGGTGCCTGCTCGCCTACCTGCGGGGTCTTTGCCATGTCCGCTCCCTTTCGATGGCTTAAGTTGAGGCCACTTCTGCCGCGACTCGGCTGTGGCTCAATCGCGACTGCCGCTCAGCATATAGAGGCGCTCACAGCCCGTACGCTTCGAGCAGGTACAGCCACAGCTCGCTGCGCGTCGGGAAGCACGGCACCGCGTGCCACAGCCGCTCCAACGGCACCTCGCCGATCACCGCGATCGTGGCGGCGTGGAGCGACTCCGCGACGTCGATACCCGTGAACGTCGCGCCGACGATCACGCGGCGGTCCTCGTCGACGACGATCCGCGCGGTCCCGGGCGCGCCGTGCCCGACGAAGCTCCCGCCGGCGCTGCCCTCTGTCGGCGTATCGACCGCACGCACATTCAGGCCGGCCTCCCGCGCGCTTGCCAGCGTGTGCCCGACGGCGGCGACCTGCGGCTCGGTGAAGATCACGCGCGGGGAGAGCCGCCCGTCGGAGCGCAGGGCCGTCGCCTCACCCGCGCGGCCGAGGATGTGGTCGGCGGCGAGGCGCGCCTGGTACTTGCCCATGTGCGTCAGCAGCACGCGGCCGTTCGCGTCGCCGACGACGTACAGCCACTCGTGGCCAGGCACGCGCATGGTGTCATCGACCTCGACGGACTGGGTGGGCGGGTCCGACTTCATCAGACCGAGCTGCTCGAGGCCGAGACCATCGGTGTGCGGAACACGCCCGATCGCGCACAGCAGCTCCTCGCCGGTGAACGAGCGGCTGTCTTCCAACTCGACCGTGACCGGCCCCTGCCCTGCCTCGCGCTGAACCGAGGTGGCCTTCACGCCGAGGATGACCTGCACCCCGGAACCTTCCAGCGCATCCTTGACCTGCTCGGAGGCGAACTCCTCCTCGCCTGAGATCAGCCGCCCCAGCGCCTCGACAACCGTCACCTTCGCGCCCAGCGAGGCGTAGGCGCAGGCCATCTCCACGCCGACCACCCCACCGCCGAGCACGAGCAGCGAAGCGGGGATCGATTTCGCGGTCGTCACCTCGCGGTTCGTCCACGGGCGCGCCTCGCGCAGGCCGGGAATCGGCGGGATCGCGGCGCCCGTCCCGGGGGCGAGGATCACGGCTTTGCGCGCGCGCAGACGTCGCTCGCCGACGCCGATCTCCCGCTCTCCCGTTACGGCGCCCTGCCCGCGCACGAGCGTGATCCCGCGTTCTTTCACCCACGGCAGCTGGGCGTCGTCTGAGAGGTTGTGCACGACCTCGTCGCGTCGGCGCAGCACGGCGGCGACGTCGAGCTCCCCGCCGGCGGCCTCGGCCGCCCCCGAGACACGGCGCGCCTCGGCCAGCGCCTGGGCCGGCCGCAGGAGCGCCTTGGAGGGCATGCAGGCGTAGAACGAGCACTCGCCCCCGACCAGCTCGCGCTCGACGAGCGCGACGGAGAGGCCGTTGTCGGCCAGGCGCCCAGCGCAAACCTCGCCGGCGGGGCCGGCGCCGAGGACGATTACGTCGAAGTCTTCTGTGCTCACGAGTATCTCCTTGCTTGGCTCGCTGATCGCGCGGATGCCTTCGGATCCAAGCGTCAACTGACTAGGATCACATAAGTGCTCAAGCTCGCCCGCTGGTCGACAACCCACCGCAGGTACGTGCTCCTCGGCTGGATCGTGCTGCTGGTCGGAGTAAACATCGTGGCGCAGTCAGCCGGGACCAGCTACTCAAATAACTTCACGCTGCCCAACTCCGACGCCCAGCGCGCGGCCGATCTGCTCCAGCACAGCTTTCCCGCGCAGGCGGGCGATCGCGACACGATCGTCTACAAGGTTAGCTCGGGGACGGTCCTCGCCCCGGCGGTGCGCGCGCGGATGGACGCGACGTTTGCCAAGGTCGCCAAGCTCCCGCACGTCACGACGGTGATCAGCCCCTATGCGGGCGCCGCCTCCGGTAAGGCGATATCCGCGAACGGCCGGATCGCGTTCGCGACGGTCGTGTTCGACGAAAAAGCGAACCTCCTGCCTAAAAGCGCGGCCGAACGTGTCGTCAAGGTGGCTCGAGCCGGGGCGCAGCCGGGCCTGCAGGTCGAGCTGGGCGGTCAAGCGATCGAGGCGACCGAGCAGGCGGGCTTCGGCCTGTCCACAGGCGTCGGCCTGCTCGCGGCGATCATCGTGCTGCTGCTCACGTTCGGCTCGGTGGTGGCGATGGGCCTGCCGATCATCACGGCCCTGTTCGGGCTCGGCACGGGGCTCGGCGCGATCGCGCTGTTCACGCACGTGGTCGACACGCCCAACTTCTCCTCCGAGCTCGCCGCGATGATCGGGCTCGGCGTCGGCATCGACTACGCGCTCTTCATCCTCACGCGCTTCCGCGAGGCCTACGCGACACCGGGACCGACGTTCGAGAACCCGCGTGAGTCCGTCGTGCAGGCACTCGACACCGCCGGGCGCGCCGTGCTGTTCGCGGGCTGCACCGTCGTGATCGCGCTGCTCGGGATGATGCTGCTCGGCGTCAGCTTCCTCTACGGCGTGGCGATCTCCGCCTCGATCGGGGTGCTGCTCGTGATGCTCGCCTCGCTCACGCTGCTGCCGGCGCTGCTCACCACCTTCGGCGCGCGCGTCGCGCGACCCAGCCGCCGGACGCGCCGCCGCGCCGCCAGGGCAGCGACCGCCGCGGTGCCGGCAACGACGGGCACGCCCGCGCAGGATGCCCTCGGCGTCACACCCACCGCCACCAAAGGTGCGGGTGGCGGTGACAGCGTCGTCGAGGGTGGCATGTGGTTGCGCTGGAGCAAGTTCGTGCAGCGCAAACCGTGGAGCATCGCGATCGTCTCGGCGCTCGTGATGCTCCTGATCGCGGCGCCGGCGACCGCACTGCGACTCGGCTCGAGCGACGCCTCGAACGACCCCGCCGGCCAGACGACCCACCGCGCCTACGAGCTGCTCGCGGAAGGCTTCGGACAGGGCTTCAACGGGCCGCTGCTGATCGTCGCGAAGGTGCCCAACCCCAAACACGAAGCCGCCGAAAACGGCGTGCTGCGCACGGAAGTCGTTCACGCGGGCAAGGATTCGGTCGAACAGCTCCGTGCGAGCATCGCCGCCACGCCCGGCGTCGCCTCGGTCGCCCCGGCCAAGCTCAACCCGGCCGGCGACGTCGCGACGATCACGGTCTACCCGCACTCCTCGCCGCAGGCCTACGCGACCACCCAGCTCGTCGAACGCCTGCGCGACAAGGTCGACCCGCCGCTTCAGGCGCACACCGGCCTGACCGTCTACGTCGGCGGCGTGACCGCCGGCGCCGTCGACTTCGCGACCACGCTCGGGCACAAGCTGCCGCTGTTCATCGGCGTCGTCGTGCTGCTCAGCGCGCTGTTGCTGTTGATCGTGTTCCGCTCGCTCGCGATCCCGCTGCAGGCCGCGGTGATGAACCTGCTCTCGATCGGCGCCTCGCTCGGCGTGATCGTTGCGATCTTCCAGTGGGGCTGGTTCGGCGGGCTGTTCGGCGTCCAGCAGGGCCCGATCGAGTCGTTCATCCCGGTGATGCTGTTCGCGATCGTGTTCGGCCTGTCGATGGACTACGAGGTGTTCCTCGTCTCGCGCATCCACGAGCGCTGGGTGCGCACCGGCGATGATCAGCGCGCGGTGCAGGAGGGCCTCGCGCTGACCGGGCGCGTCGTCACCGCGGCCGCCGCGATCATGGTCTGCGTGTTCCTCTCGTTCATGCTCGGCGAAAACCGGATCATCAAGGAGTTCGGGCTGAGCCTCGCCAGCGCCGTGTTCCTCGACGCGCTCGTGATCCGCTGCCTGCTGCTGCCGGCGGTGCTGACGATCGTCGGCGCGCGCACGTGGCGGACCCCCGCATGGCTCGACCGGCTGCTGCCGCGCATCAACATCGAGGGCGGCGCGATCGCCGGCACGGGAGCGCACGAGGAGGAGGCGACGCACAGCTCGCTGCGTCCGTGGCCCGACGTCGCCACCGAGGGAGTGGACGGCTGAGCCGACTCCGCCGGGGGGCGCCGGCCGCGCTGGGGTGCGCGGCGCTCCTGTCGATCCTGGCGCTCTGGGCGTCCGCGCATGCCTTCGCGGCCGTGGGGCCGGCGACCGCGGCCCGCACCTCGATCGCCCGCCCCACGGCGGTGATCCTGTTCCTGCCCGGCGCCACCAGCGAGCAGCTCGCGAGCGTGCCGTCGCTCTCGACGGGGATCATGAGCGGGGCGCAGGGCACCTATACGACCGCCCAGCTGGCGCTCGACATCACCCAGGGCTCGCGCGTCTCGACCTCGG
The DNA here is from genome assembly GCA_036509655.1 of Solirubrobacteraceae bacterium. Taxonomy (GTDB): domain Bacteria; phylum Actinomycetota; class Thermoleophilia; order Solirubrobacterales; family Solirubrobacteraceae; genus Palsa-744. The sequence continues at coordinate 35,754 of DATCFG010000031.1, read as the reverse complement.
CCTATGACCCCCAGCATCCCCCGCCCCTATCGCTGCTCGCGCGCGGCGCCGGCGCCGGCGCAGGCGCAGGCGCAAGCGCCGTCGTCGCGCACTGGCAGGCCGCACTGCGCCGCGCGGACGGCGCACCGCAGGTCCTCGAACCGGGGCTGCTCGCCGCACAGATCCCCGGTGGCGCCGGCTACGCGGGGATCACCGGGGAGAACGACCTGGACGGGATCTCGGCGGCCGGCCGCGGCGGCCGGATCGCGGCGCTGTCGCTCGGCTCGGCGGCGACGCTGCCGGCGCGCATCGCCGCGTTGACGACACGCAAGCAGCTCGTAGTGGCAGACCTCCCGGCTGGCGCAAGCGGGTTGAGCGATCTGCGCGCCCTGAGCGCCGCGCGGGGAGCCAAGGAGCTCGAGATCGCCGTGGAGCGCGCGGCAGACGCGCCCGGCAACGAACTGCTGTGGGTATCGGTCGGCGGTCTCGGCGGAGGGCACGGGCTCAGCTCTCAGAGCACGAACGAGCGCGGCCTGGTCCTCTCGATCGATCTCGCGCCGACGATCCTCCGCCACCTCGGCCGGCGCGTTCCGGAGGAGATGCGCGGCAAACCGATCGAGCTGGACGGCTCCTTCGACGGCGCCTACCTGCGCTCGTTCAAAGCGCGCCTGCTCGTGATCTACGCCCGGCGACTGCCCGCGCTGCTCTGCCTGCTCGGCGCCTGGGCGCTGCTGATGCTCGCCGCGCTCTCGCTGCGGCGCCGCCGCGCGCGCGCGTGGGCGGCGCGCGTGGGCGGGCTGGCGCTGCTGTGGACGCCGGCGGCGGTGCTCGTCCCGGCGGCCTTCTCGCCCGGCCGCGGGGTCGAATACGCGCTGCTCGTGCTGCTCTGCTTCGGCCTCGCCGCGCTCACCGACCGGCTGCTGCGATGGCCCCGCGCTCCGCTGGCGCCCGCGCTCGTGGCGGTCGTGGCGCTCACCGTCGACGCGCTCGCCGGCACGCAGCTGCTCGTGCGCGCGCTGCTCGGGCCCAACCCGGAGCTCGGCGTGCGCCTCTACGGGATCGGCAACGAGCTCAAGTCGTGGCTCGCCGTGCTCGTCTTCACCGCCGTCGCCGCCGCGCTCTACCCGGCGGTACGGGGACGGCGGGCGGCGAGCACGATCGCCGTGTGCGGGATCGTGCTCGCGGCGATCGAGGGCTCGGCGCGGATCGGAGCGGGCGTCGGCGGCGTGATTCTCGTGTGCGCCGGCACGGCTGTCGCCACCGTGTTGCTGCTGCCCGATCCCGGACGATCGGCGGGGCGCCTTACGCGCAAGCGCGGCCTGATCGTGCTGATCAGCCCCGTCGTCGGCCTGGTGGTGCTCGCGGCGATCGACCTCACCACCGCGCACGGCAGCGGCCACTACACCGGCAGCGTGCTGCACGCCCACTCCCCCGGCGAAATCCGCGACATCGTCGTCCGCCGCTACAGCGCCGCCTATGACGAGCTCATCCACGGCGCGATGCCGCTGGCGACCGCGCTCGCGCTCGTCCTCTCCGCGCTCGCCGTGCGCCACCACCGGCGCCTGCTCGCACCCGTCGGCTGCGACCCGGGCTGGCTCGCCGCGCTCGCCGGCGGCCTCACCGCGGGGGTGATCGGCGCGCTCTCCGAGGACTCCGGCCCGGTGCTGCTCGTGGTCGCCGTCGGCGTGCTCGGGTGTGTGCTCAGCTATCTCTGGGGCCGGCCGGGGGACGTGGCGGTTACGCCGCGCAGTCCCGACACGACCCGTGCAGCACGATCTCGTGCTCGGACACCTTCAGCGGGACGCGCTCGCTGAGCGTCTCGATCGCGCTCTCCAGGGCCTTGTCGGAGAAGGGCATCACGACGCCGCACTCGTCGCAGACGAGATGGTGGTGGTGCTCCTCGTGCTCGCACACGCGCTCGTAGCGAACCATCGTCTGGCCGGTCTCCACGCGCTGCACGAGCCGCAGTTGCTCGAGCTCGTCGAGGATCCGGTAGACGCTCGCGCGGCTCACCCGGCGCCGTGCTCGTGTTCCGTCCGCCCCCTCCGTCCCCTCCGTCCCGTCTGCCCCGCCCCGCAGCGCGTCCTCGATCTCGACCGCCGTCAGGGCGCATTGCTGACTGTCGAGCAGCTCCACCACCGCGCGGCGCGCGCCACCGCGCTTGTGCCCGGCCGCGACGAGCGTCGCCTCGGCGCGCTCGCCCCAGCTGTCGGTAACGATCTGATCGCGGCTCACGACCATCCCTTCGGATGCGGAGAGTGTCGGCATGGAATGCTCATGCCACAAGAGTAGAGGTGTAGTAGATCCCGACGGCGAGCGTCACGATCGCCGTGCTCGGCGGCAGGCCCGGGATCGCGTAGCCGAGCGCCAGGCCGCCCCACATCGCCGCGACCGCGAGCAGTCCTCCGAGCGCGATCCCGGCGTAAGGGTTGCCCGCGAGCCTGTGCGCTGCCGCGGCCGGGGCGGCGAGCAGGCCGAGCAGCAAAAGCGCGCCCACGGCCTGCGTCGCCTCGGCCGCGACGACCCCGAGCAGCATCACGAAGCCGATGCCGAGCAGCCTCGTCGGCACGCCCCGTGCCCCGGCCACGTCCGGGGAGACCGAGGCGAACAGCAGCGGTCGCGCGATCGCGATCATCAGCCCCACCGCCGCGAGCCCGATCACGGCCGCCAGGCGCGCTTCGCCGGAGCCGAGGCCGAAGATCGAACCGAACAGCGTGTGTGCCGCCTGTATACCCGAGCCGCCGCCGGAGCTTGTGCTGAACAGCGTCAGGAGGAACACGCCCAGGCCGAGCACGAACGTGAACACCGCGCCGATCGCCGTGTCCCCGGCCGGCGCCGCTCCCGCCGTCCCGCGGCCGCCGGCGAATGAGCGCCGGCCGAGCAGGCCGATCCCGGCGCCGACAGCGATCGTCGCGCCGAACAGACCGACGCGCTCATCAAGGCCCGCGGCGGCGGCGGCCAGCGCGCCCGGGAACGCGACGTGGCTGAGCGCGTCGCCGGCGAACACCTGGCCGCGCAGCACGACGAACCAGCCGCTCACTCCGCAGGCGAGCGCGATGAACGTGCCCGCGAGCAGCGCGTTGCGCATGAATTCCTGCGAGAACATCAGGCGATCACGCCCTCCGTCGGTCGCTCGGCAATGTAGGTCTCCTTCCGTGCCCTGCTTCGCACCCACACCCAGACCTGAACACCGACGTAAACAGCGAACGAGATGCTCGTCACGAAGAACCCCGCCGGGTAGGGCGAGAAGTAGGCGATCCCCAAACCAAGCCACACGACCACCAGGCCGATCGCGACCGTCAACCCGAGGCTCAGCCCCGGTCGCGCCGTGATCGCCTGGGCGCTCGCCGCCGGCATCAGCAGGAGCGCGAACACGAGCAGCACGCCCGTGATCTGGGCCGTCGCCGCCACCGCCAGGCCGAGCAGCACCAGGAACACGATCCCGAGCGCCCCGACCGGCACACCCCTCGCGCTCGCGACATCCGCGTCGACCGAGGCAAACAACAGCGGGCGGCCCAACACTGCGAGCGCCGACACCGCGACGAGCGCGACCGCGACCAGGACCAGCACCTGCCCGTCGGAGATGCCGAGGAACGTGCCGAACAGCAGGTTGTCGAGGTCGCCGAGCACGCCTCCGTACAGGCTCACGAACAGAAAGCCCAGCCCCAGCGCGAGCGCCTGCACGGAGCCGATCACCGCCGACTGCTCACTCCACGATCGTCCCCGCCCCCCTCCAGAGAACCGTCCGATCACCAAACCGCCCGCCACACAGAACACGAAGTACCCCCACGTCGCCGCCACGCCAATCAGCGCCGCGCCGGCCGCGCCCGGGAAGGCCATCATCGACAGCGTGTGCCCGGCGAACGTCTCCTTGCGCAGGACCATCAGCCAGCCGAGCAGCCCCGCCATCACCGCGACCACGCTGCCCGCCAGCAGCGCGTTGACCATGAAGTGATATTCGAGCACCTCGCTGACGTCATGCGCGAGGTTCCAGGTCAGGCGCGGTTCAGTGCTCATGCTCGTCTCCGTGCCCACCGTGATCGTGGGAGTGACGGTCGTGGTGATGCGCCGGCGCCTCGGGCTGCCCGACGACGACCAGCCGCCCGTCGCTCGCTTTCAACACCTCCACGGGCAACCCATACAGACCCGTCAACGTCTCCCCCGTGATCACCTCCTCCACCGTCCCGGCGACCGCATGTCCGGCCGCGAGGTACACGACCCGGTCCAGGTATGGCAGCAGCGGATTCACATCGTGGGCGACGAGCAGCACCGCGACGCCCTCGTCTTTGCAGATCTCGTGCACGAGCGCCGCGACGACCGCCTGGTTGGGTAGGTCAAGGCTGTCCAACGGCTCGTCCAACAGCAGCAGCTTTGGCCGGCGCGCGAGCGCCTGGGCGATCAGCAGCCGTTGCTGCTCGCCACCGGATAGCTCGCCGATCGGACGGTCCGCGTACGCGCCCGCCCCGACGAGCTCGATCACCTGCTCGCTCCGCTCCCCCGCCTCGCGCCGACGCGCGCTCGACCCGGGCAGGCCACCGGGCAGCGGCAGCCCCCAGCGGTCGCCGTCGAGCCCGAGCCTCACCACGTCGCGCCCGCGCAGCCGCGTGCCGGAGTCGAACGAGCGGCGCTGGGGCAGGTAGCCGATGCTCGCGTTCTCCCGTCCCGCCGGCGCTCCCAGCACGCTCACCTCGCCCGCCGCCAGCGGCAGCGCGCCGAGCACGGTCTTCAGCAGCGTCGACTTGCCCGAGCCGTTCGCTCCCAGCACCGCGACGAACTCCCCGGAGCGCACGGCGACGTCCATGCCGCTCCAGATCGTCTTCCCTCCCAGCCGAACCGCCGCGCCGCGTAGCTCGACCGCCGGAGAGTACGAGGGCACAGCGAGACGTGAGGACACTACCTCCGGGCTCGCGTCCACGCTCACGGCTACCGGGCCCTCGTATCTTCGAGCGCCTTCAGCAGCCCTTCGAGCTCAGCCACCTGCCACTGCTCGAACGTGTCGCTCGCCGGGTCGAGCGTCTCGGTGACCGTCGCGATCGGAATGCCGGCGGCTTTCGCCAGTTCGTTCACGCGCTCCACATCCGGCGTCACGTTCTGGCTGTTGAAGACCCATACCTCGATCTGCCGGTCCCGCGCCTGGCGGTCGACCGTTTCCTTGTCTTCGGCGGTCACATCGACGCCCTCCGCGACCGCCTTCGCGAAGCTGTACGGGGTCAACAGCCGCAGGCCGAGGTCTTCGCCGAGCGGGCGGAAGATGCTCTCGCTGTAGCCCACGGGGGCTCCCGCGTACCTCGACCTGATCTCCGCGCGCAGCTGGTCATACCTCGCGAGGTCCCCCGTCTCGAATTCGCGCTCGCGCCGAGCGTAGTAGGCGGCGCCGGCCGGGTCGAGCCGGTCGTAGTCGGCGACGATCCGTGCGATCACCCGTTGCACGCTCGCCGGCGAGTACCACTGGTGCGGGTTATCGCCTTCTTCCAATCCCAACAGCTGCCCCACATTCAGCACGGTCCGCCCCGCGAGCGGGCTCGCGGCCAGCAGCTTCGGCACCCAGTTGTCGTAGCCGATTCCGTTCACGATCGCCAGCTGCGCGCCGGCGATCGTGCGCGCGTCCCGTGCGGACGGTTCGTAGCTGTGTGGGTCGGTGCTCGGGTTGACGACGATGCTGCTCACCTGCGTACGGTCCCCGCCGAGCTGGGCGGCGATGCTCCCCCAGAAGTTCTCCGCCGCCACCACCCGCAGACGGCCGCCGCTCCCGGCGTTGCCGGCCGGATCGCTCTTGTCACACCCCGCCACGCCCGCGGCCAGCAGCACGAGAACCACCGCAGACGCGGCCCGTGGACGCGTGTGCGCGAGCACTTTCCTTGGGGAGCGGGAGCTCCTCACCGACTTCCGTTGCCACATCACGTGCGGCAACATATCATAAGACTGAGTCTTATTCTTGATCTACGGGGAAGGCTGGCTCTGCGTCGGGGGCGTGTCGCCGCCCTCTTCATTGAGCTTCCTACGGCGATCCACGAGCAAGACGGCCGCGACGACGACGATCACGAGCACGAGGATCCCGCCCGCGACGTAGCGCAAGGTGTGGTGCACGGGTTTCGCGGCAGCTTTCGGTTTCGCGACCGCAACCGCGAACGGCGTGCCGTCCGCACGCGCGAGCGCGATGAACTTCGCTTCTTCGTTGGCCGCGTAGACGGCCGTCATGTGCCGGCCGTTGTTCAGCGAGACATGCACGTGCCCCGGCGCGGGCGTCGGGTGGAAGGTCAGCGCGTGGACTTCGCGGTGGTGCAGTTGCGCCGTCAGCGCCGACGTCCTCTCCGACTGGAAGTGGATCACGGCCGCGGCGCTTGCTGTGGCGGCGCCCAGGGCCATCGTCAGCACCGCGGCCAGCAGGGCGACCCGGACCGCTCTCATTCCTCTGCTCACGGGCGAGAGCCTATCGCTGCGGCCCGACGCAGGTAGCTTTCCTGGCACGAGAGACAGTCGTATACGCGTCGAGGCCCGCTCCGGCGGGTTTCGATGTTGGAAGATTGCCTCACTTCCGCGCCTGGCGCGCGGTCTTCACGCGCTCGGTCTTCCCGAGCTCGACCTTCCGCATCCGCACGTTCTCCGGCGTGACCTCCACGCACTCGTCCTCGCGCACGAACTCGAGCGCCTCGTCGAGCGTCAGTTTGCGGTGGGCATCCAACCGCACCAGCACATCGGAGGTCGAGGAGCGCATGTTAGTCAGGTGCTTCTCCTTGATGGGGTTCACGTCGAGGTCCTCCGAGCGCGCGTTCTCGCCGATGATCATGCCCTCGTAGACCTCCTCCCCGGGGCCGACGAACAGCGAGCCCCGCTCCTGGAGCGTGAACAGCGAGAAGGTCACCGTCTGGCCACGGCGGTCGGCCACCAGAACGCCGCTCTGGCGCGTCAAGAGCTCGCCCGCCCACGGCTCCCAGCGGTCGAACACGTGGTGCATGATCCCCGTGCCCCTCGTCTCCGTCAGGAACTCGGTCCTGAAGCCGATCAGCCCCCGCGCCGGCACCAGGTACTCGAGCCGTACCCAACCCGTCCCATGGTTGATCATGTGCTCCATCCGGCCTTTCCTGGCGGCCAACAGCTGCGTGACGGTGCCGACGTGCTCCTCGGGCACGTCCACCGAGAGGCGCTCGACGGGCTCGTTGCGCTTGCCGTCGATCGTCTGCTCGACCACGTGCGGCTGGCCGACGGTGAGCTCGAAGCCCTCGCGGCGCATGATCTCGACCAGCACCGCCAACTGCAGCTCACCTCGGCCCTGCACCTCGAATGATTTGGACTCCCCACCCACCCCCGCCGTCTCTTGCACCCTCAGCGAGACATTGCCGACGAGCTCCTGCTTCAGCCGCGCCTCGATCTGGCGGGCCGTGAGCTTGCTCCCGTCTTTCCCCGCCAGCGGCGAGGTGTTGGCGCCGATCGTGATCGACATCGCCGGTTCGTCGACCGTGATCACCGGCAGCGGACGCGGGTCGTCGGGGTCGGCGAGCGTCTCCCCGATCGTCACCTCGGCGATCCCGGCGACGGCGATGATCTCGCCGGGGCCCGCAACCTCTGAGTCGACGCGCTCGAGCGCGTCGGTCACGTACAGCTCCGCCACCTGGGCTTTCTGAATCGTCCCGTCGGCGCGGCACCATGCGATTTGCTGGCCCTTCTTAATATTTCCGTGTCGCACGCGGCATAGCGCCAGGCGACCCACATAGGGTGAGGCATCGAGGTTCGTGACGAGCGCCTGCAACGGGTGCTCAGGGTCGTACAGCGGCGCCGGGATCCGCTCCAGCAACAGGTCGAGCAGTGGCGCGAGGTCCTGCTCCTCGATCGGTTTAGCTTGGTCGTAGTGCAGCGAGGCCACCCCCGCCTTCGCATTGCAGTAGACGATCGGGAAGTCGATCTGCTGCTCGTCGGCGTCGAGGTCGAGGAACAGCTCATAGACCTCGTCGACGACCTCCACCACGCGCGCGTCGGGGCGGTCGACCTTGTTGATCACGAGGATCACCGGCAGCTTCGCCTCCAGCGCCTTCCTCAGTACGAAGCGGGTCTGCGGCAGCGGGCCCTCGGAGGCATCCACCAGCAGCAGCACCCCGTCGACCATCGTCAGCCCGCGCTCGACCTCGCCGCCGAAGTCGGCGTGGCCGGGCGTGTCGATGATGTTCAGCTTGACGTCCCTGTAGCGCAGCGAGGTGTTCTTGGCGAGGATCGTGATCCCCTTCTCGCGCTCGAGGTCCATCGAGTCGAGCACCCTCGTGGCGACGTCCTGGCCGACGCGGAACGCGCCCGACTGCCACAGCATCGCGTCGACCAGCGTCGTCTTGCCATGGTCGACGTGAGCGACGATCGCGACGTTGCGTATGTCATCTCTCGGGACGAGCACGGGCCGACAGGCTAGCGGTGCGGTGCGGTGCGACACGGGACGGCCGTTCGCCGTCGGGGAATTTCGTCGCGTTTCGAGAGGATTTTCGTCGCGTTTCGGGAGGATTTTCATCTCATTTTTCAAACCCCCGTGTTACCATAGTGTCACGCCGTTCAAAAAGTGCATGATGCCATCCCCCGCCCTTATATTCCTGTCACATCTCCGTCACGATTTGGTGGCGCCTTTGCCACGGTTCGGACACACACAGCGCATATACACAGTTCGGACACACACACAGCGCATATATAAAGAGGCCGCGAGAACTGATGTACTTTAGAGAGTGCGTAGCACTATAGTTACACGCGCTCGATGTTCTTCACTCCGGACGGGATCGCCGCCGCGGGCAACCCGAGTTCGCCCCCCTGCCCGCCCTGGATGATCGTGTCGATGTGCAGGTCAGCGACGTCGACGGCTTCAAGCAGGTCAACGACGAGCACGGCCACGACCGCGGCGACGCGGTCTTGCGCGACATCGCGTACGAGCTGCGCAAGCGGCTGCGCTCGTTCGAGTCAGAGTCAGAGGCCGCCCTTGAGACCCCGAGCCTCGCGCTGGCACCGCAGCTCGTGAGCTAGGACAGGTAGCTGACGAACTCCGCGACCGGCGCACGCTCGGGCACGCGCTGCTGCTGGCGCGGGCGGCCGAGGTGGAGCAGGCCGATCGGCCGCTCGGCCGCGTCGAGCCCGAGCGCCTCGCGGCCGGCGGGTGAGTCGAGCAAAGGCACGCTGCGCCAGTAAGAGGCAAGCCCGCGCGAATGCGCGGCGAGCAACACGAGGTAGGCGGCGACCGCGCTCGCGAGCAGATCGTCGGCCCGCTGGTCCTCGTCGCCCTGGAGGAAGGCCGACGCGACGACTAAAGTCGGCGCGCGGTCGAGCTTGCCGCCGGAGCCCGGCGAGCGCTGCTCGGCGAGCTGCTTCAGCCGCGCGAGCGTCGCCGGCCCGAGCACGCGGAAGCGCCAGGGGTTGGTGAGGTTGTGGTTCGGGGCCCAGTGCGCGAGCTCGAAGAGCTCTTCCAGCACCGCCCGCGGGACCCGCTCTGGAGCGAAGGCCTTGTGCGTGCGCCTGGTGCGGATCGCCTGCTCGAGCTCCATCGGGGCCTCAGCCTAGAAGGTGAGACAGACGCGCACGGAACATCCATCCGCCGGTGGTGTGCGTCGCCGGGCGCTCAGGCGGGCGCGTCGACCGGCAGCCCGACGAGCTCGGCGCTGCGCTCCCAGAGACCCTCGGCGAGGATCTCGTCGCGGGCCTGACCGCTCGGCTCCAGGACCTTCTCGTCCTGGACGTACTCGCCGGTGAGCGTGGAGGCCTCGTCGGAGAGCGCGAGCCAGACGAGCGAGCGGGCGCCGCGGGCGGGCGAGCGGAAGAACGGCGAGCCGACGGTCGTGAGCACCTTCCAGATCCCGTTGTCGTTCTTGCCGAAGCCGGTGCGCACGACGCCGGGGTGAAAGCAGTTGGCGCGGAGCTCCGGCGCGCGCCGCGCGAGCTCGCGCGTGAAGAGGATGTTGCAGAGCTTCGAGGTGCCGTAGACGCGCATCGCCGCGTAGGACTTCCGCTGCGACTGCAGGTCGTCGAGGTCCAGTCGCCCGGCCTTGTGGGCGTCGGAGGACGTCGTCACGACGCGGCCGCCGGCGAGGCGATCGCGCAGCAGGTTGGTGAGCAGGAACGGCGCGAGGTGGTTCAGCGCGAAGGTCTGCTCGAAGCCCTCGGCGGTGACCTTGCGCGAGGCGAACAGCGCCCCGGCGTTGTTCGCGAGCACGTCGATCTGCCCGTAGCGCCCGCGCACCTCCTCGGCGAGCGCGCGCACGTCGGCCATCGACATCAGATCGGCGACGTGCTCGTGGACCGGCGCGCCACCGCCGGCCGCGCGGGCCTCGACCGCGACCGCCTGCACGCGCTCGGCGTCGCGACCGACGAGCGCGAGCTCGGCGCCGTCGCCTGCGAGCTGGACCGCAGCGGCGCGGCCGATGCCGCGGGTGGCGCCGGTGAGCAGGACGAACGTCACGGCTTGGACTCTACTCCCACGCCGTGGTCAGCGGCCGGTTTCCGCCTCCGGGACGACCTCGAGCGACCGCGCGCTCCGCTTGGCTCCCGGCGAGCCGCTCCTGCTCCCGGCGAGCTGCTAGTAACTCGGCAGTGGATCGCGACGGGGACAGCGGGACCTACGCCGGGCGGACGGCCTGGGCACGCAACCTGACGGCGCCGGTGCGCGACTTCCTCGGCACCGAGACCGGCGGGGCGAGCGTGCTGCTGGTGGGCGTGATCGTCGCGCTGCTGTGGGCCAACTCGCCGTGGTCGCACAGCTACGAATCGCTGTGGAGCACGAAGCTCGCGATCACGATCGGGGGCAGCGGCATCGCGACGGACCTGCGCCACTGGGTGAACGAGGGACTGATGACGTTCTTCTTCCTCGTCGTCGGGCTGGAGGCCAAGCGCGAGCTCGACCTCGGCGAGCTGCGCGAGCGACGGCGCCTGACGATCCCAGTGCTCGCCGCGCTCGGCGGCATGACCGTCCCGGTGGCAATTTATCTCTCCCTCAACGCGGGCGGCCCCGGCGCCCACGGCTGGGGCGCGGCGATGTCCACCGACACCGCCTTCGCGCTCGGCGCGCTCGCGCTGCTGACGCCGCGCGCGGCGACCCGGTTGCGCGTGTTCCTGCTGACGCTCGCCGTCATCGACGACCTGGGCGCGCTCGTGGTGATCGCGACCGTCTACACCACGCACGTCTCGGTGCTCGCGCTGGCGGTGGCGGTGGCGCTGTTCGCGGTGCTGCTGGCGCTGCGCTACGCGCCGGAATGGCGCCGCCCGGTCTCCGCGGTCGTCGCGGTCGGGCTGTGGGTGGCGATGTTCGAGTCGGGCATCGACCCGGTGATCTCGGGGCTCGCGGTCGGGCTGGCGACGAGCGCCTATCCACCGGCGCGCGAGGATCTCGAGCGCGCGACCGTGCAGACGCGCTCGTTCCGCGAGCAGCCCACCCCCGAGCTGGCCCGCTCCGCCCAGCAGAGCCTGATCTCCGCGATCTCACCGAACGAGCGCCTGCAGTACAGCCTGCACCCGTGGACGAGCTACGTGATCGTGCCGCTGTTCGCGCTCGCCAACGCGGGGGTACACCTGAGCGGCGGCCTGCTCGGGGACGCGGCCGGCTCCCCGATCACGCTGGGCATCCTCGGCGGCTACGTGATCGGCAAGCCGCTCGGGATCGCCGGCGCCTCGTGGATCGCCTCGCGTCCGGCCCTGCGCGGACCGCGCTCGCCGTTGAGCCCGCCGCTGCTGGCGGCCGGCGGCGCATTCGCCGGGGTCGGCTTCACGGTCTCGCTGCTGATCTCGAGCCTCGCCTTCAGCGGCGAGCGGCTCGCCGAGGCGAAGCTCGGCGCGCTCGTCTCGGTGCTGCTCGCGCCGCTGCTCGGGTGGACGGTCCTGCGCGTGGTCAGGCGCCTGCCCGCGTCCGTGCGGGCGCGCCAGCTGGCGGGGACGGCCGAGGACATCCTCGACCTCTCCCGCGAGGTCGACCCGGAGCGCGACCACGTCCGCGGCCCCGCGGACGCGCTCGTCACGTTCGTGGAGTACGGGGACTTCGAGTGTCCTTTCTGCGGGCGGGCCGAGCAGGCGATCCGTGAGCTGCTGTCCGAGTTCGGCGACGACGTTCGCTACGTCTGGCGCCACCTGCCCCTCAACGACGTCCACCCGCACGCGCAGATCGCCGCCGAGGCCTCGGAGGCCGCCGCCGCCCAGGGCCGCTTCTGGGAGATGCACGACGTGCTGCTCGCGCACCAGGGCGAGCTGCTGCCTCGACATCTGAGCGCTTACGCGACCGAGCTCGGCCTCGACGGAGAGCGCCTGCTCGCCGAGCTCCACCGCCGCGAGTACTCCTCGCGGGTGAGCGAGGACGTGGCGAGCGCCGACGAGAGCGGTGTCTCCGGCACCCCGACCTTCTTCGTCAACGGGCGCCGCCACTACGGCGCCTATGACATCGCCACGCTCACCGACACGGTGCGCGCCGTACGCGGGCGCGCACAGCTCACGATAGCCTGGCGTCAGTGACCGACGCGATCAGCAGCAGCAGCAGCAGCAGCGAGTCCTCCCCCCAGCAGCGGTGGACGGCCGTGGACGGCTACATCGCCGAGCATCTCCTGCCGGCGGACGCGGCGCTCGACGCCGCCGTCGCGGATAGCGTCGCGGCGGGACTGCCACCGATCTCGGTCACGCCGAACCAGGGCAAGCTGCTCCAGCTGCTCGCGCGCATGCAGGGCGCGCGCTCGATCCTCGAGCTCGGCACGCTCGGCGGCTACAGCACGATCTGGCTCGCGCGGGCGCTGGCGCCGGGCGGTCGTCTGATCACGCTCGAGGCCGAGCCCCGCTACGCCGAGATAGCGCGGGCGAACATCGCGCGCGCCGGTCTCGAGGAGCTCGTCGAACTGCGGGTCGGACCGGCGCTCCAGACGCTCCCCGAGCTCCACGCCGAGGGCGCGGGCCCGTTCGACCTGATCTTCATCGACGCCGACAAGCAGAACTACCCGGGCTACTTCGAATGGTCGCTGCGGCTCTCTCGACCCGGCACGCTGATCGTCGGCGACAACGTCGTCCGCGACGGCGCGATCCTCGACCCCGCCGCCTACGACTCCGAGCACGGCGACGAGCTCATCAAGGGCGTGCGTCGCTTCTACGAGCTGGCTGGGGCCGAGGTCGAGGAGGGCACCGTCTCCGCCACGGCGATCCAGACCGTCGGCGCGAAGGGCTACGACGGGTTCGCGCTCGTGCTCGTCGAGGGCGCGGGGTAGACCCCTCGCCGTCAATGTCCCCCCACGAAGTCGCGCGCGAACTCAATGAGCTCGGCCGTCGCCTCGCGAGCGCGGTGCGCACAAATTGTCCTACGCCGCCACATCGTCGAGCTGACCGACGACGGAGCGCAGCGCCTGACCGACGCGGAGTCGGCGCTAGCCGCCGCCGAGGACGGCAACTGACATTGAGCTGCCCTTGCCAAACGTCGCTCGCGCTACACTTAGGGTGACCTAAGATGCTTCGTCTTCGCCTCCATCTCCGCCCGCCTACAGACCGTCAAGCCGACCGCGAGTCCACCGGTCCCAAGCGCGGCACGGTAACACCCGCTGTCTCCCACGGCCCCAATTGCGGGTATCGCCTCGAGGCCGCCGCGCGCCGTGTCGGAGTCTCCTCGACGTTTGGACGCAACCACCGCCAGTCGTGAGCGGCACCGTGGGCCAGCAGTTGCCGCTCTGGGCATCCTTTCTCTGACGTGATCCACGCCGGACTAACCCCCGGCGACCAAAAGAACACAACTGCCGTGCCGGCCCTCGACTGATCGTGCAATCCTGCGACCCCGGGCAGCGAGAGAACTGGAGCTTCGGATGGCGCCTCGAACAAAACGCAGCCGCGAAGACGTCAGGCACACGACCTTGCACGGTCACGACGTGGCCTACCGTCAAGCAGGCAGCGGCCCCGTCGTGGTGCTCGTCCACGGGATCACGTCCAGCTCGGCGACCTGGGAGCGGGCGATGCCCCAGCTCGCCGAGCGCTTTACCGTGATCGCCCCCGACCTGGCGGGTCACGGCGAGTCGGCCAAGCCCAGAGGCGATTACTCGCTCGGCGCCCACGCGAGCGGCCTGCGCGACCTGCTACTCGCCCTCGGACACGAGCGGGCAACCTTCGTCGGGCACTCGCTCGGTGGCGGGATCGCGATGCAGTTCTCCTACCAATTCCCCGAGCGCTGCGAGCGACTTGTCCTGGTCGACAGCGGCGGCCTCGGCCGCGACGTCAACTGGCTGCTTCGCGCCGCAACGCTGCCCGGCTCCGAGCTCGTGCTGCCCCTGCTCGCGGCAACGCGCCTGCTCGACGCCGGCGCGCGCGCCGGTGGCTTGCTCAGCCGGCTGGGCCTGGGCGTCGGGACCGATCTCGAGGAGATCGCGCGCGGGCACTCGACACTCTCCGACAGCGCGACCCGCGCCGCCTTCGTCCACACGCTCCGCTCGGTCGTCGAGCCCGGCGGCCAGCGCGTCGACGCCTCGAACCGGCTCTACCTGGCCGAACAGCTCCCATTTCTGCTGATCTGGGGCGAGCACGACTCGATCATCCCCATCTCCCACGGACACGCGACCCACGAGCGGATGCCCAACAGCCGCCTGGAGGTGTTCCCGCACTCAGGCCACTTCCCCCATCTCGACGAGCCCGACCGCTTCCTCGACGTGCTCATCGACTTCATCGACTCGACCGAGCCGGCCGCGAGTTCGCTGGGGTCCGCGGGAAGTTAGGCAATCGGGGCGCCCGGATTCGAACCGGGGACCTCGCCGACCCGAACGGCGCGCGCTACCAGGCTGCGCCACGCCCCGACGCGCTCGGCAGTATCCCACACCGCCCCCGCCTCGGCGGCCTGCCCCCCCCACCCACCGGCGGCGGTGACCCGTCGCCCACCACGTCCGCCCCGGGTCGCAAACCCCGGGGCTCAAATCCTTATCCGAGCTTTGCCACGAGGAGCCCAATCGGGACTAAGATCCGTCTGTCACTTCAGAGCCAGGTTGAGCGAGGAGGAGGAGGGTCGTCATGGAGGCCACCGCAACGGTGTCGGGCGCAGGACCAAGCACAGGGTCGAGCACGGTCGCCGACCTGATCCCGCGCGCTGCCGCCACGCACGCGGAGCACCCGGCTGTGCGCTTCAAGCGCGGGAGCGCCTGGCACGACGTCAGCTACGCCCAGCTCGCGACGATCGTGCAGGAGATCGGGCTTGGCTTGATCGACCTCGGGATCAAGCCGGGCGAGCGCGTCTGCATCCTCGCCAACACGCGTCCCGAGTGGTCCTACGCCGACCTCGGCGCGACCGCCGCGGGCGCGGTCGTCGTGCCGATCTACCAGACCAACTCGCCCGAGGAGTGCCTGTGGGTGATCTCCGACTCCGGCGCCGGCGCGATCGTCTGCGAGGACGACGAGCAGCTCGCGAAGATCGCCGCGATCCGCGACCGGCTGCCGAACCTGCGCACCATGATCGTGATCGATCCTGCCGCGAGCGAGTCCTCCCCGGACGCTTCCTCCCCGGGGGCTGCCACCAACGGCGTCCCGAGCGCCGCGGACGAGCTGGGGGCGATCACGCTCGATGAGGTCCGCGAGCGCGGACGCGCGCGCTCCCCGGAGGAGCTCGACGCGCGCCGTGCGGCCGTCCGCCCCGAGGACCCCTATACGTTCATCTACACCTCCGGCACGACCGGCCCACCGAAGGGCTGCGTGCTCACACACGGCAACTACCGGGCGATCGTCGACATGATCGGCGAGAGCGGCGAGATCACCGATGACGAGGTCATCTACCTCTACCTGCCGCTCGCCCACTCGTTTGCGCTGCTGATCCAGCTCGCCGTCTTCGACCTCGGCGGCACGCTCGCCTACTTCGGCGGGGACACCAAGCAGATCGTGCCCGAGCTGATGGAGGTCAAACCGACATACCTGCCGTCGGTGCCACGCGTGTTCGAGAAGATCTACACGCTCGCGCACGGCGCGATCGAGGCCAAGCCGCCCGAGGAGCGCGAGCGCGCCCAGGAGGCGATCAAGCTCGGCGTGAAGGTGCGCGACATGATCAACCGCGGCGAAGCTGTGCCCCAGGAGCTGCAGAAGCCCTTCGACGAGGCCGACGAGGAGCTGTTCAAGCTCGTCCGCGCGATCTTCGGCGGCAACGTGCGCCACGCGACCAGCGGCGCGGCGCCGATCGCGAAAGAGATCCTCGAATTCTTCTGGGCCTGCGGGGTGCCGGTGCTCGAGGGATATGGGATGACCGAGACCGCCACCGCGGCGACCGTCTCGACCGTCGAGAACCACCGCTTCGGCACCGTCGGGCGCGCGCTGCCGGGCGTCGAGCTGAAGATCGCCGAGGACGGCGAGATCCTGATCAAAGGCCCGAACATCTTCCAGGGCTACCACAACCGCGGGGAAGAGAGCTTCGGCGCGGTCGAGGACGGCTGGATGCACACCGGCGACCTCGGCTCGCTCGACGAGGACGGCTACCTCTCGATCACGGGCCGCAAGAAGGACATCATCATCACCGCCGGCGGCAAGAACCTGACGCCTGCGAACATCGAGAACGACCTCAAGCAGTGCCGCTGGATCTCCCAGGCGGTGATGCACGGCGACCAGCGTCCCTACCCGGTCGTGCTGATCACGCTCGACGAGGAAGAGATCCCCTCCTACGCCCACGAGCACGACCTGCCCCAGGACATCCCCTCGCTCGCTCGCCGCCCGGAGATCCGGGCGCTGATCCAGCGCGAGGTCGATCGCGCGAATCAGAAATACGCGCAGGTCGAGCAGGTGAAGAAGTTCGTGATCCTCGACCACGACCTCTCGCAGGCCACCGGCGAGCTGACGCCGACGCTGAAGGTCAAGCGGAACGTCGTCAACGAGCAGTACGCCGCGCTGTTCGACGAGCTCTACGCCGGCTGACCGGCTCCCGGCCCAGTAGCTGCGAACATAGGTGCAGCGATGCGCAGCGACCCCTCTGAGAACGGCGGCCTGTTCGTCGGGCGCCGGCCCGGCACGGCGCCCGTTCGCTTCCAGGAGCTGCCGACGCGCGGCGGTGCCCTGCGCCGGCGTTTCGATGGCTCGTTTGCGGGCATCCTGTTCGGCGCGATGATCGTCCTCAGCCTGCTCTGCTGGGGACCGATCCCGCTTGCCTGCCTGTGGCTCGGCTCGCGGGCCGACTACCTCTCGGGCAGCGTCTCCTTCGGCATCCTCGTCTCCTTCGCAGGGCTGTTCGGGTTCCTGTTCGGGGCGCTCGCGCTGCTGCGCCGGCTCGACCAGGCCTGGATCCTCGTGCGCCGCGCCGCCGGCCACGATCAGCGAACCGGGGTGCTCGGGCGGGTCTTCGCGATCACCGCGATCGTCTGCGCCGTCGCATTCGTCTTCTGGTTCCTCGTGATCCACGGCCCGGGCACCACCCTCGTCACGCGCGGCAACGGCTCGTGAGGTCCCGCGCGGGGTTCAGTCCGGCGTCGTGCCGCCCTCGAGAACGCCGCTAGAAAAGACTCCATGGGGCTGCTCGACTACTACCGCCAGTTCGAGGGGATGTCCGAGGAGGAGGTCAACCGCGGGCTGCGCGCGCAGGCTGCCGAGCGCAGGCGCAAGGCGCTCACCCGCGTCGAGACGCTCGACCTCTCGCAGACGACCTGGCCCGAGCTCGCCCACCCGCACATCGTCTCGGCGATCACGTTCACCGCCCAGCGCGGCCTGCAGCGCTACCCACACCTGCGCGGCTCCGCGCTGCACGACGAGCTCGCCGCGCGCCACGGCGTCGACTCCGGCCGGCTGATCCTCGGCAACGGCGCCGCCGAGCTGCTCAGCTCCGCCACACGCGCGCTGATCGCCCCCGGGCAGCAGCTGATCACCTCCTGGCCCTCCTACCCGCTCTACCCGATCATGGCCCGCCGCGCCCACGGCCGCGCGGTGCCCGTCACCGGCGGGGTCGACGCGCTGCTGGCCGCCGCACACGAAGAGGACACGCGCGTGATCGCGCTGGCCAGCCCCAACGACCCGACCGGCGAGCTGCTTCGGACCGGCGAGCTCGCGCGACTGCTCGACGGACTGCCGGAGGGCGTCGCAGTACTGCTCGACGAGTCGCTCGTCGAGTTCGCCGACGCCCAGCCTGTCGACGCCTCCCTGGAGCTACTCGAGCGCCATCCGCGGCTGCTCGTCTTTCGCAGCTTCTCGAAGGCCTGGGGCCTTGCGGGGTTGCGGATCGGCTATGCGCTCGGCGCGCCCGGCTCGGAGGATCTGCTCGCCGAGCTCGCGCCCGACCTCGGCGTCTCGGAGGTCTCCCAGGCGGGCGCCCTGGAGGCGCTGCGCAGCTGCTCGGAGCTCGTCGCCGAGCGCGTGCGCCTGATCTCCGCGGAGCGCGCCGCTTTGACTGCCGCGCTGCGCGAGCGCCGCTTCGAGGTGACGGACAGCCAGGCGAACTTCCTGTGGGTGGCCCACCCGAGCGTCGACGGCGGCGAGCTGGTCGCGCGCCTCGCCCGCGCCGGCGTGCTCATCGCCGGGGGCGACGCCCTCGGCGAGGCCCGTCACGTGCGGATCGGCCTGCGCGACGCCGCCTGCTCCGAGCGCTTGTTGAAGGCACTCGACAAAGCCCTCCTGTGACGTCATGGCCGGCGCTGGCCGATCCCGGACGATCGGTCTGCGTCCTCGATCGCTCGTGTGCAAAGCACACTTCGCTCACTGCGTCCTTGATCTGCTTGGCCCTGACGCCCCAGGACGCCGGCTACAAGGACCCGCTAACTCGCTGACCCCGCCTGGCGCAGCAAAGCGCCGGTCGTGCCCTCGAGGATCTTCCGCCAGGCGCTCGTCTCCTCCTGCTCGACCTCGAAGTGCGCGACGACCTGCTTCACGCGCTTCTCCGAGATCTCCAGGCCGTGGCGCTCGCAGATCTCGCGGTAGCGATCGTATTCGCCCGCGAGGTGCCTCGTCACCGACTCGAACCCGTGCCGCGCGATCTCCACGCGCGCGGTGAAGTTCATCATCGAGGTCTTGAACATCAGCTCGTCCGCCGGCTCGGGCTCGATCAGGACGATGTCGACGCCCGGGTAGCGCTCCTCCCAGCGCTCGGCCATCTCGTGCAGGCGCTGGTAGGCGAGCAGCTTGAACGTCTGGTAGCCGATCTGCGCGAAGCCCATGTCCGAGACCCGCCGCGGGCGCGTCCCGGAGCGCAGCGTCCGCACCTGCCCGGAGAAGTCGTTCACGAACGGCACGAGCGGGTTGATCACGACGACGAGCTTCGCGCCCGCCTCGACGGCGATGTCGAGGTTGGTGGTCGAGACGATCCCGCCGTCGATCAGCTCGCGGCCCTTCACCTCGACCGGGGCGTAGACCATCGGCAGCGCCCCCGACGCGCGCACGGCGGTCGAGATCGGCACGTCCTCGTAGCCCTCGGCGCCGAACACGATCCGCTCGCAGGTGTCGAGGTCGGTGGCGGTCAGGTAGAGCTCGCGGCGCAGCTCTCCGAACTCGTCTGAGCGACCGGGCTCTGAGAGGACGCTGTGCAGGTAGTGCTCGATCCCGGCGCCCGTGTAGGCGCCCGAGGGCAGCCCCTCGGCGAGCCCGAGTAGCACGTCCATCGCCGAGACCTGTCCGCGCTGGACGATCACCTGGCGCGCGAGCGAGACGATCCGCAGCGGCAGCGTCGCGCCGGTGCGCGCGAACTCGAGCAGGTTCAGGTGCAGGAGGTCGCCGAGGTCGACGTCGCGGAACGGCGCCCTGCCCTGGTGGGTGACGACGCGCATCATCTCCTCCGGCGTCACGCCATTGGCGCAGAGCGCGGCGATGAACGAGCCGGCGGAGGTCCCGACGTAGACGTCGAACTGGTTGACCGTGCTGTTCGTCGCCATCAGGTCGAGCGCGCGCAGCGCGCCGATCTCGTAGACGCCGCCGGTGAAGCCGCCGCCGCCGAGCACGAGCGCGGTCTTGTGGCTGTGCCGCCGCCGCGTCGGCCGCGCGCCCGCGGTGCCGCGCCGTTTCCTCGCCGCCGGACCCCGCCCGGCCGCAACTCGCACCTTGGTCGTAGGTTCCAGCTTGACAACCTTGCCCATGCTCGATTCATTTTACGGTTCCTTGCCCCGGAAAAACCCCTCCCCCGCGCGCCGTCCGGCGCCCGGCGCCGCTCGCGCTCCCATCCACGCCCCTGCGCCGGGTGCTGCGCGCGGGCCTGCTCGTGCTCCTCGCGGGCCCCTGCCTGCTCGTGCCGGCCGCCGCGAGCGCCGCCGGCGGGAGCCTCGCCGGGCTGCAGGCCGACCTCTCCCACCAGCTCTCCCTCGCCGGCCCCGCGGACGGCGCCTACGTGTACGACCTCACGACCAAACAGGCGCTCTTCTCAGAGCGCGCCTCGACGCTGCGACCGCCGGCCTCCTCGCCGGCTACTGCAACGCCGCCGACGGGCACACGCTCGCCTTCGCGATCTTCACCGACGGGATCCCGACCGAGACCGCGCATGTCTTCTAAGACCACATGACGATCACCGTCGCGGATTACTGAGGGGAAGGTGGGGCCGCATGCGGCCCCACCCCGGAGCGCACATGTGCGCTCCGGCGGGGACGTGCATGCACGTCCCCGCCGACAGGCGCATGCGCCTGTCGGAAAGACTTGCCACATGTGGCAAGTCTCGGGCCGGCACATGTGCCGGCCCGACCTGACCGATCGAAGATCGGTCAGGTGCCCAATAACTCGCGCAGCCCCGCTTCGTCGAGCACCGGCACGTGCAACCGCTCGGCCTTCTCGAGCTTCGATCCCGCGCTCTCCCCGGCGACGAGGTAGTGGGTCTTCTTCGAGACGCTCCCCGTCACGCGCCCGCCCGCGGCCGCGATCCGCTCGGTGGCCTGCTCGCGCGACCAGTTCGGCATCGTGCCGGTGAGGACCACGGTCTTGCCCGCCAGCGGGCCCTCCGACGGGGGCGGCCCCGCCTCCTCGAAACGCAGCCCGGTCGCGCGCAGGTCGGCGACCAGGGCGCGCATCCGCGCGTCGTCGAGCTGCTCGCGGATCGCCTTCGCCATCTTCTCGCCCACGCCCGGCGTCTGCGCGATCTCCTCGTTCGCCGCCACGAGCAACGCGTCGACGTTGCGGAAGCGCAGCGCGAGGTTGCGGCCGGTGACCTCGCCGACCTCCTCGATCCCGAGCGCGAACAGCACGCGCGCGAACGGCCGCTCCTTTGAGGCCTCGATCGCCTCGACGAGCTTGCGCGCGGAGATCTCGGCGAAGCCGTCGAGCTTGACCAGCTGCTCCTCGCGCAACCGGTAGAAGTCGCCGGCGGTTCGCACGAGCCCGCGTTGCTGGAGCGAGGCCACCTGCTTCTCGCCGAGCCCGTCGATGTCCATCGCGCCGCGCGAGACGAAGTGCTTGAGCAGCTGCCAGGCGCGCTCGGGGCAGTCGCGGTTGGGGCACTTCGTGAACACCGACCCCTTCGGCTTGACCGTCTCGGTGTTGCAGAACGGGCAGCGCCGCGGCGGGCGCGGGCGCGGCGGGCGGCCCTGCTGCTCGACCACGTGCGGGGCCGGGGAGACGACCTGCGGAATCACGTCGCCGGCGCGCATCACGATCACATCCTCGCCTCCGCGGATGTCCTTGCGGACGATGTCCTCCTCGTTGTGCAGGGTCGCCAACTTGATCGTCACCCCGCCGACTTCGATCGGGGAGAGCATCGCGTAGGGACGCAGGTCGCCGAACTTGCCGACGTTCCACATCACCTTCTCCAACTTCGTCGTCGCGATCGTCGGCGGGAACTTCCAGGCGATCGCCCAGCGCGGGTCGCGCCCGACCGAGCCGAGCCGCCGTTGCAGGGCGAGGTCGTTGACCTTCACGACGACGCCGTCGATCTCGAAGTCGAGCTCGCCGCGGCGCTTCTGCCAGTCGAGGCACTGCGCGATCACCTCGTCCTCGCCCCCGATCAGCCCGATGTCGGGGTTCACGCGGAAGTGGTGCTCTTTCAGCCACTCCAAAGCCTCGAAATGCGTCTCGAAGGAGATACCCTCGACGACGCCGAGCTGGTAGCACCAGATCGACAGCGGGCGCTTCGCCGCGTCGGCGGGGTCGAGCTGGCGGATCGTCCCGGCGGCCGAGTTGCGCGGGTTCATGAACGTCGACTCGCCTTCCTCCGCGCGGCGCTCGTTGAGCGCGGCGAAGTCCTTCAGTGACATGTACACCTCCCCCCGCACCTCCAGCAGCGGGGGCACCTCCTCGACGCTCAGCGGGATCTGCCCGATCGTGCGGAGGTTGTGCGTGACGTCCTCCCCGACCTCCCCGTTCCCGCGCGTCGCCCCCCGCTCGAACACGCCGTCGCGGTAGAGCAGGCTGATCGCCAGCCCGTCGATCTTTGGCTCGACCACGAACTCGAACTTCGGGTCCTCGATCCCCTCGCGCGCGAGGTGGTTGCGCATCCGCTCGACCCACGCTCTGAGCTCCTGCTCGGTGCGTGCGTTCGGCAGCGACAGCATCTGCTCGAGATGCGCGACCTTCTCCAGGCGCCCGACAGGCTCGCCGCCGACCCGCTGGGTGGGCGAGTCCACGGTGACGAGCTCCGGGTGCTCGCGCTCGATCTCCCTCAGCTCGTCGAGCAGCCGGTCGTAGACGTCATCGCCGATCTCGGGATCGTCGATCACGTAGTAGCGGTAGGCGTGGTGCTCGAGCTCCCGGCGCAGCTCCATTGCGCGCGCGGCGTCGCTCACGGCGTCTGCGGGCCGGCAACCGAGGCGAGCGCGAGCAAAGCCTCCAGGTCGAAGCTTCGCAACGCCTCCAGGCCAGGTCGGTCGGTGAGGTCGAAGTGGATCGGCGTCACCGCGATCCGCCCGGCCGCGACGGCCGCGAGGTCGGTGCCGGGCTCGTCGCGGAAGCCCGGGTCCGAGCCGTAGATCCAGTAGCGCCTGCGCGCCGGCGGGCCGTTCTCTTCGTCATCGAGTTTCAGCTCGTCCCGGTAGATCCGCTTGCCGAGGCTCGTCACCTCGACGCCATCCGGCGTGCCGGCTGGGACGTTCACGTTCAGGAGCGTGCTCGCCGGCAGCGGCACGTCCTCGATCCGCTCGACAAGCGCGGCGACGAAGGCGGCGGCGAGCTCGAAGGAGAAGCCGCCGTCGTAGCGGAAGTCGAGAGCGCGCGCGCGGGACTGCTGGGAGACCGCGATCGCGGGGATCCCCAGCACGACCCCCTCGAGCGCCGCCGCGACCGTCCCCGAGTAGGTGATGTCGTCGCCGAGGTTCGCGCCGTGGTTGATCCCGGCGACGACCAGGTCGGCCGCGAAGTCCGCGACCAGCCCGAGGCTTGCCAGGCGCACGCAGTCGACCGGCGTGCCGTCGGTCGCGTAGCCGACGGTCCCGTCGGCGAACGGGACCTCCTCGACCCACAGCGGCCGGCGCGTCGTGATCGACCGCGCCATCGCCGAGCGGTTGCCGTCCGGCGCGATCACCGCCAGGCGCACGCCCGCGACCGCGGCGAGCGCCGCGCGCATCGCCTGCAGGCCCTCGGCCTCGATCCCGTCGTCGTTCGTGAGCAGTACGTTCAGCATCGCTGCCCTCCAGCATACGAGCCGCCCCGGCCCCCGGGGTTAAGATCCCGCAAGCGCCGGCCCGGAGCGCGATCGCGATCCTGCGGCCTCGCGTCGGCTAGCGCGGCGTGCTGCCGGCGCTCGCGCGTTTGGCCTTCACGTGTTTGGCCACCTCGGCGCAGTCGAGGTAGACGCGGGTGGTGGTCAGGCGATAGCCGCGCGAGGTGGTGGACACGATCTTGACCAAGTGCTTGGCGCCGGTCATCTTCGGCAGTTCGGCCGAGCGCAGGTTGCGTCCGTGCACGGTCTTGCGCAGGTGGCCGTCGACGTAGACGATGTAGCGGACCACCGGGCCGAGGTTGCGCCGCGGATAGAGGAGCTTGGTCGGCGCCGGCCGGCACGCGGTCGCGGCGGAGACCGCCTGCAGGCTCACGACCAGCGTCACCGGCTGACTCGTCGTCGAGCCCTGCGAGTTGACGATCAGCACCTTGTAGAGGTAGCCGTTCTCGCTCGCGCTCACGTGGGAGAGGCTGAGCGCCGAGGAGGTCGCGCCGGGGACGTCCGTCCACGTCTTCCCGCCGTCCTCGCTGAGGAGCCACTGCAGGCTCGGCGCCGGCGTGCCGCTGACCGTGATCGTGAACACGACCCCACCACCGGGAACGACCGTCTCGCCGCTCGGGGGCGTCACGACCGTCGGCGGCGACAGCACGGTCAGTTCCGCCGCGGCGCTCGTGACGGTGCCGGCGGCGTTTGTGAGCACCGCCCTGTAGAGCTGACCATCGTCGCGCGCCGGCACGTTCGTGAGGGTCAGCGACGGCGCGCCCGCCCCCGTCACGTTCGTCCACGTGCTCCCCCCGTCGGTCGATACCTGCCACTGAATCGACGGCGTCGGCTTGCCGCTCGCGGCCGCGCTGAACGTCGCCGCGCCACCCGCCGGCGCCGTC
Source organism: Solirubrobacteraceae bacterium (assembly GCA_036509655.1). GTDB lineage: Bacteria > Actinomycetota > Thermoleophilia > Solirubrobacterales > Solirubrobacteraceae > Palsa-744. The sequence continues at coordinate 11,418 of DATCFG010000031.1, read as the reverse complement.
TGACTGGAGGGCTGGGAGCTGACGACCGGCGCGGTCTGCACGGTCAGCGTCGCGGACGCGCTCTCGACGCTGTTCACCGCATTGGCGAACACAGCCCGGTACTGATACCCGTCATCGCCCGCCGGCACGTTCGTCAGCGCAAACGTCGGTGAGGTGGCACCGGGAACGTTGCTCCAGGTGGCGCCGCCATCGCTGGAGAGCTGCCACTGCACGCTCGGCGCGGGTCTGCCGGTGGCGGCCGCCTTGAAAGTGGCTTCGCCGCCGGCGTCAACCGTATCGTCGGCGGGCTGTTCGCTCACGACCGGCGCGCTCAGCACGGTCAGCGTCGCCGCGGTGCTGTCGACGCCCGCCAGACCGGGCGCGTCGGCCGCGTTCGTGAACACCGCCCTGTACTCATACCCGTCGTCGCCCGCCGGCAGATCCGTGAGCGTCAAGGTCGGGGAGCTGGCCCCGGAGACATTGCTCCACGTGAAGCCGTCGTCGGTCGAGACCTGCCACTGCACGCCCGGCGCCGGCTTGCCGGTGGCGGCCGCCTTGAAGGTGGCTTCGCCGCCGGCGTCGACCGTATCGTCGGCGGGCTGTTCGCTGACGACCGGTCCGGCCTGCACGGTCAGCTTGGCGGCGGCGCTCGTCTCGCCGCCGGCGCCGTTGCCGAACACGGCGCGGTATTCGTTGCCGTCCTCGCCCTCCGGCACGCCCGTCAGCGTCAGGGTCGGCCCGGTCGCGCCGGCGACGCCGCTCCCGTCGCTCAGATCGCTCCAGACGCCGCCGCGGTCGCTGGAGACCTGCCACTGCACGCCCGGCGCCGGGTTGCCGGTCGCGGCCGCGGTGAACGTCGCTTCCCCGCCCGCGTCGATCGTCTGATCGGTCGGCTGCCGCGCGACGATCGGCCCGGTCTGCACGGTCAGCTTGGCGGCGGAGGTGGTGATGGCGCCGACGGCGTTGGTGAAGGCCGCGCGGTATTCATTGGCGTCATCGACGGCGGGGACGCCGTGAAGGGTCATGCTCGGAGAGGTGGCGCCGGCGACGTTCGTCCAGGTGACCCCGCCGTCGCTTGAGACCTGCCACTGCGCGGCGGGCGCCGGTTCGCCGCCGGCAGCCGCGGTGAACGTGGCGTCTTCGCCGGCGTCGATCGTCGCGTCGCTTGGCTGCGTGACGAGTTCGGGCGCGTGGTCGACGGTCAGCTTGGCGGCGTCGGTCGTGGCCGAGCTCGTGGTCGACCCGCGCGTGTTCGTGAACACCGCCCGGTACTCGCGTCCGTTCTCGCCCGCTTCCAACCCGGTGAGGCTCAGCGTCGGCGAGGCCTCGCCCGACATCGGCGCCCAGCTGGAGCCGCCGTCGGCGCTGACTTCCCACTGCACGGTCGGGGTTGGCGTGCCGGTCGCGGCTGCCGTGAACTTGGCGGTTCCGCCCGGCGCCGTCGTCGTCTGGTCGGTCGGCTGGGTCGTGATCGCCGGGCCGGCGTCGACGGTCAGCGTGAACGTCTGCGTGGCGGTCGGGCTGACGCCGTTCTGGGCGGTGAGCGTGAGCGTGTACACACCCGTGGAGCCGAGTCCGGGCGTGCCGGAGATTTCGGCCGTGCCGCCGGCGCCGTCGCCGAAGCTCATCCCCGCCGGGATCGCGCCCGCGAGCGTGATCACCGGCGCGGGCGTGCCGCTCGCTTCGATCGCCAGGTGTTCTGAGCTGCCGGCCGTGACCGTCGCTTCGCCGGCGCTCGTGAACGCCGGCGCCATGCCGGTCAGGCCGGCGGCAGCCGGCTCGACCGTGAGCGTGTAGTCGCGTTTGGCGAACCCGCCGACGCCGTCGTTCAGATCGATCGCGAACTCGTATTTGCCGGCCGTGGCGGGCGTGCCTTCGATCGTCGTAATAGAGCCGCTCGGCGCCAGCGACAGCCCCGCGGGCAGGCTGCTCGAGCAGGTGTAGCCCGCTTCGCAGGAGGACGGCATCGCGAGCGTGTAGACATAGCCGCCGGTGTTGCCGCCCGCGCCCGCGACGTTCACCTCGTAGACCTCGCCTTCGATCGCGGCCGGCAGCGAGGACGGCTCGAGCGTGGGAGAGTCGCCGATCGTCACGCAGGTCTGCGTGCTGAGCGTCGCTTTCGGAAAGGTCGAGTCGGCGATGTACACGCCGAAGCAGTACGTGCCGACCTTCGTCGGCGTGCCCTGCAGGGTGCCCGCGGTGTTGTCGATCCCGAGGCCCGGCGGGACTTCGCCGGAGGAGGTCAGCAGGTAGGTGTAGGGCGGCGCGCCGCCCTGGGCGCCGAGCGACTGTTCGTAGGGCACCCCGACCGCGCCTTCCGCCAGCGGGTTTTCGACGCTGAGCGCCGGGGCGATCGTGATCGAGTCGTGCTGGGTCGCCCGGTTGGCGGCGGTGTCTTCGGCCTGGACCGTGAATTCGAACGTGCCCGCTTCGGTCGGGGTCCCGCCGATCTCGCCCGTGGCGTCGTCGAAGCTGAGCCCGGGCGGCAGCGCGCCGCCGGTGAGCCTGTAGGTGTAGCCCGGAACGCCGCCGGAGGCGAACACCTTGCCGCTGTATTCCTGTTCGACGGTGCCTTCCGGCAGCGATGGCGCCGCGAAGTTCAGCGGCAGCCCGTCGGCGGACTGCTCGGTCATGTAGTTGACGAGGAACACCGGCGTGGTGGCCGTCGGCCCACCGGCGAACGGCGGCGTGGTCTGCAGCCCGCCCTTGCACTCGTACAACCGGTAGCTGTATGGGTTGTAGAAGCCGTTGAAGTCGAATACGCCGCCGCTGAATTCGGTCCCCGACTGGAACGATTGGGTCATGCTGGTTCCCCAGGAGTGCGAGTATTCGGCGCCGAACTTGGCGTAGAGGATCTTCGCCGAGACTTCGGCGCCGAGGCTGAATTCTGCCGAGGAGGTCGTTTCTTTCGCGGAGTTGAATGCGAGCGTCGAGCTCGTGCCGCCCTCCTCGCCGTCGGAGGCCGGATTGACCTCGCTGGCCTGTGGAGCCTCGAGCAGGTTCGGCGCCGGCGCCGGCGCCGGCGCGACGAACGGGTTGACGTCGACGATCCCGGGATTGCCGCTGCCTTCGCCGCTCGGCTGCCCGGCGCAGCCGCTCGGCTCCCCGGTGGTCAGCGCCGGGTAGCTGACGGGGTCGCCCGGGTGCGGGAGCGACTCTTCGAGCGCGGCGCCGTACTGCCTCTTCAGCTGTTCGTCGTCGGTGGCATAGAAATCGTTGGGCTGGGGATGCTTGAGCTGGCTGACCGTCTGCAGCGCGTACTGCGAGCCTTCGGGATTGAACAGGGCATCGCACTCGCTCAGATGGCCCGAGTCGCATGCGCTGGTGACGCCGACGCCGAGCGAGTTCTTGGCCAGGTCGAGATAGGTGTCTTTGCCGGTGTCGACGCGGAACAGCAGCGAGTTGTCGGCCACGAAGTTGTTGCCGAAGTTGCCGGCGATGAAGTTCTGACCGAAGCTCTGACAGTTTTCGATCTCGGTCGACTGCGTCCAGGATGCCTGGACCTTGGCGAGCGCCTCGATCTCATAGCTGTCGTTCCCCCACTGCGCATCGACCCCCGCGAAGGCCCCCACCATGTTGCCCTGTTCGCTGCCGCTGCCGTTGCACGAGCCGGTCGTGAAGCCCGTCGTGGTCGGACTGACCTGCTGTTCGGCGCCGGAGTAGTACGGGGGCGCGGCCATCACGGCGATCGGCAGCGGGCTGGAGGTGCCGGCGGCTTTGAGCACTTCGTGGGAGGAGTTGAGGATCAGATGGCCGCTCCAGGAGATCCCGCCGGGATCGAGCGGGAGCGTCTCCAGATCCGAGCTCGTGGCGTGCGGCAGCCGCGCCAGCAGCTCGTCGTATTCGCTGAAGGGATTCTTGGATTCGGTGGTCATTTCGTCGACGGTTCCCTCGAGCGCTTCCGGCTCGTAGGAGACGCTGTGCTCGCGCAGCGACTTGGCGCCTTCGCCGTCTTCGGCGATGTACTGGATCTGGGCGGCGAGCATCCCGGCCGCGCCCACCGCCGGGTCGTAGGGCGCCTTCCCGTGATCTTCGGTCACCGGCCCGCAATAGCCCGGTTTGCCGTTCAGGGCGGGAAAGCCGTCCGGGGTCGGGTGGACCGCGAACTGGCTGAGGTACTCGTCGCAGGGAAAGTCGACGGCGCCGTCGATCGCCTTGATCGTGCTGCCCGCCGGCGCTTCGAACTCGCCGGCTTTGGAGATCGAGAGCACGTCGGTCTCTTCCTCCGCCCTGCCCACCAGGGAGTGCCCGCCCTGATCGCTGCGCTGAAGTCGGTACTGGACCTGGTGTCCGACGAGCGAGGCGCACAGCGAGGCGCCGCTGTAGAGGCCGGGGCTGTCGGGTGGGCTGCCGCCTTCTCCCGGTTCCTGGGCGACCGCGGCGACCGCGAGCGTGCCGAGACCGCCGGCTTCGGGCGCGGAGCAGAGCGCGGAGGCGTTACCCGAGGTGCTGTACACAAAGCCGCCCGTATCGGGGATCTTGTTGTACTGAGTCATCACCTCGAGGCTCGGCGTGGCTTCGATCGGCGACTGCGCGAGCGTGGCCAGGTGCAGAAACTTGCCGGCCGTCGCGTAGCGAACCTCGAGCGGGCCCTCTTCGGCGGCCGGGAACCCTTCTCCGACGTGGTCGATCAGGTGCAGGTGCCCGCCGGGCTCGTAGGCGAAGACCGCGACCGCATAGGAGTCGCCGGTGGTGGTCGTGTAGGCGATCGCGAAGCTCGTGCTCGCGCCGTCGTATTCCCCCTTGCCCGGCGGCGCCTGATAGACGCCGAGCAGCCGCTGGCCTTCCGGGACGGCGAACTTGTAGGCGCCTGTATAGAGCGAGGAGCATTCCCCCGGGTTCGGTTTGAACAGGCCTCCCGACTCACACGTGATGGCCGGGTCGCCGCTCAGCCCGACATCGCCGGAGTTCTCTTCGCCTTCCAGCGTCTTGCTGGGCGTGCTCGATTCGGGCGTCAGCGTCGGTGGTTCGCTGCTCCAGGCGTAGACGTAGAAGCCGGCGCTGGTCGCGACGACGATCTTCTCGGCCACGCCGCTGCTGCCGGGCGGGGCCGCGAGCGCGACCACCCCGACGAGCGTTCCCGTCGCCGGCACCGTGGCGGACGCCGCGAACTGGTAGCCGTCCTTCTGCGGGCCCAGCACCTCCAGCGTGCGGTCGGAGCGCAGGACGACGGCGTAGGTATCGCCGGGTTCTTCGGTGCCGTCGAGGTTCGCGAGGGTGCTGCCGACGACTTCGCCCGAGATCGCCGGCGCGGAGGTGTAGGGCGTCACCGAGCCGTAGAGCGTCGTGTCGGCTTCCGCGCTCGACCCGTACTCGTCGGCCGCGATCCCTTCGAGGCTCTGCTGGGTGAGCATTGTTTCGCCGCCGGCGAGCGTCAGCCAGGCGGGCGTCGACGGCTGCGTGGTGACGCATTCCTTGCCCGGCGTGCAGTCCGTTTTGCCTTCCACGGCCGCTTTCGGGGCGATGCTGAGGGCCGACGCTCCCGTCGGCGCCATCAGTGCGATACCCCAGGCGAGAGCGATACTCATCAACAGCGCCGCGAACGGCAGCGAAATCAAGGGGCGGCACATGGCGAGGATTAACCCTACTCATCTCTACATATTTGCGCGGTGAGGCAAGTCGGCACGACCTTCGTGACGGCGGTTCGAGCACGCGAGGACGATCCGGCTACCCGTCACCTGGATACGCCACCGACGCCAGCGCCAGCCCGTGCGCGGGCGCGGTCCTGCCCGCCTCGGCGCGGGGGCGGCCCTCGAGCAGGCCTTCGAACTCCTCGGCGGTCCGCCGGCCGCTCGCGACGTCGAGCATCGTTCCCACGAGCACGCGGTTCATGTGCCTGAGGAACATGTCCGCCTCGATCCAGAACTCCAGCAGGTCTCCCTCTGCCCCCTCTGCCCCATCCGTCCCCTTCGCCAGCCATTCCGCGCGCCGCACGTCGCAGTGAAACCACGAATGCTCGGTCTCGCGTGGCGTGAACGCCGTGAAATCGTGCTTGCCCGGGATCGCCGCGGCGCACTCGGCGAGCGCCTCGCGGTCGAGCGACCCCGGCCACCAGCAGGCGCGTCCGCGCTCGAACACGCCGCGGCTGCGACGCGCGAGCACGCGGTAGCAGTAGGTCCTTCCCGTCGCGTCGCGTCGCGCGTCGAATGCCTCCGCCATCGGCTCGGCGGAGAGCACCGCGATGTCGTCGTCGAGCAGCCCGTTCAGCCGCAGCGGATCGACCGCCTCGTGGGCGTAGCTCGCGACCTGCGCCCACGCGTGCACGCCGCGATCGGTGCGCCCGGCCACCGTCAGCTTCAGCGGCGCGCCGGCCTGGTCGGTCTCCCCGAGTACCTTCCGCAGCGCCCGCTCCAACTCCTCCTGCACCGTCCGCTCGCCGGGCTGACGCGCCCAGCCGGCGAAGTCGGTCCCGTCGTACTCGATCGTGAGCTTGGTGACCATCCCCAACCTGTCTAGCGGCTCGATGGCCAAGCCAGGCAAGGACGCAGTGAGCGTAGCGTGCTCGGCACGTGTGCTGGCCGATCGGGGATCACATCTGATTCACGATCGGTAAGGACGCAGCCTGGCGCCGTGCCAGCGGGCCGCTAGACGAGCTCGATGAAGACCATCTCGGTGGAGTCGCTTTTGCGCGGGCCGAGCTTCAGGATGCGCGTGTAGCCACCGGGCCTGTCGGCGTAGCGGGGCGCGACCTCCTCGAACAGCTTGTGTACCGCGAACTTGTCCTGCGCGAGCGTCGACAGCGCCTGCCTGCGCGCGTGCAGGTCGCCGCGCTTGGCCAGCGTGATCAGCTGCTCGATCTCCGGCTTGACGGCCTTCGCCTTCGCCTGCGTCGTCTTGATGCGCTCGTGCTCGATGATCTCCTTGCTGAGGTTCATCAACAGCGACTTACGGTGCGCGCTCGAGCGGCTGAGCTTGTTTTTGGTCTTCTGATGTCTCATCGTCGCGTGCAGTCTAGCTTTCTGATGGGTCGAAGCGAAATGTGACGGATTTGTGACGGATTTGTGACGGATTTGTGATGGGGGTGTGCCGAAAGTGTGCTTGCAAATGCGACGAAATTGTGACTGGGCGGGGATGTATTGAACACTTTGGAGAGTGCGTATAACTATAGTGTCACGCACTCTCCAAAGTAGAGCATCAATTCCCCGGCGGTCACAGTCTTGTTTCAATCTGTGCGCACTCTTGACACATATCTGGAGAGATGCGTCAATCTTGGCGTAGATCCAGTCCGCGCGAGTGGAGCGTTTCGATGACCTCGTCGATCGACTTTTTGCCGAAGTTCGGGATCGCGTTCAACTCGGCCTCGGACTTCGAGATCAGATCGCCGACGGTCTGGATGCCGGCCCGCTTCAGGCAATTGTAAGAGCGCACGCCGAGCTCGAGCTCCTCGATCAGGATGCTCCACTCCTCGCCCTGCAGGGCCGATTGAGCCCCGCCCGCGCCGCCCGCGCCACCGCCGACCGCGAGGCCGTGGCCGTCGAGCTGACCGCCCGGCACCGCGCGCAGCTCCTGAATCCGATCGGCGTCGGTGAAGATCGCGAGCTGGCTGATCAACAGCTCGGCCGCCTCGCGCAACGCCGCCTGCGGATCGATCGAGCTGTCCGTCTCGATGTCGAGCGTGAGCTTGTCGAAGTCGGTCTTCTGCCCGACGCGCGCACCCTCGACCGCGTAGGCCACCCGCCGCACCGGCGAGAAGATCGAGTCGATCGGGATCACCCCGATCGGCTGGTCGGCGGACTTGTTCTCCTCGGCCGGGCGATACCCGCGGCCACGGCCGATCGTCATATACAGCTCGAGCTTCGTTTTCTTCTCCAGCGTCGCGATGTGCACCTCGGGGTTGAGGATCTCGACGCCCGCGGGCAGGTCGATGTCCTTCGCGGTGATCTCCCCCGGCCCGGTAACGACCAGCGGCGCCTCGACCTCACTCGCGTCGGAGTGCATCCGGCAGACGATGCCCTTCAGGTTCAGCACGATGTCCGTCACGTCCTCCTTGACGCCCGTGATCGTGGAGAACTCGTGCGCGACCCCCTCGATGCGCACGCTTGTGACGGCCGCGCCTGCCAGGGAGGAGAGCAGCACGCGGCGCAGCGAGTTGCCGAACGTGTAACCGAAGCCGCGGTCGAGCGGCTCAATCGTGAACGTGCCACGGTTCTGCTCCACGGACTCGCTTGTGATCCGGGGAATTTGGAAATCGAGCATCAGAGTCCTAACGTCGTTTTGGTGTCGCACCGGCGTCGCCCTGGACGCCGGCTCTAAAAGCGCCTACGCCACCCCTTTGGCGGCGCGGGCGTGGGGCAAAAGCTTTTCCTTTACTTCGAGTACAGCTCGATGATGAGCTGCTCCTGCACCGGCGCGGCGACCTCGCGTCGCTCCGGCTTGCGCAGCACCTTGGCGGTAAGCGACTCGTGGTCGGCCTGCAGCCATGCGGGAATCTGTCCGGTGAGCTCGGTCGCGTCGCGCACCACCTGCGTGGCCGGAGTATCGGCCTTGATCGCGATCACCTCGCCCGCGCGGACCTGATACGAGGGGATGTTCACCCGGCGGCCGTTCACGGTCCAGTGACCGTGCCTGATCAGCTGCCGCGCCTGGCGGCGCGAGGCCGCGAAGCCCAACCTCACCAGCACGTTGTCCAGCCGGCACTCCAGCAGCGCGAGCAGGTTCTCGCCGGTGATGCCCGGCTGGCGCGAGGCCTTCTCGTAGTAACCGTGGAACTGCTTCTCGAGCACGCCGTAGTAGCGTCGCGCCTTCTGCTTCTCGCGCAGCTGCAAGCGGTACTCGCTCTGTTTCTGCCGGCCGCGACCGTGCTCGCCCGGCGGATAGGAGCGTCGCTCGACGCCACACTTGTCGGTCAAGCAGCGCTCGCCCTTGAGGAACAGCTTCTGCCCCTCGCGGCGGCACTGCTTACACTGCGGGCCCGTATCTCTTGCCATTTTCTAGACTCTCCGTCGCTTGCGGGGGCGGCAACCGTTGTGCGCCTGGGGGGTCACGTCCTTGACTCCGGTGACCTCGAGCCCAGCAGCCTGCAGCGAGCGGATCGCCGTCTCGCGGCCCGAGCCCGGGCCCTTGACGTAGACCTCGACCTTCTGCAGCCCCTGCTCGAGGCCCTTCCGCGCGGCCGCGTCGGCCGTCACCTGCGCGGCGAACGGAGTCGACTTGCGCGAGCCCTTGAAGCCGGCGCCACCGGCCGACTCCCAGGCGATCACGTTGCCTGTGGTGTCCGTCAGCGAAACGATCGTGTTGTTGAAAGAGGTCTTGATGTGCGCCTGCCCGATCGGGATGTTCTTCTTCGGCTTGCGCCGGCCACGGCCGGGTCGTTTGGGTGCGGGAGGCATTACTTCTTACCCGCTTTCTTCTTCCCGGCGACCTGCATCCGCTTGGGGCCCTTGCGCGTGCGTGCGTTGGTCTTCGTCTTCTGCCCCCTCACCGGCAGGCCGCGCCGGTGGCGCAGACCGCGATAGCAGCCGATCTCCTGCAGGCGCTTGATGTCTTGGGACTGCTCGCGTCGCAGATCTCCCTCGACGGTCAACGTCTGGTCGATCGCGTCGCGCAGCTTGGAAACCTCATCCTCGGTCAGGTCGCGTATATAGGTGTCGGGACTGACCCCCGTTTCGGCGAGCAGCTTGTTCGACTGCGACCGCCCGATTCCGAAGATGTAGGTCAGGCCGATCTCCGCGCGCTTGTTCAGGGGCAGGTTTACGCCAGCGATTCGTGCCATGCGCTAGCCCTGCCGCTGCTTGTGGCGCTTGTTCTGACAGATGACCAGCACCGCTCCATGGCGGCGGATGATCTTGCACTTCTCGCACATCGGCTTGACCGACGGTCTTACCTTCATGATCCCTTTCGGCGGCTTATTCCGGCGGCTCGGCTCTGGCCGCCGTGATGGCTGCCGCTACCGGGTCGTGGAGATGCCCTCACGCGCGCAGAGCACCTCGCGTTTGAGCAGGACTCCGGATGGTAGCAACTTCGATCAGCCCGCGCCCGCGCCCGCGCCCGCACCAGCACCAGCGCCAGCGCCAGCGCCCGCGCCCGCACCAGCACCGGCGCCCGCAGCCCCAGCGGCCACTGGCTCGGCGACCCGTGCGTCCGGCGGGAGCTGCCACGGGGTCAGGATCCTCGGCCCGGCGGCTGTGATCGCGACCGTGAACTCGAAGTGGGCCGCCGGGGAGGAGTCCTGGGAGAAGATCGCCCAGCCGTCACCCGCCACGCGCACCGCGGGACGCCCCGCGGTCGTCATCGGCTCGATCGCGAGCACCATGCCCTCCTCCAGCAACGGCCCCTTCCTGGGCTTGCCGTAGTTGGGGACCTGCGGATCCTCGTGCATGCTGCGCCCGACTCCGTGCCCGACGAGCGAGCGCACGACCGACAGCCCGGCGCCCTCCGCCACACGCTGGATCGCGCTCGAGACGTCGCCCAGCCGATTGCCCGCGCGGCACTGCGCCACGCCGACGTGCAGCGACTCCTCGGTCGCGCTCAGCAGGTTCTGAGCCTGCGCGCTCACCTCCTCCACCGCGAACGTGCGCGCGGCGTCCGCGACCCATCCGTCGAGCGTCACACCGACGTCAATCGAGATGATGTCGCCGCGCTTCAGCTTGTAAGGCCCGGGGATCCCGTGCACGATCATCGCGTTCGGCGAGGCGCAGATCGAGCCGGGGAAGCCGCGATAGCCCTTGAACGTCGGCTCCGCGCCGCGCGAGCGTATGTACCGCTCAGCCGCCCGGTCGAGCTCGCCGGTGCTCACGCCGGGGCGGATCTTGCCCTCCATCAGGTCCAGCGTCGCGGCAAGAACCAGGCCCGCGCGCGCCATCTTCTCGATCTCCTCGGGACTCTTCTTGATGATCACCGGCGGAGCTTAGCTGCGGCAGGGCTCGCGAGCGGAGCCTCGGCCATTCGTCAGAGGTTTTCCTCGAGGCGCAGGGTCGCTAGCGCTGCGCGGATGTGGGCGTGCACCTCGTCGGCGCTGCGGCGCCCGTCGAAGCGGCGCAGCAGACCAACGCGCTCGTAGTAGTCGACCAGCGGCGCGGTCTGCTCGTGGTAGACGACGAGGCGGTTGTGAATCGTCTCCTCGGCGTCGTCCTCGCGCTGGATCAAGCGCGCCCCGTCCTGGTCGCAGACGCCCTCGTGCTTGGGCGGGTCGAAGTCGACGTGGTAGATGTGGCTGGGATTCTTCACGCACATCCGGCGTCCGGCGAGGCGGCGCACGACCTCCTCGTCCGGCGCCTCGATCAACAGCGCGGCGGTAAGGCGCCGATCGAGACCCTGTAGCGCCTTGGCGAGCGCGTCTGCCTGCTCCTCGTTGCGGGGGAAGCCGTCGAGCAGAAACCCGTCGCGGGCGTCGTCGCCGCCGACGCGGTCGATGATCATGCCGACGATCACCTCGTCGGGCACGAGCTCGCCCGCGTCCATGTACTGCTTGGCCTTCAGCCCGAGCTCGGTGCCATCGGC
>DATCFG010000030.1:0-13062 GCA_036509655.1 Solirubrobacteraceae bacterium | reverse complement strand
CCATACCCGCCGATCCCGCGATGCCGCCGTGCCCGGCGCCCAGCAGGACCACACCCGTGATCAGCAGCGCGACGACGCCCTGCTCGTATCCCTCCCGCAGGCGACTCGCGCGGATGAAGCGGCGGAGAGCGCCGTAGTGTTCCTGGTTCGCGCTGCGGTACGCCTGTACCGCGAATACGATGATGGCGAGCGAGAGCGCGAGCGCGGCCGCGTCCACCTGCCACAGCGTCCGCAGGAACGTGTCCGCTTCTTCCTTCTGCGCAAACGGATTCCAGTCGTTTGGGAACGGCACGAAGATCAGCCCGGCCCAGAGCACTGCGAGCAGGTAGTAGGTGCGGTCCCGCCAGTGCCCTCGGCCCCACCGCCAGCGGGCGAGTACCAGCGTCTTCGGCCAGCCGTGTCCTTCTTCGCGCCGAGCCCGCCACCGCGCGAGCCGCGCGAGCGACCAGAGCGCCAACCAGTGCCGTGCTCGCGGGGCTGCGCGTGCCGCCTCAGCGTCGCCCGTCTGATCGGCCTCCTCCGTCACGACGTGCCCGTGGTCCCGCTACGGGGCAGCGCTAACGCGTTGCCAGAAGCGCTTGATTTCGCGGTTGTAGACGTGGATCGTCCACGTGGAGGCGAGGTTCGGGAGCAGCGCCGACCACAGGGCCGGCGACATCGTGCCTTTACTCATGCGTCCGGTCACGTAGAGGTAGAAGCCGGCTTTCAAGTACGCCGTGACGAGCAGGGCGCGTTTGTACTGGTGGCTCTCCGTGTACCCGCACACGCACCAGTTCGCGATGTGCTCGCAGTTGTGGCCGATGAGGTTGTACGGCTGCGGCGGCAGCTCCGCGGAGTGGTCGGCGAGCCAGCGGGCGCGCTCCACGATCCTCTCCGGCGGGTCCGCGGCGGGCAGCCAGTGGATGCCTTCGTAGCGTCCGTGTGGAACGAGCTCCGACCTGTCGCCGTTCTCAAACTCTGCGAGCGTCGCGAAGCCCACGCGGGCGTCTGGCTTGCCCGCGACTCCGCCGCCGAACTGGACCACTTCGCGCCCGATCGGGTCGCCAACGTAGACGCCGTGATGCGTGTACGGCACGCCGTGCCAGCTCCGGGCAACACGAAGGTGGTCGCCAGGCTGGAAGCCCGCGCCAGCGCGCGGCCTGCTCGCGTCCCGCTGAGCGGGAACGTAGACCTTGCTCGTCACCGCGTCAGCGTAGCTCCGATGTCGGGCGGGACTGGCCGATCTCGGCGAGCCGTCCGGGGCGTGAAGGAGGCTGTGCGCCGTGCAGCTCTCCAGGCGCGACCTCACGGACCTTTCGCGGAGCGTCGGTGGGTTGCTGTTTGCCGTCGGCGCGGTGTTGGTGCTCGTGCGCAAGTCGGGCCATCACGAATGGGGCGGCTTCGCACGGGTGCTGGTTGTGTTGGTGCCGGCCGTGGTGCTCTACGCGCTGGCGCTCGGCGGATCGAATGGCCCACCCGGGGAGGGTCGGGCTGACGGCGCCGGTGCCAGGCCGTGGGAGTCGGTGTTGATGGTCGCGGCGCTCCTGCTCGTGCCCGTGACGCTGTTGGAGTTCCTGCGATGGGTTGGCGCGAGCACACAGCATTCGCTCTACGAGGCCGCTGTCTTTGCGCTGACCGCGTTGCTCGCGGGCTATGGTGCGCGGCGCGCGCGTGTGTCTTACGCGGTGTTGCTCGCTGGTCTTGCGCTGCTCGTGGCGTGGCAGGATGTGTGGCAGGAAATCCTCGGTCATCCCTCCACCGGGACGTCTCGCTGGCTGCTCGTCGCGGCGGCGGTGCTGCTGCTCGCGGGTGCAGGTGCGCTGGCGCGCGCGAAGGCGATCGGTGCGCGCGAGCTCGCTACGGCTGGTGGGATCGCGGCGGTCGCGGCGGGTGTGCTCGGCGTGATCGTCGGCGCGTTCGTCGGGGTGTTTCGCAGCATCACGACCCTCGGCGGAGCGGGTGGGGTGATCTCCTCCTCCAGCCATCGTATTTCCTCCGGCGCCCGGATCTACTCGAGGCGGCTCGGTGTTCCCCGTCGGTCTGTCTCGCAGGTAACGTCGGTGCCGCGTGGCTCGCATCCGCATCCCTTCTCCGGGTCCGGTGCCTCGCGTGTCTCCCCCGGGTTGGCGAATCGTCTCCAGCATGCGCGTCCTGCCCGGCCCGCGCATCCCCTTTCCAGTCTCGTCGGGGCGCATACGAGCGGGTTACAGCACTTCGGCTGGGATCTGTATCTGCTGGTCGTCTCGCTCGCGCTGGTTTGGGTTGGCGCGCGTGTGCGTTCGCGCGGGCTCGGCTACGTCGGTGGGGTCGGTCTGCTCGCGTTCCTCGTCAGCACGGGTGTGCAGATCACGCGCCTGGAGACAGGCCGGGAACCGACGGCGAGCATCGTCGGCTGGCCGCTGGCGCTGCTCGTCATCGGCATCGTGGGACTCGTCGTGCCGGCGCTGTATCGCCGCGACCCATAGCGGGGTCACTGCCCGCGTAGGTGGCCGACGCGGGAGAGAAAGCGGTCGGCCTGGGAGTGATGCGGGTCGAGTTGGCGCCTCCAACCACGGCGCTTGGCCCGCAGTGGTGAGCGTTTTCGCGCCAACTTCGCCCGAAAGCTTGACTTCCCGCGTGTCCTGCCCGTACTGTCGGAGTGACCTGAAAAATAGTGCCCCGGCGCGGCTGGAACCGCCCGGGGCGTGGCAAGGAAAGGAAGGACCTTCCCATGCGCTGGAAAGTAAACAGGGTTCGTGATGAGCTTGGCCGCAGCGTTGAGCGTGCGGTTGTGTTGCTGGTCTTGCGCGATGACCACGAGCGGCGCTGGTCCAGGGCGGAGCTGGAGAGCAAGCTGGCTGATATCGAGCAGGACGTACTCGATGACGCTGTGGCCGGCCTGGCGGCGACGGGCGTCGTGCGCATGGAGGACGACGCGTTGTGGGCGTCGGACGCCGTGCGGCGTTTGGATGAGCTGGAGCTGATCGGTGTCTGAGATCGAGTTAGAGCAAGAGCTGCGGCTCCTGGGCGAGGCGTTCCGGGGGATCCGCGAGCAGCACGGCCTCAGCGCCGGCGAGCTGGTCGGCGCTACCGGTGTAGAGGAGACGCGGATCGCGGAGCTGTTTGAGCACTCGCTAACCCGGCGAGCTGAGCTCAAAGGGGATGGGGTAGCTGCAATCCCAAGCGAGGCGTCGTGTCCACCGCAGCCCTGAGCGGTCGCACCACCCGCTCGGGCTGCTCGGTGGATGGCATCCCAAACGACCGAGGCACCTTCATCTCCAAGGCCAATTGCCCAGCAGACTATACGCACCATAGTGCTAGTGACGACAACTGTCACATAAATGTTTGTGCCTGAAAGTGGATATTAATTCGTGTGAGATTGTCTCAGGTTCTGTGAGTTTCACACCTATTGCGGGGTGAAAAGCGGGGTGTTACGTTCGGCTGCGTGCAGACGACGCATAAGATCGAGGGCGATTCGGCGGATGATTACGCGACCTATCTGACCTCGGAATCGGCGAGGGGCGATTACTACGCCGGTCACGATGAGGCAGGCGATGACGAGGATGGCGGGGGTGCGGCGCCGAGTCGTTGGTATGGCTCGCAGGACCTGCTCGCAAGTCTGGGTCTCTCGGCGGATGGTCGGGTCGGGAGGGAGGACTTGCTGTCGTTGATGGAGGGCTCCTCCCCGGCGGACGGCCGTGAGCTGCGCCCGGCCGGCGGCAACGGCACGAAGGTCGCGGGCGTCGACCTGTCGTTCAGCGCTCCGAAGTCGGTCAGTGCGCTGTGGGCGGTCAGCGGCCCGGAGCGGCGCGAGCAGATCGAGCGCGCGCACAGCGACGCGGTCGCGAGCGCATTGGGTCGGATCGAGCGCGACGTCGAGCTGTTGCGCAGCCGTCAGGGTGGGGAGCTTCGGTGGGAACGCGCGAAGGGCGTCCTCGCGGCGACGTTCGTGCATACCTCGAGTCGGTTGGCGGTCGACGCGGAGCAGGGCGGTGTCCCCGATCCGCAACTGCACTCCCACGTGGTGGTGCTCGGCGCGGAACGGATGAACGGGAAGTTCGCGGCGGTCGATTCGCGCGAGCTGTTCCGCTCGGCCAGGGCCAACGGCGCGTGGTACCGCGCAGAGCTCGCGAGTGGCTTGGGGCGGATTGGGTTGGAGATCGAAGGCGGGACCGGTAAGGACGCCCGCTACTTCGAGGTCAAGGGCATCCCGCAGGAGCTGTCCGAGCGCTGGTCGGCGCGGTCGAAGGACATCGAGAAGGCAAGGTCGAAGTTCCGCGCCCGCTATGGCCGCGAGCCCAGGGCCGGCGAGCTGGGCTCGCTCACGGTAGCGACAAGGGGCGCGAAGACGACGCTCGCGCAGGTCGATGTGAACGAGGCCTGGCGAGCGGTCGCGGAGGAGTACGGCCTGACTCGCGAGCGCGCCGACAGCCTCCACCGCGGCGGCATTAGCCACGCGCCGGCTGAGAGCCTGACGGTCGAGCAGGCGTTTAGCCTCGGCCGGCAGCTGGTGCGGGACGTGACGAAAGACGGTGCGACGGTCCCCGAGCGCGACCTGCACGCCCGCGCGTATGAGCTGTCCGCGGGCGTCAGCCGCCCGGGCGAGGCGGACAAGGTGTTGGCGGGGCTGGTGCGGTCGGGTGAGCTGATCGAGCTGCAGGGCGGCCTCTGGACGACACGCGAGCTGCGCGAGCGCGAGCAGCAGACCCTGGCGCTCGCAAGCGAACGCGCAGGAGAGTGCGCGGCGCCGGTGAGCGAGCACGCGCTGGACAGCGCGCAGCGCGAGACGGACCGGGAGCTCGGCGGTGAGTTGAGCGCCGAGCAACGCGAGGCCCTACAGACGATCACCGGCGAGGGCGGCGTGAGCATTCTCGTCGGCCAGGCCGGGACCGGGAAGGGTGTTGTCCTCTCCACGGCGGCTGACGCGTGGCGAAGCGAGGGCTATGAGGTGCTCGGCACGGCGATCGCCGGCGCGACCGCGGAGCGGTTGGGCGCCGACGCGAAGCTTGAGAAGGCGCTCAACACGAGCGCGCTGCTCGCGCAGATGGATAGCGGCCGCACGACCCTCGGCCCGAGCACGGTGGTAGTGATGGACGAGGCCGGGATGGCCGACACGAACCGTCTTGCCGAGCTCGTCAAGGCGACTGCGGAGCGCGAGAGCAAGCTGGTGCTCGTCGGCGACCACGCGCAGCTCTCGGCGATCGGCGCCGGCGGCCTCTTCACCGAGCTACAGAAGCAGGTCCCGACTGCCGAGCTGGCGGAGGTCCACAGAGCGAACCACGAGTGGGAACAGCAGGCCTGGGCCCAGGTCCGCGAAGGCCAAGCAGTCGAGGCGCTCGCCGCATACGACCAGCACAGCCAGCTCCACGTGACCGACACCCGTGAGCAGGCCGCGGAGATGATGGTCGCCGACTGGGCGATGGCCCGCGAACAGAATCCAGACGAGCGCACGGTGATGCTGACCGACGCCTCGAACGCTGAGCTCGATCAAATCAACGCGAGCGCTCAGGAGCACCGCGCCCAGGCCGGCGAACTCGGCGAGGACAGCGCGAACCTACCCGACCGTCCCTACGGCCTGAGGCAGGGTGACGAGGTGATCTTCACCGCCGCCCTCTGGCAACCAGGCGGGCAGCCAAGGGTCGAGAACGGCATCCTCGGCAGAGTCACCGAGATCGGCCAGGAGAACGAGCTGAAGGTGCAGACGAGCGGCGCGAGCGAACGCGAGGTCGCGCTGAACACGAGCGAGTTCAAGGACATCCGCCTCGCCTACGCCCAGCACGTCTACAAGGCCCAGGGCCTCACGACAGACCGCGCCTACACCCTCCTCGGCGGCTGGCAAACCGACCGCGAGCGAGCCTACGTAGCCCTCAGCCGCGCCCGCGAGCAAACCAACATCTACACCTCCCAAGAGGACCTCGGCGAGCAAGGCATCGATCGCGCTCCAATTGACCGCCTCGCCGAGACGATCAGCGAAAGCAATGCCAAGCACCTCAGCATCACGGTGCCGTTGGTCGACAGCGCTCAGGCGCAGGATCAGCAACGTGAGCAGGAGAGCGAGGTCGGCCGCATCATGCGCGAATCCCAAGAACAACGCGACCGTGACCGCGAGCAGGATCGCGATCTCGGCTACGGCATCGAATAGGTCTCCGTCCCCCACAGTTACCGGGAGGTCGCCGAGCAGCTTGATGTGCGTGAAGCCGTGCGGCCACGCCTCTGCGATAAGTCTCCGGGCGATGAAGCGACCCACCGCGAAGTGCCGTTGCTAATTCAAGTCGAGGCCGGCCTGCCGGCCGGCCACCTAGTGGTTCATCCTTTTAGTTTGCTGGTCGTTGCAGGTCTCTTGTAGTAGTTTGCCGAACCTGGTTGCTGGTGGTGTCCAGCGATGATGGGGGTTCGGTATGCCTGCTGTGGCGAAGCGCATCGAGGTCGGCCATGAGGATCGAGCGGAGCTCGAGCGGATTGCGCGGTCGAGGACCGGGCAGACGCGGATGGTCGAGCGCGCCCAGATTGTGCTGCATGCCGCTGAGGGCCGGTCGGCCGCGGAGATCGGGCGTCTGTTGGGGTGCTCGTCGAACACGGCACAGAAGTGGCGTTCTCGTTATGAGCAGGACGGGATCGCGGGGCTCGGGGATTTGCCGAGATCCGGTAAACCTCTGATCTACTCGCAGGCGGAGCGGGCGAGGCTGATCGCGAAGGCGTGCACGCGCCCGCCGGAGACCCCGGAGGGGGCGCAACAGGAACGCTGGACCTACGAGCAGTTGGGCGAGACGATCGGGATGTCAGCCTCCCAGGCGCATGTGATCCTCTCGCGTGCCGACGTCAAGCCGCACCTGACTGACTACTGGATCATGAGTGACTTCTCCCAGCCCGAGTTCGAGGAGCGCCTGGGCGAGATCTGCGGTCTTTACGTGAATCCGCCGGAGAACGTGCTGGTCGTTTCCCTGGACGAAAAGACCGGCATCCAGGCCAAGGCGCCGACCAAGCCCGATCTGCCGCCCGCCCCCGGGCGGCCCACCAGACGCGAGCACGAATACACACGCAACGGAACCCAGTGCCTGTTCGCGTGCCTGAAAGTTCACGAAGGAGATGTGCTCGCGATGGCGTCAAAGACACGCAACCGCTTCGATTTGATCCGCTTCCTCGACCAGCTCGACTCCGACATACCCGTCGTGCAGGGCCAGAAAATCGTCGCGGTCAGTGACAACCTTTCCACACGCGGCACCCAAGAGGTAAGCGACTGGCTGGACGAGCACCCGCGGTGGAGCTTCCAGTTCACCCCGACCCACGCCTCGTGGCTGAACCAGATCGAGATCTTCTTCTCGATCCTCTACCGCCGCTTACTCAAGCACGGAATGTTCTTCAGCGAGGAAGACCTCGCCGAGCAAATGCTCGCGTTCATCGAGACCTACAACCAAACCGCCAAACCATTCAAGTGGACCTATACCGGCAAGGTACTCGAGGCATAACCAACGAACTTCCCGGATGAACCACTAGCCGGTCCCCGCCGCGGCTACAACGGCGTCCGTAAATGTCTGGGTCCGAACGAGATCACGGTCGAGCGTGTCGGCTCCTACTGCCGCATCGACGGCTTTTGCTGCTTTCTTGAATGCAGTGGTGCTCTTCGTATCGTCGTGAAGGACCGTCAGCAGCTCGGTGCACTTGCGCTCCATCTCGTGCGAGTTGAATTGCGGTAGCCCCGCCCCAAGCGCACCGTGCCGCACCGCCGTGAGTAGGTGATAGCGGGCCGGCTTATACGCAACGTCCAGAAGGCCGTTCCTGAAAAGGAACTCAAGCCGGTAATGCGCGTATGCGCTTGCGTAGTACATCTCTAGGCGGTGATCGTCCGCAAAAATCCGCTCGCCGATGTCGTTCAGCAGCGTCGAGAAATACCGTCCAGCGCGGTGCGGCTCATCCAAGAACATTGCTGCGAACGCCCTAATCTGCAGCCCACGAGTGACGATTCGTACCTTCTCAATACCCGGCAGGCCCTCGTACTGCTTTGACCGTCGCTCGTAGTACAGACGATGGCGCTCTGGGAACGCCGCGTAGAATGCCTCGAGTTTCTTCTGGAATCCCGATAGGGCTTGAAGATCCTCGGCGCCGATCGGCGTCTGAGAGTTCGTAGCGCGAATGACAGCGTTGGTAAGATCATCGTCGGTTGTTGCGATGACCTTAATCGGGACGTAAACGTCGTCCGTTATCTGCTCTCGCTCACGGTACAGAACGTGACTCGTTTGGCATCCATTCACGATTTGGTAGTCCTCCATCACGAACTTATTGCCGGTCGTCGTCAGCTGACGGGTCACAATCGTCACCCCGTTGTTGAGCAGTGCGAACGCGTTCTTGTCGGGGGACTCCAATGTTGCCTTGATTTGCTCGTTTACGACGTTGAAGTCCTGGAAGTCTCGAACATTGTCGTAAAACAGGGGCCTACGCAGTTGGTCCGCATCGTCCACGATTAGCTTCAGGTATTCGCTCGCTGGCAGAACCCCCAGGTAGGCCTCGGTGACATGCTCCATCTCCGGGAGCACCGTCCGCGATGGAAACTGAAACTCCGCGGTAACGCGGTGCTGAGTGTCGCGGTAAAGCACTTGCAGCCGGTCGGCGTCGATCGGCACGAACTCGGCCCCATCCTGCGGTGCGAACAGTCCAAGAGCTTGCAGCGCCTCCACCTCCGTGGCGACGCGACCCTGCAAGTGGATGTCGTCGGTCCACCGTCCAGCGCATACGTAGCGCAGACGGCAGTGTGGATTTCCACGACGGAACCGCGCACTGTTGTCATAAATGGCTGTCTGCAGCTCGGCCATCGCTTCGATGCTGCTGTTCCTAGGGAGCGCCGG
This sequence comes from Solirubrobacteraceae bacterium, assembly GCA_036509655.1. Taxonomy (GTDB): domain Bacteria; phylum Actinomycetota; class Thermoleophilia; order Solirubrobacterales; family Solirubrobacteraceae; genus Palsa-744. The sequence goes on along the minus strand of DATCFG010000030.1, from coordinate 4,264 downwards.
CGCCTGCGAAAAGAAGTCGCGAACTCCGGTACAGAAGGTGCCGATTTCGCCCGCATCGAAGCTGGTGCCCGTCTTGGCCTGCACGAAGACGAACGTTGCCTCGATATAGCCGCTGGCCGCGAGCAGATCATTGAGTTCATCGACGCTGCTGATCAGGCTGCCATTCACGATTACCGCGATCGCGTCGATTCCCGTATCGTTCCCACCGCTCACGATGACGTCATCCGGATTGAACGTCTCTGAATGCTCTCGCGCAATTGCGCAGTACGCCGCGAAGCGCTCGAATGCGTCGGACTCGGGAAGCTTCTCCAAGCCTTCGCTACTCACGAAGTCATCGAGCAGCGACTTAGTAATCCGGTCTAGGGCCATCGCTACACAATACCCCGGCCGTCGGCTGACGCTCGTTATCCGGCGTCCGCCTACAGGGGACACACCGCGCTCGGCCAAAGTGGCTTGCTTTCCTGGGCACTCACGCGAGGATCTGCGCTGCCGACGGAGCGGTACCGCCCGTGGCATGCTTCGCCAGTGCCTCGGATCGCGGCCATCTCGCTCATCCTGGTCTCGCTCCTTGCCGGCGGCGTGACCCTCGCGCTGGCCGGGTCCGGGCGCGCGAGGGGGCGCATACATCGCACCAGTGCCGGTATCGCTTCGGGCGACAAGCAGCACAAAAGCTGACGCCGACCCGACGCCCGTCGTAGCTCGTCCTTAGGCCGGCAAAACGGTCCGACGGGCCGGGGAATTGGAATTATGCCGCCAGCCTCGGAACCTGAAGCTCTTGCGCCTCCGCGACTGCTGTCCATGGCTGGGTCCGGTACCACGGCGTGAGTCGCAAAAGTCCCCATTGGACGCCGTGTAGGAGCAGCCCGTGTCCGGGTGGTAGTTGTGCCACGTCGCCGGGGTTCAAATTGCGGTGGCGCTGGGTGCTGTAGGTGACGCTTTCGGAGTCGGTTGGCGGCGTGTCTGCTTCGAAGAAGGTGTTGCGTGTTTCGCTGCGGGAGGTGGTGTGGGAGACGAGGCGGCGGTCGTATTCGCCGAGCGCGAGCGAGATCGCTTCCAGGGTCCGGCTGTCGGCGATGCCGGAGAGCACGAGCTTGGTTTGGAAGAGGGAGAGGAATCCGTCCGCCGCGTCGGTGCCCCAGCGGGTGCGGGCTTGGGAGAGGTCTTGGAGGCAGGCGAGGATGTGGAGGTGTTGTCCGCCGGCTTCGGAGATCAGGGCGGGGAGGTCGTGGATCGGGGCGATGTTCGCGATCTCACCTAGGCAGAAGAACACGGGTGGGGTGGTGGGCTGGGTTTTGGCGTCTTGGTAGGTGGCGTGGCGGATCTGCTCGAGCAGGCCGACGACGAGTGGCGCGCAGAGCGCTTGCTTGTGCGCTGGGGCGGTGATGTAGACGGTGTCGGTCGAGCGGGGGAAGTTGTGGGCGTCGAAGTTTGGTTGGGCGGCGGCTTGGCGGGTGGCGTCGGCGTTGTAGGCGGCGAGCGTGCCGGCGGTGGCGGAGAAGATCGAGGAGCGCTCCCGCTCGTCGGTTTTGGCGATCCCTACGAGCACGTCGTTGGCGACCTCGTTGCCATTGGCCTCCAGGGCTTTGCCGGCGGGGTCGAGGTTCCCGCGTAGGACCCAGCGCAGCACTTCGGAGATCGGCCTGTCCGTCAGGTAGGCGGAGTAGAGAAGGGGTGCGAGGAGGGCGGCGGAGCGCTCGGACCAGTGGTGCTCGTTGCGGGTGCCGTGCGCAGCCGGGGTGATCGAGGTCATCGCCCTTGCCATCAGCAGCGCCCCGTCCCAGGTGTCGGCGGCGAGGATCGGCGACCAGCACAGCCGCTGCACGCCCGGGGGCAGATCGGTGGCCTCGCCGGCGGGGTCGAACAGCCAGACCTGCCCGAGCTCTGCGCGGGAGCGCCAGGTCGCGTGCATCACGTCGGGCTTGGTCGAGGTCGAGAGCGCCGCGCCGGGCGCGGCGAGCAGCGATGGGATCACAACCGAGCTGGTCTTCCCGGAGCGTGGCGGGCCGAGGACCATCACGGCGTGCTCCGGGTCGGCGGTGACCCACCCGCCGCCGGGCGTGAACCCGAGAAACGCCCCATCACCGAGCAGGCGCATGTGCTCCCGCACCCCATCCGCCGGGCGCGCCGTCGAGGGCAGCAGCTCGGACAAAGGCGCTGGGGAACGCTCGCGTCGCGTGAAGCGGGAGAGCAGCGCGTGCGCGAGGAACGCGAGCCCGGTGAGCAGCAGCAGGTCCCGGATGGGCGCCGGCAGCAGCGCGGCGAAGAGGAGCACGATGAGCGTTTGCGCGCCAACTTTGAGCCACCCACTGTCCCCTCCTGGGGCCGGATGGTGCTCGTGGGAGGGACCCCACCGCAGATCAGATTGTGTGCTTGACATCAGACTGACATCTCACTATAGTGCGTAATGATGATGAACGCAACCCAAACAACCAAGAGCAACAGAGGAGGACGAGCGTGAGCAGCCAAAGGGACACCCGGGGTGTGGGGGCGCGGGGTGTGGTCCGTGAGATCGACGAGCAGTTGACCCGCTTGGGTAGGGAGGAGAAGGCGCTCGCGGCCGAGCGTGGGAGGCTGCTCGCGGCGAAGGCCGCGCTGACCGGGAAGGCAAGCGCCGGCCCATCACGCGGCAGGCGCATCTCCCAGGATGACATCGCCGCCTACCTCAGAGAGCACCCGGGTTCCCTACCGGCGCAGATCGCGGGGGCGTTGGGTGTCCCGGTGACGAACGTCTCCGCGCATCTGTATCGCGCGAAGGGCGAGCGGTTCCAGCGCAGGGGCGACGGCTGGCATCTACTCTCGCGCGCAGGGGGTGTAAAGCGATGAGTAGGAGCAAGAAGATCGGCGCGAAGCTCAGCAAACCCACAGTGGACGGGGCGACCCCGCCGGGGGGAGAATCATCGCCTGCCGCCGGGCGAGGCATCGCCGCGTACGCGATCAGCACGAGCGACTTGAACCCGAGCTGGATGCTGCTCTACGGGGTTACGCTCGTGCTGCAGCTCTTTTGCGCCTTCTTGCGCGGGATCTTCGCCTACGTGGTCCTGTGGGTCGCCTTTACGATCGCGGGGCGCTCGACGGTTCACGTGAACACGCTCGCGAGCGTGGTCGCCTTCGGGCCGCTCGTGCTGTCCCTCGCCACGCTGATCCTGCCGTTGGGCGGCTGGTGGTGGCAGCAGCAGTCCGGTGGACGCTCGCCTTCTGAGCGCGAGCGGTTCGCGTTTCAGGATGCGATCACGACCCTCACCCAGCACGACCCCGGCCTGCGGCCACCACGGAGGTGGTTCATCACCGACGCACTGGAGTGCAACGCCGCGGTCTACGCAGACACCCTGATGATCACCCGCGGCCTCTTGGAGAGCGGCTACCTCGAAGCGGTCCTCGCGCACGAGCTGGGGCACCTGAACTCAAGCGACGGCAGGCTCGCCGCCGCGCTGCACCGCATGACGACCCCGCCACGCTGGGAGATCCGGTCCGAACTTCAACTCATTGCGCTACTCGTGAACGGAGGACTGGCGGTCTGGCTGACACGTGCCCCCTGGGGGGTGTACTGGCGCGCCCGCGAGTACCACGCCGACCGCTACGCAGCAAACCTCGGCCAAGCACAGAGCCTCGCGATGTTCCTCGAGACCAACGCCCTGGAGAACGACATCCCCGTCCCCTTCATATGGCTCACCGCCACGAGCCACCCCTCGACCGAGCACCGCATCGACCGCCTCCTTGGACACGCCCAATGAGGAAAGCCCGGGTGGGTCCCGCGCGTGAGATGCGAGCGCTGACTGGCAGCGTGGCTCCGGGGTCGGAACCTGTCAAGGCCGCCCCCTTTCGGGGGCCGCTTCGCGGTCCTGACGGACTCACCTTGACAGAACCCGACCCCTCCGCTGAAAGATCACTGAGGTGGGCAGGGCCAGCCCTGCCCACCTGGACCAAACCGAACGATTGGAGAGCCCGATGACCCCCCTCGCCACGATCACAACAGACCACGCCCGACGCGCCCGCCCCGGCCCTCCGAGCCCACGACAGCGCCTCGGCGGATCCCAGCTGGGCGTCCTCTACCCCAAGCGCCGGCTGCGACTCGCCTACGCGGCCACCGTGAGCCCAGCCCGCGGCGCGATCCACCCGGCGGGCGGCGAGACCCCCGACCACGCCCGCCCCTTCACGCCGCTGATCGACGCGAAGGCCGCCGGTGAGCTACTCGGCGTCCCTCACACCTGGCTGCTGGCGCAGGCTCGCGCCGGGCGCATCCCTCTCCACCGCCTCGGCCACTACG
>DATCFG010000029.1:0-17260 GCA_036509655.1 Solirubrobacteraceae bacterium | reverse complement strand
CCGCCGGCGCGGCGGGCCCGGCCAGGCAGCACAGCAGCGCGGAAGCGACTGCCGCGATGGAAAGCATGAATCGCTGGGAAGCGCCGTTCGCCAAGATAAATCCCTTCGCGCCGGAAAACCTGATTGCCTCGAACCGGCGGCCATCGACCTTAGCCGCTGTGCTTGCACAAACCGAGCAACGGGACGGAAGTTGCGTCAGAGCCCATTTCAAAATCGGCGCAGGCACTCTGAGATGGGTTCTCAGTCCCAGCGAAAGCCTAGCGCGGAGGGCGCCGGCGCGAGCGGGCTGGAGGGCAGATCGGGCGATGGCTCGGGCAGGTTGAAGCCCGCGGGAGCGACGTCGTTGGGGGCGTCGGCATGGAACAGCGAGGCGAGATATTGGATCTGCCCGCGGCCGACGCTCAGCTCCGACTGCCCGCCGCCGTAGCAGCCGATCGCGTTCGCCGCGCAGTGGTCGTAGACGTCGAGCAGCGTCTCCAGGCTACCGAAGCGCGAGGGCTTGACGTTGATCGTGCGCGGCGGCCACGGCAGCGCCTCGATGTCCGCCACGGAGTGCAGCGGCGCGTCCCAGGTGACCCGTGCGCGATGCGCCCGCAGGATCGGTTCGGTCTCGGGCGTCAGCTTCGGATCCTCGATCCAGGCCTCGGGGAAGGCTTCGACGACGCGGCGATAGAGCGCCGGGTCGGCGGGGTTGTCGACGATCGTGCCCTCGTACTGCCCCTTCAGATCGACCGAGTCGACGGCGCCGAGCGCGACCAGGCGCGCGATCAGCTCGTCGTCCCAGGACGGCGTCGGGTCGAGCTTGAAGCGCAGCCCCGGCGCGACCTCCAGACGCCGCAGCAATGGCTCGAGCGACGGCGGCTCGCCCAGGCGCAGCGAGGCGACGAAGCGCAGCGGCTCGCACTCGCGCCCGAGAGCCGCGTGCAGCGTCGTCCCCGCCTGGCGCAGAGACAGGTCAAGCGCGGCGGAATCGAACGCCCAATACCGATAGAGGCGAAACTCCGGCCGCTCGGTCGGCTGGGGGAAGAGGTCGAGCGTGCGCAGGTGCGCGGCCAGCGACGCGAGCGTCCACTCGCCCGTCAGCGACTCCAGGGTCGCCAGTCCGCTCGCCCCGGCGCGCTGCAGCCTCTCCTGGTCCTCGGCGGCGTAGGTGACGTCCTCGCCGAGGCCCTCCTCGCCGGAGCCCCGCAGCCGGATGACGGTCGTCTTGCGCACGAACTCCTCCGAGAAGGCGACCTCGTGACCTTCGAGCTCGTACCCGTCGATCGTGACGGGCAGCTCGGAGAGCAGCTCGTAGGTGCTCATTTCAAACACTCCCCCCATGGGCACGCAGGGCAAGCTGGGCAAGATTGAAAAGGCCCGCCCACCCCGCGTGGCGTGCCGCACGTGTGCTGGACGATCTTCGATCGGTAGGACGCCGATCCAGCGCCGCCATGCGTGTTCATGGGGTCTCGTCTTCGAGGCGGGCGACGAGCTCGTCCAGGCGCAGCTCCTCGAGCGCCGCGCCGACGGACTCGAGCTCGCCGGCGCAGAGTTCGATCAGCGTCTTCCCCTCCTGGACCAGCGCGAGCGTCTCGTCGAGGCTGGCCTCGCCGGAATCGAGCCGGCGGATGATCTCCTCGACCCGCGCGGCGGCCGTCTCGTATGTCATCGACTGCGACTCGGTCATGGGAGCACCCGCGCGGGGACGGTGTCGTCGGCGAAGCGCAGCCGCAGATCCGCGGTCTCGCGGGCGCGGGCGGCCGTGGAGATCGGCTCGCCGGAGGGGGACTGGACGAGCGCGTAGCCGCGCTCGAGCGTGCGCTGCGGGTCGTGGGCGGCCAGCGTGAGGGCGAGCTGGTTGAGCTCGTTCGGGTGCCGGCGCAGGCAGTCCAGGAGCGAGGACTGGACCTTGCGCTGGAGCACGAGCGCGCGCCGCTGGGTGAGCGCATGCTCGCCGGCCAGGCGCCGGCGCGAACCGGCGCGCGCCTCGCGCAGCTGCTGGTGCAGACGCGTGCGCTGGCGAGCGAGGTGGTCGGCGGGGGCACGGGAGAGCGTCGCGAGCATGCGCGCGCGAGCGAGCACGGCACGGCGGCCGTGGTCGCGTAGGCGCGACGCCGCGACCGGCAGGCTCGCTCGTGGCTGGATCGCTCTGCGCCCGTGATCCCGTAGCCGCGCCGCCGCCGCTGTGGCCTCGGCGCGGGCGCGCCGGCAGTCGATCCCGACGGCGGCCTCCGCGGCGTGCGTGGGGGTAGAGCAACTGACGGCGGCGACATCGTCGAGCAGCGTGCGGTCGGTGTGGTGGCCGACCGAGGCGATCACAGGCACCCCGAGCAGCGCGACCGTGCGGCAGAGGGTCTCGTCGCAGAAGCAGAGCAGGTCGGCGAGCGAGCCGCCGCCGCGGGCGACGATCGCGACCTCGACCTCGCCCACGGCGGCGAGGTCGCCGAGGGCGCGGACGATCGCCGGCGCCGCATGGCGATCCTGCACCGGGGCGAAGCCCCAGACGAGCCGTCCGGCCCAGCCGCGACGGTGCAGCGCGGCGAGGATGTCGTCGCGCGCCTTACCGCTCTCGCCCGTGATCACGCCGATCGTGCGGGGCAGCAGCGGCAGCGGTAGGCGCCGCTGGAGCTCGAGCAGCCCCTCGGCGTCGAGCGCCTTGCGCAGGCGATCGATCCGCGCGAGCAGGTCCCCCTCGCCGGCCACGCGCAGGTCGGTGACCGAGAACGAGAAGCTGGGCGAGGAGGTGGCGCTGCCGGGGTAGAAGTCGCAGCCGCCGGCGATCACGACCTGCATGCCATTGACGGGAACCCCCCCGCCCGCTGCGCCGCCCGCGCGTGCGAGGATCTGGTCCCAGTCTCGCTGCCAGACCGCGCAGGAGATCGCGCCGGTGCCGTCGCGCAGCTCGAAGTAGACACGGGCGCGCGCCGCGCGCAGGTTGACGAGCTCGCCGACGAGCTGGACGTGGGCGAAGGAGCGCAGCTGCCGGCGCAGCGCGGCGGCGTACTCGCCGACCGGGAACGGCCCGGCGAGAGCGCTACCCGGGATGCCGGGGTCGGCGGGTGTCTCGGAAGCCGCGAGCGGCGCTGGCGTCGTCATCGAAGTCCAGGATAGGCGCTAGCATCGACGGAGATGTGGCGCGACGAGCTCCGGCCTGAACTCCGGTCTGGGTGCTAGCGCCGTGGCGAATCGCAACAGGGGTCGCGGCGGACGCTCGCGCAAGCGCCGTTCGGCCGCCACGAAGGCATCTGCCACCGGAACGCTCCAACCCCAGTCCGGCAAGCGCACGCGCCCGCGAGGAGCAGCCGAGCGCGCTGTGCACGATGGCGCGGCCGGCGGCGGGCGGGGAGGGCGGGATCCGCTGTCGGTCGGCGAGCGCCCGCAGGCGCCCTGGCATCCGTTGCCGCTGTCCGAGCTGCTGATCCTGGTCGGGTCGATCGGCGCCGCGTTCGGCCTCTTCCGCCTGAGCAACGGCGGGATCTCGCACGGCGGGCCGGCGCTGCTGGCGGGGATCGCGGCGGTGCTGATCGGCACCGTCGAGGTGACGCTCCGCGAGCACCTGAGCGGGTACCGCTCCCACACCCTGCTGTTGACGCTGCTGCCGCTGCTCGTCTTCCACTCGGCGACGATCCTCGTCGTGAGCTCGTTCACGACGGTGCCGAAGCTGCTGAACGTCGCCCTGCTGGTCCTCGACGTGGGCCTCGGCACGGTCCTCTTCAGGGCGCTTCGCGCGCGTTTCCTCGACGCGCGGCGCGAGCGCGTGTTCGCGGGGCGGCGCTGAGGGCTGGGCTGGGGCCGGCTCTGGGCAGGGCCGGCTGCGTCAAGAGCTCAGGCCGGCGTGGCGGAGAAGATCTCGAGCGGAGAGAAAGGTGGCTGCGCGTTGTCATTCGGGCTTCGATCGAGGTTCTCCATCCGTTTGTCGGAGCTCTCCAGCCGGTTGTCATTGCCGGCGATCACGATCGGGGTGTCGCAGATCTCCATCAGCCGGGAGTAGATGCGTTTGCCGACGTGCTCCTCCAGCTTCCAGGGTTCCGGCGCCATCGGCCCGCCGGCATCGGAATCGATGTCGGATGTGAACACGATCGACCGTTGGCCCTCGTAGCGAGCGTTGACGATCAGATACAGCTGCTCGAGCACCCACTCGGTCGGCCGCACGACGCGTAGATCCTCGACGTGCAGCAGGTCTACGCTCGCAAGCGTCTCGATCACCTCGTCGGTCGTTTCACGGCTGTTGGGGTTAAACGTCGCGCGGATGCGGTTCAGGAGCGCGACTGCGTTGAAGCTCAGGACCGAGTGCTGTGAGCGAGCTGCGGCAGCGGCGATCATGTAGCCGAGGGTCGTCTTGCCGGTGCCGGTATGGCCCATCAGCCACAGGCCCTTGCCCTCCGCCAGGTTGCGCCGGATGTCGGTACAGAAGCGCTTGACATCGCGGACGGAGTCGGTGTTCGGATCCTGAGCGATCTGGGTGAGCGGGTAGCGATCCCAGGAGAGGTCCAGATAACGTTGGGGCACGCGGTCGCGCAGCCGGTGGGCGCGCGCGCTTGCGATTCGCTGGGCTCTGCACGCACAGTCCCGAGCGGTATTCGTCGCCTCGTCGACCACAAAGCCGCTGCCGTCGCAGGTCTCGAACGAGCAGGGCGCCTCAGCGGCGCCTCTTGAGCGGGGATCGCGCATCTACCCCAGTCAAGCAAGTACTCCGGCGTCCATGACCGCCAATCGCGCAATCGCCAGGATTTTTGTCGCTCAGGCCAGCCTGAGCGAGGGGAGCGGGCGCTCGCCCAGCTCGCGTCCCTCGCCACGGGTCTCGCCCTCGAAGCCCAGGCGCTGCAGGCGCGAGATCTCGCGCTCGCCTTCGATCCGCGCCGGGTGCTCGGACGGGAGATCGGCGATCAGCGTGGCGATGCGGTTGCGCAGCTGGAGCGCGAAATGAGGAGTGGAGGCGCCCATCAGCTGGCGCACGTCCTCGACGCTCACCTGGTGGTCGCGCTCGATGCGGGCGATGCGGTTGGGATCCTCGGCTTGGCTCATCGGGGAGAAGGGCTCAGATCGTCTATTCGGCGAGCGGGAGAGATGGTTCTTCGGTGGCGGTGGCGCTGGGCGTGATCTCGAGCAGCGTGTCGATTTCGGCCTGGGTGACCGCCGAGATCGCCTGTTCGTCCCCGATCAGCCAGCCGTGATTGTAGACGCTGCGGACCGGCGGGACCTGAGGGGAGTAGGCCGGTTTGATGTCGCTGAGGTAGGCGGTGAGCGCGGGGGAGACCACAGCGCCCGCAAGCGAGTCACGGGCGGACGGACCGGAAGCGCCAAGCAGGAGCAGCGGGCCGAAGTCGCCGTTGGCCGACAGCGACGCGGCCGCGGGCGCGTCCAGTGGCCGGGTGGGGTTCACGAACACGAGACCGTGGCCGGGTTCGTGGATGCCCCAGCCGAACGAGCCGTCGACGAAGCGCGCGACCGCGATCGCGCTTTCGATGGGGTCCCCGCCCGCCCCGTTCCCTCCCGTCCCGGCTTCAGCGCCTGAGTCGCCGCCGATCGGCTTGACGGACCCGAGCCGCGCGAGCGCGGCGAGCACTTGGCCGTGCAGGGCTGACGGGCCGACGAGGTAGATCGACGGCCGGTGCAGGCCGGCCAGCTCCGAGCGGGTCGCCGCGGGGACGCTCACGGAGCCGACGAGCAGGATCGGCGCGCCGCTCTCGGCGGAGAGGCCCGCGGCGGGCATCGCGAGCGCGGGCGGGGCGTCTTCAGAGAGGACGATCACCTGATGGGGAGCGACGCCGTGCGTACGGCCGGCGAGCCGCGCCACCGCGACCGCCAGCGCGGGTGGGTCGCTCGCGGTGAGTGTCGCGGTGCGATAGCCGGCGGGCGCGACGGGCAGGGTGCTCGCGGCTCCGATCCGGATCACCTGCGCGCCGCCGGCCTGGCCGTCGCCGGTGGGGCGCATCGCGGCGAGCGCCTGGGAGCTGACGGCGGGCAGGGTGGAGCCTTCGCTGTACAGCAGCGGCGCGCCGAGTGGCGCGCTCGCGAGAACGGAGGCGATCAATGCCGCCGGCCAGTCGTGCTCGTCGACCAGCACGACCGCCCGGGGCCGTGTGCCGGAGGTGAGACCTGGATAGACCGCGCGCGCCACCGCCGCCGCGTCGGTCGCCGGATCGGAGCCCCCGAGTCGCGTCGTGTTCTTCGTCGACAGGCCCCCCGCGCCCGCGCTGCTCACCTGGGCGATCGGCCCGCCGGAGGCGCTCGAGGACGAAGGCGCCGACTTGCCGCAACCCGCGAGCGCCACTGCGCAGACGAGCAGGGCCGCCACAGGGCGGTGCGCGTGGGCGTTCATGGGCGGGACACCATGGGCGGGACACTATCGGGCGTCCCAGCGCACGAAGCGGTGCTCCGCGAGAGCTCCGGGCGGCGGCTGATATGCACGGCCGGAAAAGTCCGGAGGAGACCTCGACGATCCGCAGAAGCCCGCCATTTGCGGGATGAACCTGCGAAACGACGTGCAACCCGTGCAAGCGTCATTGCACTTTGCTAGTCTGCCGCCCGAACGCCGAATCCCTGGCTAGATGTCAGGGAACGGGGGACCCAAGTTGTTGGGGCGAATCCCACGGTGAACCGTGAGAAGCGCAGGCTCTTTCAGCGCTAGCCCGTCAGCTAACCCCGCAGGCCGACGAAAGAGGAACTGTTTTGCGGCTGCATACTCTCAGCGCGATTCTGTCCAGCTTGATGGTCCTGGCCGTGGCGGCCACGCCCGCCGTGGCCGCGGAGACCGGCGGCGTCGCCGCCGCGACGCCGACCCCGGCAGCGAGCGGAGGGGCGACGCCCACGACCCCGGCGAGACCCGCGAAACCGGTGCACACAGACCCGGTCACCGCGCCCACGCCGAACATCGCCTACACCGGCCCGGTGTATGAGAAAACCGTGACCGGCCAGGTCATCCCATACGTTCCCCCCACGCCCGCGGGACAGGCCGGCGGCTCGACCGGCGGCAGCCCCGTCGGGACGACGGCGGACACGAAGCCGGAGCTGCTCGTGCCGGGCACGATCGCCCGCTACGTGGACGGGCTCGCGGCGGCCCCGATGTCGGTGCCGGCGGCGGTGCAGGAGATCGTCTGGGCCGGCAACGAACTGATCGGCTTGCCCTACATCTACGGCGGCGGCCACGCCTCGTTCGTCTCGCCCGGGTACGACTGCTCGGGCACCGTCTCCTACGCGCTGCACGGCGCCAACCTGCTGCAGACCCCGGAGGACTCCTCCGAATTCGAAGACTGGGGCTCGCACGGCGCCGGGCGCTGGGTCGCGATCTTCGCCAACGGAGGCCACGCCTACATGACGGTCGCCGGGCTGCGCCTGGATACCAGCGCCGCCGACGACCCGTCGAACGAGCAGGGCCCGCGCTGGCGCCCGCTGCGTCAGCGCAACGGAGGCTTCGTCATGCGTCACCCGCTCGGTCTCTGAGAACGTGTTCTGAGACGACGTGTTCTGAGACGGGGACCTGTCGGGATCGGCGCCTGCGCCGCGCGAGGTGCTCTGCCCGGACCCAGGGTCGGCTAGGCTTGAGCGAGGCCTCAGAGCCTCGTTCGAAGAAACAGCAATAGGAGGATCAGATGGCCGGTCTGACCGGGCGCATGTCAACCGTCGTAAAGGCGAAGGTCTCGAAACTGCTCGACCGGGCCGAAGATCCTGCCGAGACGCTCGACTACAGCTACCAGAAGCAGGTCGAACAGCTGCAGAACGTGAAGAAGGGCATCGCCGATGTCGTGACCGCGAAGAAGCGCCTGCAGATGCAGGAGACGACGCTGAAGCAGAGCGTGGTGAAGCTCGACACGCAGGCCCGCCAGGCGGTCTCCGGCGGCCAGGAGGATCTGGCAAGGACGGCGCTCGAGCGCAAGAACGTCGCCCAGACCGAGCTGCAGGGGCTCGACACCCAGGTCACAGAACTCGAAGACCAGCAGCAGAAGCTGACCGACTCCGAGCAGAAACTGAGAGCGAAGATCGAGGCCTTCAGGACGAAGAAGGAGGTCATCAAGGCGCAGTACTCCGCGGCCGAGGCGCAGGTGCAGATCTCCGAAGCGGCGACCGGCGTGGGCGAGCAGATGGCCGACGTGGGTCTGGCGATGCAGCGCGCGGTCGACAAGACCGAAAACATGAAAGCGCGCGCCGACGCCGTATCCGAGCTCGAAGCGGCGGGCACGTTCGACGACGTCACGGCGCTCGGCTCCGGCGAAGACGACATCGACCGTCAGCTCAAGCAGCTCTCCAGCCAGCCGGCGGTCGACGAGGAGCTGGCGAAGATGAAGGGGGAACTCGGCCAAGGCGCCTCCGCTTCGCCCGCTCAGATTGAGGCTCCAGCCGAGGGTGGCCAGGAGCCTCAGTCCGCGGATGCGCAGCCGGCAGAGGGTGGGCAGGCATGATCGTGCGCGTGTCGACAGAGGGGCAGTACGAGCTGAAGGGCGAGGCTCTGGAGCGCCTGAACGAGCTCGATGACACCTGCCAGGTCGCCGTCGAGGCCGGTGACAGCGAGCGTTTCCACGCTTGTTACGAGAAGCTACTAAAGCTTATTCGCGACGAAGGCTCGGAGTTGGAGGACGACGACCTGAGGGGCTCGGATCTGACGCTGCCGCCGCCCGACATCACGCTCGAGGAGGCGCAGAGCGAGTTCTCAGGGCACGGCCTTATCCCGGACTGATGGATTGAGCGTCTGACGGTTGTGGACCAAGCAGTTCAAGGACGCAGGTCGCGTGGCGTGCTGGCCGATCCCGGATGATCGGTCACGCGAGCGGCCGAGGACGCAGAAATGCGCAGCGTCCACGGCCGTCAGAGAAGGATGCCCCAGAGCGGGAACCAACGCTCCAGTTCCGGCTCGATCGGCAGTTCGGAGCCCATCTGCGCCTTCAGCTGGAGCTCGCGCTCGGTCGAGCGCTCGTTTGTGTCGGCCGAGCCGACGGGCACGAACGGATACCAGAAGCCGCGCTTGTAGTTGTAGATGAAGTACAGCGGACGTTTCTGAGCGTCGACGAACGCGAACACCGCGCACAGCAGGCGCTCGCCGTAGCCCGCGGTCTCGATCGAGCCCGAGACGGCGTTGATCCCGACCGCGAGGTCTTCGACGCTGGGTGTGGCAGGGGGGTTGCGCAGGACCATCCAGCGATAGCCGAAGGAGTCGTCCCGCGTGGAGACGGTCGTCCCGGAGTCCCCGCCGGTGGCCCTCACGACTTCTTCCATTTCGCGGAGCGTCGATTCGAACTCGCTCGTCGCCAAAGCCTGGAAGACGATCGCGGCGGCGCCCGATGGGTCGATCGAGTGTTCTGACTGCAGCGCGATGTAGGCGGTGGAGATCGCGAACAGGCGATCGGGGGCGGGTGCGGCGACCGAGTGGCGACCGGTGAGGACGTCGCGCAGGCCCACGGACTAGCGTCCCGTCGCCGAGGTCGCCGAGGTCGCCGAGGTCGCCGAGGTCGCCATGCCTACTTCGTGCCTTGCAGCTGGGACTCCAGCCGCTCCAGCGCCGCCAGGCGCGCCTCCAGCGGCGGGTGGTCGGCGAAGATGTTCATCATCGATTTCTTCGTCCGCGCGGGGAGGATGAAGAAGGCGCTCATCCCTTCCGCCTTGCGCAGGTCCTGGCTGGGCGTGCGCTCGATCGTGCCGCTGATCTTCAACAGCGCCGACGCGAGCGCCGAGGGCCTTCCCGTGAGCACCGCCGAACCGCGGTCGGCGGCGAACTCGCGGTAGCGGGAGAGCGCTCGGAGCAGGACGAACGAGATCGCGTAGACCGCGACAGAGACGAGCACGACGACGATGATGTCCTCCTCCTCTTCGCTGTTGCCGTAGCCGCCGCCGAAGAACAGGGCGAACTGCGCGATCGTCGCGGCGAGCGTGGCGAAGAACGAGGCGAGCGTCATCACCATCACGTCGCGGTTGATCACGTGCGTGAGCTCGTGCGCCATCACGCCTTCGAGCTCGGCCGGCTCGAGCAGCGAGAGGATGCCGGTGGTCGCACAGACGGTCGCCGACTTCTGCGAGCGGCCCATCGCGAACGCGTTCGGCATCGATGTGTCCATCAGGCAGACGCGCGGCTTGGGCAGGTTGGCCTGGACGCAGAGGCGCTCGATGATCCCGTGCAGCTCCGGCGCCTGCGCGGGGGAGACCTCCTTGGCGCCGAGCGTGGCGAGCGCGATCTTGTCGGAGGCGAACAGCTGGCCGCCGAGCATCACGAGTGCGACGATCACGATGATGCCGGCGCCGGCGCCGACGGCGATGAGCACGCCGATGAAGACGACGTAGAGCAGGCCGAGCAGGAACATCGTGAGCAGCATCCGCGCCTGCAGGCCGGTGTCTTTGCCGAAGTCCGATCGGGAGCGTGCCATCGGCGTGGATTGTGGCAGAAGCGGATTGTCGTGACCTAAAGCGCGGCGCCTCCCGACGCTGTCTCGAGTCCGCAGGCGATAATCACCGGGATGGCCACAGGGACAAGTCTTTCGCGGGTCTTCCCGCTCGGCAGCCGGCTGAACGAGCGCGGCCGGTTGGAGATCGGCGGCTGCGACACGATCGAGCTCGCGCGCGAGTTCGGCACCCCCGCCTACATCGTCGCCGAGGATGACCTGCGCGCGCGGGCACGCGCGTTCGTGCAGGCCGGCGCGGAGATCGGCGGGGCGGACTTCAATGTCGCGTTCGCCTCGAAGGCGTTCCCCTGCACCGCCGTGCTCGCGCTGTTCGCCGAGGAGGGCCTCTGGTGCGACGTGGCCTCCGGCGGCGAGCTTTGGCTGGCGCTGAACGCGGGCTTCGCGGGAGAGCGAATCGTGATGCACGGCAACGCGAAGTCCGAAGCCGAGCTCGCGATCGCGCTCGACGCGCATGTCGGCTTGATCGTGGTGGACAACTTCGACGAGCTCGACCGCCTGGAGCGGTTACTGGACGGCGCGAATGACGATGTTGTTCGGCGGGCACATGTGCCCGCCGACGGGACGGCACATGTGCCGTCCCGGGAGATGCCGCATGCGGCATCTCCGACCGCGGCGCATGCGCCGCGGTCCCCTGGGCCACATGTGGCCCAGGGCCCCCAAGAGGTCCTGATCAGGGTCACGCCCGACGTAAGGGGCGAGACGCACGAGAAGATCTCGACCGGCCAGGCAAACTCGAAGTTCGGCTTCTCGATCGCGGACGCCGCGGCGGCGATCGCGCGGGTCGAAGGGATCGACGGGCTCTCCCTCGCCGGCCTGCACGCGCACGTCGGCTCGCAACTGCTCGAGCTCGAGCCCTTCCGCCGCGAGGTGGCGGAGCTCGCGAAGCTCGGCGACTTCGCGGTGTGGGACCTCGGCGGCGGTCTCGGGGTCGCCTACACCGAGTCCCAGCCGCGCCCGCCGTCGATCGAGGAGTACGTCGCCACGCTCCTCGCCGCGGCGCGCGAGCGCGGGATGGACGCGCCGGGCAAGCGCCTGCTGATCGAGCCCGGCCGCGCGCTGTGCGCGAACGCGGGGGTGACGCTGTACACGGTCGAGAGCGTCAAGCGCAACGTCTCCACCTGGGTCGCGGTCGACGGCGGGATGTCCGACAACCTGCGCCCGATGCTCTACTCCGCCACCTACGAAGCGCACGTCGCCGACCGTTTCGGCGGCTCCACGCCGTGCGTGCTCGCCGGCAAGCACTGCGAGTCCGGCGACGTGATCGTGCGCGAGGCTTTGCTCGACGATCCGCGCCCGGGCGACGTGATCGTCACGCCCGCGACCGGGGCCTACGGGTACGCGATGGCGAGCAACTACAACGGGGTTCCCCGCCCGCCGGTGATCTTCTGCCGCGAGGGCTCCGCGCGGGTGGTCGTGCGCCGCGAGAGCTTCGATGATTTGATCTCTCGCGATGTCCGCTGAACCATTCAAAGTCGGCCTGCTCGGCCACGGCACCGTCGGCGCGGCGTTCGCCGCGCTGCTCGCCGAGCGCGCCGGGGAGATTGAGCGCTTCAACGGCCGCGCGCCCGTAGTCTCGGGAGTGCTGACGCGCTCGCGCGGCGATTTCGCGGAGATCCTTGGGGAGGCCGACCTGATCGTCGAGGTGATGGGCGGAATCGAACCGGCGCGGGAGCACCTGCTGGCGGCGATGCGCGCCGGCAGGAGCGTCGTGAGCGCGAACAAGCAGCTGCTCTCACAGCACGGCGAGGAGCTGTTCGCGGTTGCGCGCGAGCGCGACGTGCGGTTGCGCTTCGAGGCCGCGGTCGCCGGCGCGGTGCCGGTCGTGCGGCTGCTCGAGGAGTCGCTCGCGGCGACGCCGATCGAGCGCATCCACGGGATCGTCAACGGGACGACCAACTTCATCCTCTCGGAGATGACCCGCGGCAGCACCTACGCGCAGGCGCTCGCCGAGGCGCAGCGCCTCGGCTACGCCGAGGCGGATCCCTCAGACGACGTCTCCGGGCGCGACGCGGCGGCGAAGATGGCGATCCTCGCGCGGCTCGCGTTCGGCGCGCCCGTGCACCTCGACGACGTCCCCTACGAGGGGATCGAGCACCTGCAAGCAGACGACCTCGAGTACGCCCGCGAGCTCGGCCTCGGGCTGAAGCTGATCGGGACCGCCGAGCGTCGCGACGGCGGGCTGTCGGTGCGCGTCTACCCCGCCTTCCTCTACGCCGGGCATCCGCTCTCCTCGGTCTCCGGCCCGTTCAACGCGGTGACCGTCGAATCGGAGGCGATCACCGAGATCACGATGTCCGGCCCGGGCGCCGGCGGGTTGCAGACCGCGAGCGCGGTGTTGGGCGATGTCGTGAGCGTGATGACCGGCGGCGCGCGTCCGCCCGCCCCGCCCCTCGAGCTGCGCCTGCTCGAGGACGTCCCGAGCGCCTTCTACCTGCACCTCGAGGTGGCCGATCGCCCCGGCGTGCTCGCGGCCGTCACGCTGGTGCTGGGCGAGCAGGGCGTGTCGATCAAGTCGGTGCTCCAGCGCGGCCTCGGCGAGCACGCGCGCCTCGTGATGGTCACCCATCAGGTCGCGGAGTCGCGCCTGCGCGCGGCCGTCGCGCTGCTGCGGGCTTCGGAGTTCATACGCTCTACCCCACGGACTATCCGCGTGATCGAAGAGGAGTTCACATGAACACGTATGGCGGCGCTGGACCGATCATCCGGGATCGGCCAGCGTCCTCGGTCGCTCGCGTACGTAGTACGCCACGCGGGGTGGGCGGGCCCTTTCAGATTTGCCCAGCTTGCCCTACGTGTCCATGTGGGTGCGTATGCAAAAAGGAGTTCAGATGAACCAAGCCGCCGTGAAGGTCCCCGTTGTCGAAGGCATCCCGCCGACCGGCGCGCACGTGCCGCTGATCGAGCGCTACCGCGAGCGGCTGCCGTTCGAGCCGGGCGATCCCCTGGTCAGCCTGCAGGAGGGCTCGACGCCGCTGCTGCGCGCGCCGGTGCTCTCGGAGCTCGTCGGCGCGACCGTGCGGTTGAAGCTCGAGGGCGCCAACCCGACCGGCTCGTTCAAGGACCGCGGGATGACCTGCGCGGTCTCGGCGGCGGTGCGCGACGGCGCCAAGGCCGTGATCTGCGCATCGACGGGAAATACCGCGGGCAGCGCGGCGGCGTATGCCGCGCGCGCGGGCATCACCTGCGCGGTGATCGTCCCCGAGGGGAAGATCGCGCAGGGGAAGATGGCCCAGACGCTGATCCACGGCGCGCGCGTTATCTCGCTGCAGGGCAACTTCGATCAGGCGCTGAAGCTCGTGCGCGAGCTGGCCGACACGCATCCGATCGTGCTCGTGAACTCGGTCAACGAATACCGCATCGAAGGTCAGAAGACCGCCGCGTTCGAGATCCACGAGGCGCTCGACGGCGAGCTGGAAGCGCTCTGCATCCCGGTCGGCAACGCCGGCAACATCACCTCCTACTGGCGCGGATTTCAGGAGGTGGGGGCGGCGCCGAAGCTGTTCGGCTTCCAGGCCGAGGGCGCCGCGCCGCTGGTTGAGGGCAGGGTGATCGAGCACCCGGAAACGGTCGCCAGCGCGATCCGCATCGGGGACCCGGTGCGCTGGGAGGACGCGATGGCGGCGACGACGCAGTCGCGCGGGGCGATCCGTGCGGTCTCAGACGCGGAGATCCTCGACGCCTACCGCCTGCTCGCGGCGAAGGAAGGGATGTTCTGCGAGCCGGCCTCGGCGGCCTCGGTGGCGGGGCTGCTCAAGTACGGCGCCGAGGGCGCGCGGCAGATCGTGTGCGTGCTCACCGGTCGCGGCATCAAGGACCCGGAGACGGCGCTCGTGCACAACGGCGGCGTGGTGATCCCCTGCGTCGCGGAGACGGCCGCGCTCGAGGAGGCGGTCCTGGGTGATCCTGCGTAGGCAGGCCATGTGTGCGCCCGCCTTCGGTGCGCGGCCGGCTCGGGCGCAGGTGGGCACGCGGGGATGATCCGTCGCCGCGTCGTGCGCGTGCCGGCTTCCTCGGCCAACCTCGGCCCGGGCTTCGACTGCATGGCCGCGGCGCTCGCGCTGCACCTCGAGCTGGAGGTCGAGGAGACGGGCGAGTTCGCCGTCGAGACCGAGCTGGCGGTCTCGCGGGGCCGTGAGAACCTGTGCGTGCGGGCGTTCGAGCGGCTGCACCCGGCGGCAGGATTCACGTTCCGGATCCGCTCTCAGATCCCGCTCTCCGGCGGCCTCGGCTCGAGCGCGTCGGCGATCGTAGCCGGACTGATGGCGGCCGATCACCTGTTCGAGCTGGACGCCGACCTGCTGGCGCTGGCGAGTGAGCTGGAGGGGCACCCCGACAACGTCGCGGCCGCGCTGCGTGGCGGGTTCGTGATCTGCGCCGACGGCGAGGCCGTGCGCTTCGAGCCCCCCACGGGTCTGGAGGCGCTGGCGGTCGTGCCGGCCGAGGTGGTGCGCACGCGCGAGGCGCGCGCGGCGCTGCCGGCGGAGGTCCCGCTCGGGGAGGCCGTCTTCAACGTCGCCCACACCGCGCTGCTCACGCTCGGCCTCGCCCGCGGCGACTGGGATCTGGTGGCTCGGGGGCTGCACGACCGCCTGCACGAGCCGCGCCGCGCGCCGCTGTTTCCCCGCTCCTACGAGTTGGCGTTGCGCGCCCGCGAGATGGGCGCGCTCGGCGCGACGATCTCGGGCGCCGGGCCGACGGTGCTCGTGTGGTGCTTCTACGAGCAGACCGGCGCCGTCGTCGAGAAGCTGCGCGCGGAGCTAGCCGACGGCTGGGCGACCTTACTGCGGGCGCCGTTCGAGCCGCAGGGGGCCTACGTCGGGGAGCTCTGACTCTCGATTCTCGTCTCGAGCTCGTCTCGATCTCCAAGTGTGCCCGGGGTGTTCTCCAAGTGTGCCCGGGGTGTTCTCCAAGTGTGCCCGGGATGTTCTCCAAGTGTGCCCGGGGTGTTCTCCAAGTGTGCCCGGGATGTGTCAGAGATGTGCCGAAAGTGTGCCAGCGGGAAAAGAGACCATCTACTTTTTTATCTGCGTCTAACTATGGTATCACGCAGTTAAAAAAGACAAACACCACCCCCGCCAGATTTATCTAAAAAGTGCGACGTCGATGCGACGTCGATGCGACGGTTTTGTGTCGGCTTTGAACGCCGGTCCGGTCGGAGATTGGGAAGTCCGTCAGCTACGCAGCCGCGCGAGCACTTCGTCGGTCAGCGCCAGGTAGTCGGCGCCGAGGTCGGGGCGGTGGTCGAGGATCGACTTCGCGCGCTCGGCCGACTCGGCGTAGGCGATCGAGGAGCGGATCACGGTCTCGAAGACCTGCTCGCCGAAGCGCTCCTTCAGCGACGCGAGCGCCTCGCGGGAATGGACCGTGCGCATGTCGGCGAGGTTCAGCAGCACGCCGAGCAGCCGCAGGTCGGGATTGAGGCTGTCGTGCGCGAGCTCGATCACCTCCATCGCCTGCTCGACCCCCTGCAGCGCGAAGTACTGGGCCTCGGCGGTCAGGAGCGCGCGATCGGCCGCCACGAGCGCGTTCACGGTCAGCAGCCCGAGCGAGGGCGGGCAGTCGATCATGATCACCGCGTACTCCTTCGGCGCCTTCGCGAGCGCTCGCCGCAGCGTCAGCTCGCGGCCCATCTTCCCGCCGAGCATCAGCTCGGCCTCGGCGAGGCTCAGGTTGGCGGGGATCAGGTCGTCGTGGATCGCCTCGGCCGCGCTCGCGCGCCCCGAGAGCACGTCGGCGATCGTCGGCTCGGCGTCCGGCGCCACGTCGAAGTAGTCCGACAGGTTCCCCTGTGGGTCGAGATCCACCGCCAGCGTGCGCACGCCCGCCCGGCGCAGAGCGTCGGCGAGGGTCCTCACGGCGGTGGTCTTGCCGGTGCCCCCCTTCTGGGAGAGCACGGCGATCGTCTCGGTCTCCTTCGCCATGCGCGGGCGATACTACGCGGCCGGCGCGCCCGGGCGTTGCGAGACCCTCGACCCCGCCTTTGACCAGTCTTCCGCTGCCGGGCTGGGCCGCAAGGATCGATTTACTCGGAGGCGACGCTGAGAAAGCTCAGGCGGTAGCGCCCGACGAGGATCTCATCGCCGTCTTCCAAGGTCTTCCCTTCGATCCTCGCGCCGTTCACGAACACGCCGTTCAAGCTGCGATCGTCGAGCACCCGCACCCCGTCGGGCTGGCGCACGATCAGCGCGTGCCGTCGTGAGACTGTCGGGTCGTCAAAGCGCACATCGGCCGCGAGCGACCGACCGATCCGCGTCCACTCGCGCGTGAGCGCCACCGTACGCCACTCGCCGCTCTCCTCGTAGACGACATACTCGCCCGGCTGCCCGACTCGCGCCCTCGCTTCGGCCAGCAACGCGTCGCGTTCGGTCTGCGAGAGATCCCCCGGCGGCCCGCTACGCGTCAGCGTTTCCTGGTTATCAAAGTCTCGCTCGCCCCGTTGCGCGAGCGTGCTCTCGCGCGCCAGGCCACCGTGGTCGATGCGCCCGGCGCGGAACAGCGACGCGCGGGCGAAGTCCTCCCCACCGCACCGCGGGCAGTCCCCGAGCGTTTCGGAGCCGATCAGCGTGAGCACGTAGTCGCAGCCCTGGCAGCGAAACGAGCCCGCTCCCGTGATGGTTCCCGACGTAAGTGTCTGCATCTCTGCTCCTTGTCTACCCGAAGCCATTCTTGCACCTTTTGGCTCATACCCCTCCTGCGGTTACTCCAAACCGGCAGGAACCTTGCTCGTGAGAGCGAATCCTTCAGACCATGGTCACCGCAAGCCATGTCGAGCAGCTCGAGCGCTTCCTCCTTCGTCGTGGTGTCGGGGCGCTCGAGGCCGACCGTCATCGCTGCGCCGACTGCGGACGCACGCCCCTCACGGGTGAGCACGTCCATCTGTATGAAAGCCC
>DATCFG010000028.1:0-9828 GCA_036509655.1 Solirubrobacteraceae bacterium | reverse complement strand
GCTGGGTTCCCGCAGACCAAGACCCTGGAG
The DNA here is from genome assembly GCA_036509655.1 of Solirubrobacteraceae bacterium. Taxonomy (GTDB): domain Bacteria; phylum Actinomycetota; class Thermoleophilia; order Solirubrobacterales; family Solirubrobacteraceae; genus Palsa-744. The sequence goes on along the minus strand of DATCFG010000028.1, from coordinate 9,798 downwards.
GAGTTCGACTTCGACGCGCAGCCCAGCCTTGACAGGCGTCTGATCGAGGAGCTCGCCACCCTCAGATTCGTCGAGGAGAAAGCCAACGTCTTGTTCATCGGGCCACCCGGTGTCGGCAAGACGACCCTCGCGATCGCGTTGGGCCTGAAGGCGGTGAAGGCCGGTTACCGCGTCTACTACACCACCGCCGCGGACCTGGTCGCCAAGACCGCGAAGGCCGCCCTCGAGGGCCGCTGGCAAACCACGATGCGCTTCTGGGGCGGACCGGCTGTGCTCGTCGTTGATGAGCTGGGATATCTCCCGATGGCGGGCGAGGCCGCCGCGCACCTCTTCCAGGTCATCAGCCGCCGCTACCAGGGCGGATCCATCGTTTTGACGACCAACAGGGACATCACCGGCTGGGGTCAGATCTTCGAGGACACGACCGTCGCGGCGGCGATGCTCGACCGTCTCCTTCACCACGCGACCGTCGTTATCACCAAGGGAACGTAACCCTGAACTACCGGGGTGTTCTGGTCCGTGAGGTGAGCGTGCTGGATGCGGAGTTGTACCGTAGGGCGGCCAATCGACGGCGTTCTCGGCGGGTCGGTCCGAGTGACGAGGCGGACGATAGTGTCTAACGAAGATGGCCGCACTGTCTACCAGTTTAGGCCGCCGCTTCTTCTGTCTGAGCGGTTCTTTAGGCTGTGCGCGGCGGTTATCGATGAACAGACGAGTCGAGATAGCGAGAGCGGCGTTTATGGCTGGACAACGGGCGAAGTGGGTCGGGTGAGCTTGGATGGAGGAGTCTGCGCGCTATCGGGCGTTGGAGGGGGCGGGGCTGTTGCACCCCGCGCCCGATGCTGTGATGGCGCAGGCGTTCTTGGCGCACCCGGAGTTCTTTGCCTGCTTCGACAAGGTTCAGGTGAAGTACGAGATGTTGCGCGCTCACGTGATGGACGGCGAGACAGCGACTGCTGCCGCGGCGGCGCATGGCTACTCTCGCGCGTCGTTCTACCTGGTCACGGCAGCGTTCGAGCAAGCGGGGATGGTTGGGCTGCTCGACGAGCGCCCAGGCCGGCGAGGCCCGCTGAAGCTCTCACCAGAAGTGCTTACCTTCCTGCGGGATCGTCACCGCGAGCGCCCAGAGGTATCAGCGATCGATCTGGCCTCGGAGCTGGAGCGGGCGATGGGTGTGAGTTTGCACCGGCGGACGGTGGAGCGGGTGCTTGGAGGGGGACGGTGAGCGAACGGTTCTGGCCGATCTCCGAGCCGGCGCAGGCCGACTACGAGCAGTTGCGCGCGCTGGTGCTCGCGGGTGAGAGGATCGATGAGCGGCTGGCCGCGCGGCGGCTCGCGCACCGCGGGCTGGCGGGATTGATCAGCTGGCCCACCGCGGAGCCCGTCTATCTGGGCTCGCTGGTTGGCGCATCTCGCCCGCCGTGGTCAGGCGCAGAGGATCCCCGCGAGGCGCAGCTGGCGGAGGTCTTCGGTTTTCTGCTCGCGCGGGAATCGGCGCAACGTTCACGGGCGGTCGGGCGGTGAACGTTGGTCTCTACGCGCGCGTGTCCACCGAACGCCAGTCCGAGCGCGGCACGGTCGCTTCGCAGCTTGAGGCGCTGCGTGGCGCGGCAGAAGCGGAGGGACATGAGATCGTGGAGGAGTTCGTCGACGATGGTTATTCCGGCGCGCGGCTGGATCGCCCCGCGCTTGATCGTCTGCGTGACGCTGCCCAGGCCGGAGTGCTCGATGGCGTGCTGTGCTTATGCGCTGATCGTCTCGCGCGCGCCTACGCTTACCAGGTCTGATCCTCGAGGAGCTTGAGCGCTTCAATGTCACCGTGCAGTTCCTGCAAGGCCCAGCGCTTGGTGAGGATCCGCAGGCCACGCTGCTGGTGCAAATGCAGGGCGTGATCGCCGAGTATGAGAATGCCAAGATCGCGGAGCGTTACCGTCGCGGCAAGCTGCATCGCGCTCGCGCCGGCGATGTCCCGTTCTGGAAGATGTCCTACGGTCATCGTCGCGTTCGCTCCGACGATGGCGGCCCCTCCCGGATCGAGATCTTCGAGCCCGAGGCCCAAGTCGTGCGCGATATTTTCCGTGCCTACGTCGATGGTGAGAACTCGATCCGTCAAATCGCGCGTGACTTGCACAAACGTGGTGTTCCCTCACCGACCGGCAAGCCGATGTGGGGTACCTCCACGATTGGGCGGCTGCTCAACAACGAGGCGTACATAGGCACCGTCTACTACAACCGTCGCGAGTACATCGAGGCCGCCGCGCCGCGCCGTGGACAACGCCACCAAAAGACCCGACACCGCGATCGTCCACGCGAGGAGTGGATCGCGATCCCGGTATCACCGGTCATCGACCGCGACACGTTCGAGCGCCCCAAGCGTGTCAGTCGTGAGAACACGAAGTGGAACCCACGTGGCGCCGAACCCGGCGCATGGCTCTTGCGCGGCCTGATCGAGTGCGGCCACTGTCACGTCGGCTGCAACTGTCACAAGCTACGCGGACGCAACGGTACCTTCCATCGCTACTACTACTGCCGCAACCACGATCTCCTGCGCGCCGGCGGCGAGGACCGCCGCTGTCCCGAGCGCAACATCCGCGCAAACGAGCTCGACGACTACGTCTTTCAGCAAGTCCGGCAAGCACTGCTCGACCCGGGAGCACTCCTCGCCGGCGAGCGCGCTGTGATCGCCAACGCCCCAGCCGACGAGGATGAACTCATCGCCGTCCAGCTGGGACGCATCACCAAAGCCATGATCGCTGGGTGCTCAAGGGCGCACTCGCGCTGAACTTCCGCCTCGCCATCGCCACGCGCTCCACCAAGGACATCGACCTCGGACGCGACGATGACGAGCAGGCCGCGATCCGCGACATCACCGCCGCGCAACAACTCACGATGGACGACTACTTCACGTTCGCCGCCATGAGAACCGACGAGCTGGAAGACACCGACGAGTTCTCCGCCGTACGCTTCCACGTCACTGCCCAGCTCGCCGGCCGGACCTTCGAGCAATTCCTCGTCGACATCGGATTCAGCGAGAGGATCTCCTGGACGCCCGACACGATCCACACCTCACAGTCGCTGTCCTTCGCCGGCATCGAGCCTCTCGCGGTTCCAGCGATCCCGATCCCACAGCACCTGGCCGAGAAGGTGCACGCCTACACCCGCACCTATGGAGAGTCCAAACGACCCAGCACCCGACCGAAGGACCTCGTCGACATCCTGCTGATCGAGAGCTCCGCGACTATCACCGCTGAGGACCTGCGCGGCGCCCTGCAGAGCACGTTCGCGGAGCGCGCCCGCCAGCCCCTACCCTCCAGCCTTCCGCCGCCCCCAACCACCTGGGCCGACCCCTACAAACGCCTCGCCACCACGGTTGAAGCCGAGAGCGACCTCTCCGCTGCCTTCGCTCGCGCCGCCGCCTTCCTCGACCCCGTGCTCGCCGACCACGCCCACGGACAATGGGACACGCAATGCGGGGAATGGGCGCCTACTACTGAGTGACCGGAGCGCGGCTGTGCCGTCTCCGCCGCCGCAGCCATATCTCCGCGCCAGTCAGAGGCTAGCTTCGGCGAGCGCGCTCAAGACCAGCGCATCGTGCTCGGCCGGCTTGACCTTGCGCAGAACCTCCGCGACCTTCCCGGCGGAGTCGATGATGAACGTCGTGCGTTCGTTGCCGAGATACTCGCGACCGTAGAGCTTCTTCGTGACCCAAACCCCATAGGTATCGGCAACCGCATGATCCTCATCGGCGAGCAGCGCGAAATTCAGTCCCTCCTTGTCGTGGAACTTCTTGACCTTCGCGACGGGATCGGGGGAGATCCCCAGGACAACCGCTCCAGCCTGCTCGTAGTCCGCCAGGTGATCGCGCACGCCACACGCCTGGGTAGTACAGCCTGGGGTTTCGGCCTTTGGATAGAAGTAGACGACGACGGGCTGGCCGCGAAAGTCCGAGAGCTTCACCGCGCGACCGTCTTGGTCGGGCAGCTCGAAGTCGGGAGCGTCGTCTCCTGGTTCGATCATGCGCGGATCGTAGTCGACCCCACCGCAGCCTGGCGCGTCGCGGCCGGCAGCGTAGCCGTTCGAGCCGCGACTTCAAATCTCGGTCGGCCCAACCACAAAACCCAGCCGGGCCGTCCCACGGCGCATCCGCGCATCCAACGTCACGAGCTGGCACTTCAACAGACGAGCCAGGGCCACGTAGTTCGCGTCGTAGGTCTTAGCCCAACCCAACTCGTTGGCGACCTTCCACGCCTCATACCCGAGCCCATCCGGTTCCTGCCGCGACACCGGCGCCGCCAGGACCCGGTCGCGCATCGGCTCAGCCTGTTCGGAACGCAACTCGCCACGCCACTGCATCGCATGCAAGGTGGAGAGCGACTCGATCCACATCAACGGCGGAGCAATCAGCTCAAAACGGCGAAACCGCTCAAACCCAAGCGGATTCGCCGACGCGGCGACCGCCACGCTCGCGTCGATCGCGAGCTTCACCGCCCGAGGCGCGACAGAGCGACCGCGGCGACCCAGTTCGGCGCGGGCGTACCGTCCTCGAGCTTCTGCCACTCCGGCGGCAGCGGAAGCATCGGATACATCTCGTCGCGCACCTCATCGAGGGCGTTCGTGTCGATCAGGCGCCTACCCTTAGCCATGCTGGCCTGTAGACGACCCTCCCGAATCCAGCGACGCACCGTCCCCGGACTCCTACCGACCCGCTGAGCCGCCTGAACAACCGTGAGCATGGGTCAATCCTACGCCCTCGCCCCGACGCACCTCGAACGAGCCAGGCGCAGACCGCGATACCCGACGGGCAGCTCCAGCGACCTAAAGATTTACGGGCCTTACGCCCGACATAGGAGTCGCATCCGTCCGATCCGTTTACTACCCTATGCGAAAAGGCTATACATCGCCGGACCCGATGGCACGATCGACTGGACGGTGCCCGACGAGGAGCTTGCGGACGGCGGCTCTACGAAACGATGGTCTACTGGGAGACCGCTGAGGAGAGTCCGCTGGCGGGGGAGCACGTCGAGTTGGGCAGACCTGGAAGGCCCTGCCGAAGGTCGTGTTCTCCACGACGCTGGAGAGCGTGGTGGGCAACACCAGGCTGGCCAGGGACGGCGTCGGCGAGGAGGTCTCGAGGCTCAAGGAACAGCCCGGAAAGGACATCGCCGTCGGCGGCGCCGGCCTCGCCCGCGCGTGCATGGAGCTGGATCTGATCGACGAGTGGCGGCTGTTCGTCAGCCCGGTCCTACTCGGCGGCGGCACGCCCTACTTCCCGCCCCTGGAGAAAAGGATCGACCTCGAGCTGATCGAGACACGCACGTTCGGCTCTCGCGTCGTTTACCTTCGCTACAGGCGTGCGCCAGACGACCTGTAGGTGGGGACGCTGTACGAGCTGGCTCCGCGCTACGAGGGCGTCCCGCTGCACATCCACCATGGAATGGAGGAGCTGGCCGTTCGACCCGCCCAAGACGGACGAAGACCCGGCCGACCGCCTGAATCTGCGGTTCAAGCGCTCAGACGCCGAGGCGCAGTAGCTCGGCACAGTACTGCTCACGGCGAGACGGGTGTCGCGCTGAGCGGTCGAGCTCTTAATCGCGGCTTCTCATGGGCCGAGGGAGGCGATTGAGGTGACGAGGATGCCGTCTGGTCGTGTGTAGGTGGGAGTGTCTGCGACGATCACAAGCAGGGCGCCACACGCGGCGTTTGTGGCGGGGGAGAGCTTTTCCTTGAGGGCGAGCAGGTGGCGGGCTGCCTCGTCCACTCGGTGGTGTCCGAGCTTGATCTCGGCTGCGAGCCAGCGTCCGTCCGCCGCCTCGACGATCGCGTCGATCTCGAGCCCCTTGTTGTCGCGGTAGAAGCGGACCTCCGCGCGATGTGGCTGGGCGTAGACGCGCAGGTCGTGGATTGTCTGTGACTCAAAGAGAAATCCGGCGAGCTCGATCTCAGGGCCGAGCAGCCGCTGGGGTGTGGCGCCGAGGGCCGCGACTGCGAGCGAGGGATCGGCGAGGTGGCGCTTTGGTGTCGCCGCGAGCCGCACCCGCGAACGCAGTTGTGGCTTCCAGCTCGGCTGATCCTCGATCAAGAAGAGCCGTCCGAGCACGCGCAGGTAGTCGTGCAGGGTGGTCTCGCCGAGTGGTTTCTCTGCTGCGCGAGCGATCGTCCGCAGGCTCGCGTTGGTCGCGACGTTGCGGGCATAGGAGGCAAGCAGGCGTCGGACTCCGTCGGGATCGCGTCGGGCCCCGTCGACGCGAGGGACGTCCGTATGGACGATCATGTCGAGATAGTCGGCGTTCGCTTCGAGGGCGTCGGCCGGCGTGAGGGTGAGGTTGTCTGGCCATCCGCCGATCAAAAGTGCCTCGATCGTCTCGGTTACTGTGATCCGGTGTGGCGTGGCCTCAGGGGTGGAGCCATTGAGGAGCCCGCCCACCGAGACGGCGCCGCTCGAGAGGCCGCGCTCAAGCAACGTCATCGTCCGCATCTGCACCGCGGCGATCCTGCGCGCACCCGTGTGACTTTGCTCCTCGGTCTCGGGAGTCGATGAACCGGTGAGCAGGAACAGGCCCTTGCCGCCGAGATCGTCGATTCGTCCCCGCACGGCGTTCCAGATCCCAGTGGCGAGATGGTACTCGTCGATAAGCCGGGGGCGCTCGCCGTCGAGCACGAGACGCGGGTCTGTCTGGGCTGCGGTGAGCGCCGCGCGGTCCTGGTCGAGACGGACCTCTGAGGCCGCAAAGCAGCGGGCGGTGGTCGTCTTGCCGACCGCCTTTGGACCCGTGAGCAGGACGCCCCCGTGGGTGCGCAAGCGTGCCTGCACCAGCTTCTCGATGATCCGCTCGCGGTGACCTTGCGGAGGGATTGTACCCGACATGACGAAGGGATTGTACCTCACGTAACGGAGGTATTGTACTCACTCATCTACACCACCACCAGCTGATCAGCCACGCAAAGACGACAGTGGCGAGCGGTGGGAGATCGCAAGCGTCGCGTTCGTCCACGCGCGGGAGCTGATCTCTCTGGAGCGCTCCCTGCATATCTTCGTCGAGCCGAGCGTGCAGGCGTGGCCTACGGCGCACAGTGGCTCGCTCGTGTTCGGCCCAACGTCTGGCGCTTGGCCACCGGCACCCCGACCTGAGCGTCTCACTGCGACGGCGCTCACGTCTGCGGCGATCTTCGTCATTTTTTATGTGGCTGATGCAACTTCCTGGGGGCCCGGCGTGTCGTGAAAGCTGGGGGGAGCAAGGATGTCTTGGGGCCTGAGCCCATCCGCTCGACCATTCAAACAGCATGTGGAGGCTCGATGAACGACCGCAAGCGTCTGCCCGCTCTCTCGCTGCTGCCCGCCCTCCTGCTCCCTGCGGGTGTCCGCGCGTCGCTCAGCGCGGTCGCGCTGCTCGCGGCAATGACGTTTCTAGCCGTGACGGCGACAGGTGCGCGGGCGCTGTCGCTCTCGCCGCTGAATGGGACCGCCGACGCCTCTCCGCATACCCAGATCAGCTTCCTCGGCGCGTCGGCGGGCGAGATCGCGGATGTGTCGGTCGTCGGTTCGCGTAGTGGCCCGCACAGCGGGCGCCTAGAGACATACGCGAGCGCTACCGGCGCGAGCTTCCTGCCTTCCCGTCCCTTCCTCGAAGGCGAGAGGGTCACCGCGAGTGCCCTCGTGGGCCCCCCGGGTCACGGCGAACGGGTGAGCAGCACTTTCACGATTGCGAGACTCGCCTATTACCACTTCACCCCGATGACACCTCCACCACCGGCAAAGCCCGGCACGGTCCAGAGCTTCGTCTCGCAGCCAACCCTCCAGCCGCCGAGTGTGCAGGTCACCGTCGCCTCGCCGCAGGCAACGCCCGGCGATGTGTTCCTCGCCCCCGATCACGGCTACGGTCAGTGGGGGCCGATGATCGTCGACGGTTCGGGGCGGCTCGTATGGTTCCAGCCGGCGCCAAAGGGAAACGCCGCGATGGATCTCAAGGTCGAGAGCTATCAGGGCCAGCTCGTGCTGGTGTGGTGGCAGGGCTACATTGCCAATCTCGGCGTCGGTTTCGGCACGGACGAGATCTACGACTCGAGCTACCGGCCCGTGGCCCAGATACGGGCCGGCAACGGCTACTGGGCGGATCTGCACGATATCCAGATCACGCCGCAGGGCTCGGCGTTCATCACGGCCTACTCGCTCGTGCACGCCGATTTGTCCTCTGTCGGAGGGTCGCGCGACGGCGCGCTGCAGGACGCGATCCTGCAAGAGGTCGACATCAAGACCGGCCTGGTGATGTTCGAGTGGCACGCTTACGGCCACGTCGCGCTGAGCGACTCCTACTCCAAGCCGCCTGTCTCGCCCAGCCAGCCCTGGGACTACTTCCACATCAACTCGATCTCCCTCGATCCATGGGGCGACGGCAACTTCCTGATCTCCGCACGCAACACCTGGGCGGGCTATGAGATCGACCAGCTGACCGGCAATATCCTGTGGAGGCTCGGCGGCAAGCACCCCACCTTCAAGATGGGCTCGGGCACCGGAACCGCCTACCAACACAACATCCGCTGGCAACCCGACCACACGATCACGATCTTCGACGACGGCGCCACACCGAAGGAGCACTCACAGTCCAGAGTCATCCGCGAGCGAATCGACTGGGCTCACCGCACCGTCGCCCTGCTCAGCCGCTACGTTCACACCCCGTCACTGCTGACCGGCAGCCAGGGCAACGACCAGGTGCTCCCCAACGGCAACTCGTTCGTCGGCTGGGGCGCACAACCATACTTCACCGAATTCAACCCGTCGGGCCAGACACTCTTCGACGCTCACATCCCGGCCCCCGGATCCACCTACCGTGCCTACCGATTTCCCTGGAACGCGACACCGACGACATCCCCCGCGATCGCCGTCAAGACCACCACTCCAGGAAGCGACACGGTGTACGCGAGTTGGAACGGCGCCACCGAAGTCACCCAATGGCGCGTGCTCGCGGGGGCCGGCCCGTCCACTCTCGCGCCGGTTGTAACAGTCCCCAAGAGCGGCTTTGAGACCGCGATCCCGATACAGAGCACGGCCGGTTACTTCACCGTGCAAGCACTCAGCCCCACCGGCCAGGTGCTCGGAACCTCGCCCACAACACACCCCTGAGCGAGCATCCCGTGCGGTGCAGTCAGCGGACTGTGCCCGCCGATGCTCGTGCTCAGTCGAGGTGGCCGATCGGCCCCACTCGGGTGACGTGCCCGGTCGCGCCCGGGGGCGGCTCGGGGACCACGCCCGTGCGAGGGGCGGCGACGGCGTTCATCGGGCGGTTCCTGACGGCAGCACCGCGTCGAGCTCGTCCAGCTGACGGCGCAGTCCACCGCAGACCTGCTCGCACAGCTCGAACACGCCGTCGTCGGCGATCGCGTAGAGCGAGAAGTTGCCCTCCTTGGTGCGGCTCACCAACCCGCTGCGAAGCAGCAGGCCGAGATGCTTGGAAACGCTTTGCTGCGATGCGCCCGTCGCCCGTTGGAGCTCCCGGACGGTGGCCGGAGCCTCGCGCAGCGCGTCCAGGAGACGGATACGCATCGGCTCTCCGAGGACGCGAAAGCGCTCTGCGATCAGCTCGACGAGCGGCGCCGGTAGCGGGTGCGGAATGTGTGTGGTAGTGCTCATGCTGCCCACCATAACACAACTGCATCGTTGTATGCTACTGTCATTGTATGGCCATGACCGCCACAGCTCGCCGCGCGGGCAACAGCCTCAAGCACGAAGTGGACGTCAACGGCCGCCACACGATCGCCACCGACGAGCCCGAGCACCTCGGCGGCACAGACCAGGGGCCCGCG
>DATCFG010000027.1:0-27887 GCA_036509655.1 Solirubrobacteraceae bacterium | reverse complement strand
GCCGAGGTCCGGCGCCGTCGCGCTCGCGTGCCTTGGGCTGCTCCGGTGTCTCCAGCGCTTTCCCGAGCGCGTCTCGGTCGGTCTTCGTGGTCGGCGTGGCTATGATCCGCGCCCATGCCGGCGACGCAGAAGGGATGGATCAAGCGGCTTCAGCGGGCAGGCTGGGAGCTTGAGCGCGGCGGGAAGCACCAGGTCAAGATGACCAAGGCCGGGCAGCGGCCGGTCACGCTCCCGGAGAACAAGCGCCGCGTCTACTCGAAGGGCTTCGAGGCGCAGCTACGCCGCGAGACCGCGCTCAAGGACTAGGCGTTGCCCCTGTGTCTATGATGATGAGGATGCCAGGACCCCAGCAACTACATATCCGGGTTCGTCTAGAGGACGAGGCGCTGTGGGGCACCGTGGACGAGTTCCCCGGCGTGTTCGCCACCGGCGACGACCTCGATGAACTGCGCGAGAGCCTTCAGGAAGGGATCGCGCTTGTGCTCGCCCAGCCCGGCGAAGACCCGCCTGCGGTGAAGCTGGCCGCGTTGCGTCCCGAGCCGGTCGCTACGACCGCCAGCTCCGAACTCGTCTACGCCTGACGTTCCGCCCGCTGCCGTAGGATGCGGGGCATGGCACGCTCAACCCTCGGCCGGTCGCTCTACAAAGCTGCACGCACCGTCCGCACCGTCGAACAGGTCAGCAAGGGCAAGGGCGCCAGGCGCGCGAAGAACATCGCGGTCGGCAGGACAGCCGGCAAAGCCGGCCTGTGGCGCCGCTTGTGGCGCTGATGTAGAAGCGGCCGACTACCCCGCTACACAAGAGGTCGAGATGGCGGATCGCGCGTTCGCGGACCCGCTCGCGGAGTCGTTGCCCGAGCAACCATGTGCCAATGAGATGCCAATCTGAGCAGACGGTGAGCCCAACCTGCCCGGCCGCTGCACCGTGACTGGCTTGCAGCACCCGCGCTTGTGCCCTATTGCACAATGGCAGTCAAGGGGGTTGTCGGTCCTGCCGATAGACGTTATGCTGGACCTATTGCTCCCCGCCGACCGACCTTCGGGTTGCTCTGGCGGGGAATCTTTTTTATGTCCGGCGGATCGCCAAGGGTTGCCGTCTTCATCGACTGGCAAAACGTCTACAAGACGGCGCGCGATGCGTTTGAGCTAACGGCTGAACCGAACGAGCGCGGCAACTTCAGCCCGTTCAAGCTCGCGCGGATTTTAGCTGCCGGGAACGGCCGCGGCGCAGCGGCGGAGCTGGTGCGTGTGGAAATCCATCGCGGATTGCCCAGCTCCTCAAAGGACCCGACCGGCTTCGGCGCGAATCGTCGCCAGGCCACGGCCTGGAAGCGTGAGGGGGGCGATGTCATCGTCCCCCGCCTACGGCCGCTGCGCTACCCACCGCGCTATGCGGAGGTGCAGACGCCGGTGGAGAAGGGCATCGACGTTCAACTCGCGCTCGCGGTCGCCGAGACAGTGCTTACGAACACGGCCGATGTTGCGATCCTCTTTACGCACGACACTGACCTTCTTCCGGCCGTCGAGATGGTCGCGCGCCTAAAGGGACCGCGCCGAATCGAGACAGCGGCATGGGCCAGCGATGGCTTTTCCCAACGACTGCGACAGGTTGCTGGTGTCCACCACCACGCGATCAGCGGCCGAGTGTTTGAGCTGGTCGAGACGCCCGTGAACTACGCGCACGCGGCACAGCAGAAATAAGCCCGGACTCGCGGGCGACCTACAGTGGAGTGCGGCATCGCGCTAGATGTTTGCCAAGCAGTTCGCGTTGCGGTCTCGGCGTCAGTCTTCGACCGATGCCGCCTCGGTTTTCGTGCCGCGCGGGTACGGGTGGCCGCCGATGAAGTGGGTCGGCCCGGGCTTGTGGGTGGTCGCTCCCAGCCGGGCCGGAATCGTAGACGCCCGGAAGGGGACCTCCTTCCACCCATAGTAGGACCAGCCATAGCCGCCGTCCTCGCCTTCGACGATCGTGCGCGTCCAGTATCGCCGGGTCGTGAGCGCCCCCCACTGCCGCGCCTGGCGCGCAAGCCGTTCGACGGCGCGGCAGGCTGCCTTGACCGAGGCGTCTCCCGAGTAGTAGTCAGCCGCGACAGCGGCGGCCGTCTCGTCGTCGCGCGGCTCGCGGTCGAGCTTGCGTCGCAGATCGCGCTGGACCTCCAACCTACGGACCGCGAGTCCTGGGAGGTCATAGTCGATTGGCGGCAGGTGGTGGGTGACGTGGCTGCTCTCCATCTCGTACCAAATCCCGTAGGCGACCGCGAGGATCTTCAGCGGCTTCTCGTCGGCGTCACGTCCGCGCAACGCGTACTTCCCTAGCCGGCTCAAGAAGCGGCGCATTTCCGCACGGCCATCGTCTGTTTCGTGGCGCGCCGCACGCCGTAGAGGCTTCGCCGAATAACTGTCGGAAATGGAGATGACAGGCTCTGGGAGGCTCCTGTTCACATGGATTCCTCGACCGGACATCTCGACCAGGACCCTACGTCACGGCCCGGTCGTCGCCCGCCGAGCCACCTCCGTCGGATTCGCCTTTTACAGGGACGGTCTCAGGCTGAAGTCGCGGACGCGGCGGGCATTTCCCGGACGACGCTCGTCTCACTAGAGGCGGAGCGCTCCCAGCCTCAGCTCGGGACCGCCCAGGCGCTGGCTGCGTGCCTCGGTGAGCCGGTAGAGGTACTTTTCCCCACGCGGACGGCGTCGTGAGCCGCGCGACGCGCCCAGACGGCCCGCTCGACGAGGCCCTGCATCGCCTCCGCGCCCACGGCCTGCCCTATCGCTGGGCGGAGCATGATATTAAGGTCTGGCAGGCGGTCTGCCCGGGTTGTCTCTCGGGCGGATGGGAAGTGCGGATCAGGGAGTCCCGTCGAGGCGGCCCGATCACCCTGATTTGTGCGAACGGCTGCACCGACCCAGAGATACGAGCCGCCCTGGACCGCGAGCCCGTCGAGCCCCGAGCGCAGGAGGCTCTAGCGCTGGCCGAACGAGCGAGTGACATCGCCGCCCAAGCGCTCGCCCTCCGGATAGAGGGTAATTCACCAGTTCGCTTGGCGGTGGCGGCATGACCCCGACGGCCCACCCGAGCGGCCTGGCACTTCGCGCCGCCGACTTGTCACTCTCAAGGCCACCGCGATGGGCGTGGCAGGATCGGATCGTCCTCGGCTCGCTGAACCTCCTGCTCGGCGCGGAGGGGTGCGGCAAGGGGACGCTCGCGGCCTGGATGATTGCTCGCTGGACGTGCGGCGAGCTGCCCGGCGACCTCTTGGGCGAGCCGGTGACCGTGGGGATTCTCGGTGACGAGGACGGATTTGACTCCGTCTGGGTGCCTCGCCTACATGCCGCCGGAGCGGACCTATCCAGGGTCCACTTGATCGAGCGTCCCGACGGAGGCTATGTCGAGCTGCATGCCGACCGGGATCGCCTCGCGTGCGCCGTGGACCTGGAGCAGATCCGGGTGCTCTACCTCGACGCGCTCATCGACAACCTTGGCGCGAGCGTCGACGACTGGCGGGCCAAGCAGGTACGAGATGCCCTTGCGCCAGCTCGCCAGATCGCGCGCGATCAGGATGTCGCCGTACTCGGCGCTCTTCACCCGAATAAGAGCGGGTCGAGTTTTCGCCAGCTCATGGCAGGTTCGATCGCCTTCAACGCGGTCAGTAGGTCGAGCCTGATGCTCGCTGAGCATCCCGAGGACCCCGACCGTCGCGTTCTCGTTAGGGGCAAGGGCAATCTCAGCGCCGCCCCCGACGCGGTCGAGTTCGACATCGACGGTCACAGGTTCACCGCGAACAGTCACACCTTCAACGTTCCCGTCGCCAGGCACTTCAGCACCAGCGACCTGACCGTCGATGACCTCCTCACGCAAGCCGAGCCGCGACCCCCAGCAGGCGAAGCGCGAGAGACCGCCCGCGACCTAATCGCAGAACAGCTCGCTGACGGCGACTGGCATCTCGCCGCACCGATCATCGACATGTGCGAGAAGGCGGGCATTTATAGCCGTGCCGCACGTCGTGCCGCCGACGACATCGGCATCGAGCGGGCGAAGGACGGATACCCTGCGGTCGTCAATTGGCGACTGGCCGGACAGGACCCTACGCACGTGTCCTCAGTCCCCTCTGTCCACTCTGTCCCCTCTGTAGATTTGGCTCTGGAGAGTAGAGGGGACAGTAAGGACAGTAAGGACAGCGCGGACGTGTGTCCGGACAGTGTCCCCACCGGCGAACGTACCTCACCCTTACAGCCGCAGTTGGGCGATAGCGGCACCGACGGCGACCACGGGACGCTGGCCGAGCAGCTCGATCAGGTGACGCGATGATCGACCTGACCACATGCACTTGCGACAAGGCGACACGCACGCAGATCGCGAACGCCGTCGAAGCGCAGGGCGGCGACCTGGACGACGTGATCGACCTGATCGAGACGTACGAGCGTGTCCAACGGCGCCTGTCGGCCGCCTGCGACCTGCACGACCAGGGCGACGAGGTTGCGGCGCAAGCCGCCTATGACGAGCTCGACCGCGACTACGGCAAGCCGCTCGACCAGATCGCCGGTGACCACCTGCGGAAGCGTGGCGAAGGTGATGACCAGTGAGCACCACGGCAAGCTCATCGCTGACGATGCAACTCCCAGACGAGCTGGTCGAGCAGATCGCCCGGCGCGCCGCCGAGCTCGTCACCGAACGCGAGCAGACAACCGCAACGCCGTGGCGCAACGTCACCGAGGCCGCCGAGCGCTTGCGCTGCGGCAAGGACCGGATCTATGACCTGATCCAGCTCGGCAATTCCCCGCACGTGAAGGTCCGCCGGGCGCTCGTGAAGGGCCGCATGGGGCCTCCAAAGAGCAAGTACGGTAAACGCCCCATCCTGATCGATCACGAGCTCGTGATCGCGCTGCGCGAGCATCGCAAGAGGAGCGAGTGGCCCGGCGAGGAGCATCTAGTGTTTGCCGCCGGCAACGGCGCGGCGCTCAACCCCGCCAACCTGCGCCGGGACGCGCTCAGGGTCCCGCGGGGGGGGCGAACCTGACATGGGTCGGGTTCCACACGTTCCGGCACACGTGCGCGTCGATGCTGTTCGCGCAGGGCCGTAACGCCGTGCAGGTGCAGCGGTGGCTCGGGCACCATTCCCCAGCCTTCACGCTGGCGACGTACGTTCACCTGCTCGACGATGACCTGGGCGACGCGCTGAGCATCCCTCAGGGTGCGAACAAAGTGCAAACATGCCCCACACCATCCGACACCACAACCGGTCCCGAGGGGTTGACGAATCTGGCGGTGTAGAGCCAATCGGCGGACTCCACGCCACTCCACGCCACTCCGGGGACGGATTGTGGTTCCGGCGGTCGCGGGTTCGATCCCCGTCGCTCACCCTCGTAGGTCTTGTTTGGTGCGGGGCTCGGTGCTGTTGACGGGCCCTCGTCCGGGCCGGGGGTTTTTTTGGAGATCGCCTATCCCGGTAACCCTGGGGGCAGAAACTAGACTGTGCGGGTGCTGCCGCGGGATACCGGCCGATGAGGCTCGACGAGGTGATCGACACGGGCGAGATCGTGGCTGACGGCCTCCAGGGCGAGGCCGCCGCGGTCGAGATCAAGGGCCTCGCCTACGACAGCCGCGCGGTCGCGCCGGGGAGCCTGTTCTTCTGCGTGACTGGCTTTCAGCGTGACGGGCACGACTTCGCCGCGGAGGCGCTCGCGCGCGGGGCCGTGGCGCTCGTCGTCGAGCGCCCGCTCGGGCTCGGGGCGCCCGAGGTGCTCGTGCCCTCCGCGCGCGCCGCGATGGGGCCGGCGGCGGTCCGCTTCTACGGAGATCCGAGCGCCGAGCTGCGGGTCGTGGGGGTGACCGGGACGAACGGGAAGACGACGACGGCGTTCCTCCTGAAGGCACTGCTGGAGGTGGCCGATCCGGACTCGAGCTGCGGCCTGCTGGGGACGGTCAAGTCGGTGATCGGCGGGGTCGAGCGCGCGACCGATCGAAGATCGACGGGATCTCCGACCGACGGGAGATCGGATGGGATCTCCGTATCGGCCAGCCAGCGGACGACGCCCGAGGCGATCGACCTGCAGGCCGACTTCCGCGCGATGCTCGACGGCGGCGACGGGGCCTGCGCGATCGAGGTCTCCTCGCACGCGCTTTCGCTGGGCCGCGCCGAGGGCATCCACTTCGCCGCCGCGATCTTCACGAACCTCACGCAGGACCACCTCGACTTCCACGCGAGCATGGAGGACTACTTCCAGGCCAAGCGCCGGCTGTTCCAGGCGGATCCTGGCGTGAGCATCGTGAACGTCGGCGACCCCTACGGCCGCCGGCTCGCGGGGGAGATCGACGGAGTGGTCACGTTTGCGGTCGAGGGCCACGCCGACTACAGCGCCACGGACCTGCGCTGCGATGTTCTGGGGTGCCGCTTCGTCTTGCACACGCCCGTGGGTGTGGCCGAGGTCATGCTGCCGATGCCAGGGCGCTTCAATGTCGCCAATGCCCTCGGCGCGCTCGCGGCCGTGCACGCTCTCGGGGGGGATGTCGACACACTGGTCGCCGCGCTGGAGCGGGGCGTACCCGTGCCCGGGCGCTTCGAGTCGGTGGAGGCCGGCCAGGAGTTCGCCGTGATCGTCGACTACGCCCACACGCCCGACTCGCTGGAGAACGTCCTGCGCGCGGTGCGAGACATCGCCGCTGGCCGTGTCATCTGCGTGTTCGGCGCCGGCGGCGACCGCGACCGTGGCAAGCGTCCGCTGATGGGGGAGATCGCCGCGCGTCTGGCGGACGTCGTGGTCGTCACATCCGACAACCCGCGCTCGGAGGCTCCCGAGGCAATCGTCTCCGAGATCGTGGCTCCGATCGTCGAGTCCGCGCCGCACGTCGAGGTCGATCGCCGCACAGCCATCGAGCGGGCGATCGCGCTGGCCGAGGTGGACGACGTCGTGGTGATCGCCGGCAAGGGCCACGAGCAGGGCCAGGAGCTCGCCAAAGGGGTCAAGCTGCCGTTCGACGACGTCACGGTTGCCCGAGAGGTTCTGAGCGCCCGGATCGCGCCGGCGAGGGCGGGCAGATGAGGGAATGGGACGCGGCGCGCGTCGCGCACGCCGCCGGCGCGCGGCTGATCGCGGAGCCGTCCCCCGCGAGCGACGCGGCCGCCGGCCCCGGTCCGCGGGCCGCGAGCATCGACTCGCTCGCGGGTGTGCGAGGCGAGCTGTTCGTCGGCCTGCGCGGCGAGCACCACGACGGCGGCGCCTACGCGGCGCAGGCGCTGGCCGCGGGCGCGTGGGGCGTGCTGGTCGCCCGGGAGCACGCCGAGCGGGCGCTGGCGGCGGCCCTGGCCGGTCCTGGCGGGGCGGTGCTCGTGCACCCCGACCCACTGCGCGGCCTGCAGACGCTGGCGAACGCATGGCGGCGGGAGCTCCGGGTGCGGGGGGCGCAGGTCGTGGCGATCACCGGCTCGACCGGGAAGACATCGACGAAGGACATCCTCGCGGCCGTGCTGGGCGCCCAGCGGCGGACCGCGGCGAGCAGCGAGAACCTGAACACCGAGATCGGGCTGCCGCTGTCGCTGCTCGCGGCGCCGGGCGACACCGAGATGCTGGTGCTGGAGATGGCGATGCGCGGCCCCGGGCAGATCGCCGAGCTGACGGAGATCGCCGAGCCCGACGTCGGCGTGATCGTGAACGTCGGCCCCGTGCACCTGGAGCTGCTGGGAACGCTCGAGGCGATCGCCGCGGCGAAGTCGGAGCTGATCGCTCACGTCGCGAGCGGCGCGACGATCGTGCTGCCCGCCGGCGAGCCGCTGCTACAGCCGCACCTGCGGGCGGACGTGCGCACCATCACGTTCGGCGCGGGCGGCGACGTGGAGCTGGCCGAGCAGGCGCGGCCCGGGGGAGAGGTCACGATCCTTCACGCGGAGCAGCCGATCGCGCTGCGCCCGTCGTTCTCCCAGCGCCACAACCTCGCCAACCTGCTCGCCGCCGTCGCCGCCGCGCGCGCGCTTGGGATCACCCCCGAGGGGGAGCTGAAGGTGCGCTTCTCGGCGCTGCGCGGCGAGCGGATCGCGCTGCCCGGGGGGATCGTCCTGGTCAACGACTGCTACAACGCCAACCCGATGTCCATGCGTGCCGCGATCGACGATCTGACGGAAACTGTCTCGGGGCCCGCCCCGGCGCGCCGGCTGGCGGTGCTCGGAGACATGCTCGAGCTCGGTCTCGAGGCTGGACCAACCCTGCATCGCGAGGTGGCTGAGTACGCGAGCGCGCGCGGCGTCGACGTGCTGATAGCCGTGGGTCCGCTGGCCGCGGAGATGGTGGGGGCATTCGACGGTGAGACGCACTCCGTTCCCGACGCGGGAGCGGCCGGTGAGTTGCTTGGGGGGCTGCTGCGGGAGGGCGACACGGTGCTCGTGAAGGGCTCGCGCGGCGTTGGCCTGGAGCGCGTGGGACAGGCGCTCGAGGCCGAAGGCGCGGGCAGGCGCTGAATGGGCCGCATTCTGATCGGGGGAACAGCGGCGCTGCTGATCTGCATCTTCCTCAGCCCGAAGTTCATCGAGTTCCTGCGCAAGCGCGAGTTTGGCCAGCAGATCCGCGAGGACGGCCCTGAGGGACACCACATCAAGGCCGGCACTCCGACGATGGGCGGCGTGCTGATCTTCCTATCCGTGGCGGTGCCGTTCCTGATCCTGAGCGACTACGAATGGCGCTCGATCGGCGTCTTCGGCGTCGCGATCGCGTGCGCGCTGCTGGGCTTCGCCGACGACTACATCAAGCTCGTCCGGCGCCGCTCGCTCGGTTTGCGCGCGCGGACGAAGCTGGTCGTTACGATCGTGATCTCGATCGGGCTGTGGTACATCGCCGAACACAAGGCGCACCTCGCGCCGACGCTGCGGTTGCGGTTCGTCGACTACCAGATCGACCTCGGCATCTTCTACCCGGTCCTGATCTACTTCGTCGTCGCCGGCACGACCAGCGCGGTGAACCTGACCGACGGGCTTGACGGCCTCGCGGCCGGCTGCGCGGCGATCGTGCTGCTCGCCTACATCGGGATCACGTTCATCACCGGGGCGGACCTCGACATGGCGATGCTCGCCGGCTGCCTCGTGGGGGCGTGCATCGGCTTTCTGTGGTTCAACGCGTTCCCGGCGACGATCTTCATGGGCGACACCGGCTCGCTCGGGCTGGGCGGCGCGATCGCGGGCCTGGCGGTGATGACGAAGACCGAGATGCTGTTGATCCTGCTCGGCGGGATCTTCGTGATCGAGGCGTTGTCGGTCGTGATCCAGGTGATCTCCTTCCAGACGATGCGCAAACGCGTGTTCCTGATGGCGCCGATCCACCATCACTTCGAGCTGAAGGCGTGGTCGGAGACGAAGATCATCCTGCGCTTCTGGATCGTCGCCTCGATCTGCTGCGCGATCGCCTTCACGATCTACCGCCAGAGTAGGGGCGGGTGAAGCCGCGGCCGGGGCTCCCCGCAGGCCCCTGGCTCGTCGTCGGGCTGGCGCGCTCGGGCGTGGCCGCCGCCCTCGCGTTGCGGGAGCGCGGGGAGCAGGTGCTCGGGTGCGACGCGGGTGCGCCCGCGGGGTTGGAGGCGACGGCGCGGGCCGGGGTGGAGCTGCACCCGGGGGAGGACGGGGTGGCGCTGCTCGAGCGTGTGCGGGCGGTCGTGAAGAGCCCCGGCGTACCCGCGCGGGCGCCCGCGATCGCCGCCGCGCGCGCCCGCGGGCTGCCGGTCCTGGGCGAGCTCGAGCTCGGCTGGCGGCTGCTCGAGAACGAGTTCGTCGCGGTGACGGGTACGAACGGCAAGACGACGACGGTCGAGCTGATCGGGCATATCCACCGCGAGGCGGGACTGCCGGTGGCGGTCGCCGGCAACGTCGGCGCGGCGGTGAGCGGGCTGGTGGGGAAGGTGGAGGAGGGAACGACGATCGTGTGCGAGGCGTCGAGCTTTCAGCTGGAGGACACAGAGGCGTTCGCGCCGGAGGCGGCCGTGCTGTTGAACCTCGCGCCCGACCATCTCGACAGACACGGCACGATGGAGGCGTATAGAGCGGCCAAGCTGAAGGTGTTCGCGCATCAGACCGAGAACGACATCGCGGTCGTGCCCCCCGACCTCGACATCGAGATACCGGGGGCGGCGCGGCGCGCGAGGTGGGATCAAGTGCAAGTCGAGGAAATGGGTCTGCGTGGTCGGCACAACATCCAAAATGCGACAGCGGCCGCGGCTGTCTGTCGGGCGCGCGGGATCGATGTCGAGGCGGTTCGCACCGGGTTGCGCACGTTCAAGGGCGTGAAGCACCGCTTGGAGGAGATAGCGCGAAAGGAGGGGGTGGTGTACGTGAACGACTCGAAGGCCACGAACGTCGCCAGTACGCTGGTGGCGCTGGATGTGTATCCACCCGGCGTCGTACGTCTGATCCTCGGCGGCCAGGGCAAGGACCAAGAGTTCTCCGCGCTGCGCGACCCGGTGAAGCGCAGCTGCAAAGCCGTATATCTGATCGGTGAAGATGCGCCGAAGATCGCCGCGGCGTTCGAGGGCGTCGGGGTCCAGGTGCACGAATGTGGAGACCTGGAGCGAGCCGTGACGCAGGCGCGGGAGGCGGCGAGGCCCGGGGACGTGGTGCTGCTCTCGCCGGCCTGCGCGAGCTTCGACCAGTTCGCCGACTACGAAGCCCGCGGGAAGCGCTTTCGAGAGCTGGCGCGGGATCCGGACGTTCGTCCCGACCGATAATCCCGCTTCGCGGGGGCGGTCGGGACGAAGTCGCGCCCGCTTGGCTGAAAGGGAAAATCCTGAAGGCTTCGCGGGAGGGACGTCGAAGAGGGTTGGAATGGCGTCAGCCGCACAGCGCGTATCCCTGCTGGGGAGAAAAGGCAAACGGGCCGCTCGCGCCGGCGACGCAAGCAAGTCAACGCAGCGCAGCCAGCCGCTCGAGCAGCGGATCCTGCTGACCGCGACGATGTGCCTGCTGGCGTTCGGCGCGGTGATGGTCTACAGCGCAACCTCGGCGACGAGCCTGCTGCAGGGCCAGGGCAACGGGACCGGGTACCTGATCAAGTACGTGCTCTACGGGGCGGTCGGGCTCGTGCTGATGCGCGTGCTGGCGCGCGACGGCGTGGCGAAAGTCCAGCGCATCACCGGCCCCCTGCTGGCGGTCTCGTTCGCGCTCGTGCTGGCGACCCACGTGCCCCACATCGGCGTCAGCGTGAACGGCGCGCGGCGCTGGATCGGGCCCAACCAGCTGCAGTTCCAGCCCTCTGAGCTGATGAAGCTGGCGCTCGTGCTGTATGCGGCGACGCTGCTGGCCAAGCGCCCGGGGCGCGTGAACGACCTGCGCGATCTGATGAAACCGCTGCTGTTCGTCGTCGGCGGCGCCTGCCTGCTGGTCGTCACGCAGCCCGACCTCGGCACCGCGATGGTGATCGCGTTCACGATCTGCGCGCTGCTGGTCGCGGCGGGGATCCCGATGCGCAACCTCGCGATCATCGGCGGCGTGACGCTCGGGGTGGTGTTCCTGTACGCGCTCGCGCGGCCGTACGAGCGCGCGCGGCTGACCTCGTTCATCGACCCCTGGGCGCACGCCTCGAGCAGCGGCTTCCAGGCCGTGCAGGGCCAGATCGCGATCGGCTCGGGCGGGCTGTTCGGGGCCGGGCCGGGGCAGTCGGTGCAGAAGATCTTCTACCTGCCCGAGGCGCCGACCGACTTCATCCTCGCGGTGATCGGCGAGGAGCTCGGCGTCGTCGGCGTGTGCGGACTGCTGTTCCTGTACGGGCTGATCGCCTACGCCGGCCTGCGCGCGGCGAAGGGCGCGCGCAGCCTCTACAGCGCGCTGATCGCGGTCGGCGTGACCTCGCTGATCGTCTCGCAGGCGATCCTCAACGTGTTCGCCGTGCTCGGCCTCGCGCCGCTCACGGGGGTGCCGCTGCCGTTCGTCTCCTACGGGTCGAGCAGCCTGATCGTGATGCTCGCGTCGATGGGTCTCTTGATGAACGTCGCCTCGGGCGGCAGCGCTCACGTACGCGCCGTCGCCCCGGCTCGTAAAAGACGTTCAACCCAGAAAACCGGACCTCCGCGGACGGCTCCCGCCCGCGCGAGCGCGGCGGGCGCCCGCGCGGGCCGCGGCGGCTGGGACGACGCGCGCGAGCGCGAACCGGCACGATGGGGCCGTGAACAGCAGCAGCAGCAGCGGCCGAGCGCCGAGGATCGTGATCGCCGCGGGGGGGACCGCCGGCCACGTGGTGCCGGCGCTCGCGGTGGCCGGCGCGCTGCGGGCTGAGGGCGCGCAGGTCGAGTTCATCGGCGGCGACCGCGCCGAGGCCGAGCTGGTGCCCGCCGCGGGCTTCGAGCTGAGGCGGATCGCGGTGGAAGGCATGAGCAGGACCAACCCGCTGCGCGCCGCCCGCGCGCTGTGGCGGGCGGCGCGCGCGTACGCGCGCGCTCTCTCCCTGCTGAGAGAGCTGGGCCCAGACGCGGTGATGGGCGGTGGCGGCTACGTCGCCGGGCCGGTTGGCTTGGCCGCGGTGACGCTGCGGATCCCGCTCGTGCTCACCGAGGCCGACAGTCACCTCGGGTTGACCAACCGCGTGCTCGCGCGCGGCGCGCGGCGCGTGTGCCTGGCGTTCCCGCTGGCCGGGCGCGACGGTCCGCGTTACCGGGTGACGGGGCGGCCGGTACCGCCGCCGCAGGCGGATCGCGCGGGCGCGCGGGAGCGCCTCGGGCTGGCCGAAGGGCGGGATTGCGTGCTCGTGTTCGGAGGGTCGCTGGGCGCCCGCTCGATCAACATGGCCGCAGTTGAGGCGTTCGCGGATACGACCGCTCCCTCCGCGACGTTGCCCGGTCGATCGTCCACCCCGGTCGCTTCCAAGCACAGCGCGGCCACCGGCACGCCCGCGACCGGCACGGCGTTCGACGTGCTGCACGTTGCCGGCCGCCGCGACTACCCGGAGCTGTCGGCGCTAGTCGATCTCCGATCGGCCCTGTCGGAGGGCTATGACCTGCGCGAGTACCTCGAGTTGGAGCAGTTCGGCGACGCGCTCGCGGCCGCGGACCTCGTGGTCGCGCGCGCTGGGGGCTCGGTGTTCGAGATCGCCGCGAGCGGCACGCCGGCGATCCTCGTGCCGTACCCGCAAGCCTCCGCCGATCACCAGACCGAGAACGCGCGCTGGATGGAGAGCGCGGGCGCCGCGATCGTGATTCTCGATCGCGAGCTGGACGCGCCGCGCCTGGCGCAGGAGGTGATCGAGTTGCTGGCCGACAGAGAGCGCCTGGCGGCGATGGCCTCCGCGTCCCAGGGCCTGGCACGGCCGCACGCCGCCGGGGACATCGCGGATGAGCTCGTGAAAGCCGCCGCATGAGCCGATCGAATCGGCCGTGGAGCGGCCGGCGCTTGCACTTCGTCGGCGTAGGTGGCGCGGGGATGAGCGGCTATGCGCGTGCGGCACACGCGCTTGGCGCCGAGGTGACAGGCTCGGACGGCGCGCAGTCTCCCTACGCGGAACGGCTGAAAGCAGACGGTGTGCTGGAGGTGAAGATCGGCCACGACGCCGGAGGCGTTCCCGCGGGCGAGGGCGTGGAGGTGATCTACTCGAGCGCGGTCCCGGCGGAGAACCCCGAGCGGGAGGCCGCGCGCGAGCGGGGCCTGCCCGAGCGCCCGCGCGCGGAGCTGCTGGCGGAGTTCACAACAATGAAGCGCACGATCGCCGTGGCGGGCACGCATGGCAAGACGACGACCGCGTCGATGCTCGTGCATGCGCTGCGCGCCGCGGGCCTGGAGCCGGGATGGCTGGTGGGCGCTCCGGTGGGGAGCGGCCTGGCGAACGCGGAGTGGAGCGAGGGCGAATGGCTCGTGGTCGAGGCCGACGAGTCGGACCGCTCGATGCTGAGCCTGAAGGTCGAGGTCGCGGTTCTAACGAACGTGGAGCTCGACCACCACGCGAGCTTCGGCTCGCTGGCGGAGCTCGAGGAGGCGTTTCGCGCGTTCCTGCGCCACGCCGAGGGGGCGATCGTCGTGTGGGATCGGCCCGAGCTGCTCGCGCTGGCGGTTGCCGCCGTCGTCCGCGGTGGCGATCGGGAAGAGCCGGCGGTCGAGGATGCACGAGGCGAGGATCGCGCGCCCGCGCTGGGAGGCGAGGCGGGCGCAGACGCTGACGGGGGCGTAGAGGTGATCCCATACGACGTGTCCGATCCACTGTTGGAAGCGGGCGGCTCTCGCTTCCAGTGGCACGGGCACGAGGTGACGCTGGGCGTGCCGGGCGCGCACAACGCGCTGAACGCGACCGCCGCGCTGGAAGCCGCGCGGCTCGCCGGCGCCGGGGCGAGCGGCGCGATCGCGGGTCTCGCCGGCTTCACCGGTGCCGGCCGGCGTTTTCAGCGGCTCGGCGAGACGCGCGGCGGCGCGACGGTGTACGACGACTACGCCCACCACCCGACCGAGGTCGCGGCGACGTTGCGGGCGGCGCGCACACTGGAGGGGGACGGGCGGCTGGTGGCGGTCTTCCAGCCGCATCTCTTCTCGCGCACTGCGCTGCTCACACGCGAGTTCGGCGTAGCGCTCGCGCTCGCGGACGTGGTAGCGGTGCTCGACGTGTATCCCGCGCGCGAGCGCGGGGAGGACCATCCGGGGGTGAGCGGGCTGCTGATCGCCGAGGCGGCGGCCGACGCCGCTGGAGGAAAACCGGTGTACTGGCTGCCGAGCTTCACGGAGGCCGAGTCGGTGTTGAAGGGCGTGCTGGACGACGGCGACGTGTGTCTCGTGATGGGTGCCGGCGATGTCGACGGTCTCGCACGGCGGCTCGTGGAGGTTAGGTAGCCCCTTGCCTGGCTGCGTATTACCATAGTATCACGCAGTCTTCAAAGTGCAACAACCTCCCCGCCATCTTTAACTTCCAGCAAATACCATAGTGCCCTCTAGGAACTCACCGACGACGATCCCGTCGATCGTGCAGCGCGACTTCCCACTCGACCGCATGGCGACGGTGCGCACCGGCGGCGAGGCCGAGTACTTCGCCCGCGCCGGCTCGGGCGCCCAGCTGAAGGAGCTGCTCGTGTGGGCCGCGCAGATCTCTGCGCCGGTGCACGTCGTCGGCTCCGGCTCGAACCTGCTGATCGCCGACGAGGGTGTCAGCGGCCTGGTGGTGAAGCTCGACCGCAAGCTCGCGCTGATCAAGCACGAGGGCGAGCGGATCGTCTGTGGCGGCGGCGCGCGGCTGCCGTCGGTCGCCGCGCGCGCGGCGCAGGCGGGGCTGTCGGGGATCGAGTTCGGCGTGAACATCCCCGGCACCGTCGGCGGCGCGGTGCGGATGAACGCGAACGCCTACGGCGGCGAGCTCGCGAAGGCGCTCGAGTGGGTCGAGCTCGTGACCACCGCCGGGACCGAGCGCCGCACACCGGACGAGCTCGGCTTCGGGTACCGCCGTTCGAGCCTCGCCGCCGGCGAGATCGTCGCGCGGGCCTCGTTCCTGCTCACGCCGGCACGGACCGCGACCGTGAAGGCCACGCTCGCGGGGATGCGCGAGCGCCGCCACGCCGCCCAGCCGCAGGGGATCAAGACGTTCGGCTCGACCTTCAAGAACCCCGACGACGCTCGCGCCGCGGGTCGCTCCGCCGGCCTGCTGCTCGCCGAGGCCGGCTGCAACGGCCTCGCGATCGGCGGCGCGCGCTTTGCCGAGAAGCACGCGAACTTCATCGAGAACACCGGCACGGCGACGACCGCCGACGTGATCGCGGTGATGGCCGAGGGTCGCCGCCGCGTGCGGGAGCGCTTCGGCGTGGAGCTCGAGCCCGAGGTGCAGACGCTCGGCGACGTGCGCTTTCCCTGGTAGGCGCCCGCCCGCGAACGGTTCCGCGAACCGTTACGAGTCATCTCAACGGGCATGTAGGGGTTTGCCCGCCGAGGTCGAAGACCCACCGAATGGAACGCTCCATCGCCGCGCGCCCTCCGATCGGAACGCTTGACATCCTGTGGCGCCCGTTCGAAGCGGCGGCCGGCCTGACGCGAGGCTCCTTTCAGACGGTCGCGCGTCATCGCCGTCTGCGCATCGCGCTGCTGGCGACGCTGATTGCGCTGCCGCTCCTCGCCGGCGGTTGGCTGCTGTTACGGAAGTCCTCGTTCACGGCGGTCGAGCGAGTGCGCGTGAGCGGCGTGCACGGGGTGCAGGCGCGGGCGATCGAGGCGGCCCTCGACGAAGCCGCTGGCCACATGAGCACGCTCGACGTGAACGCCGCCGCGCTGCGGGCGGCGGTCGCGGCATACCCGGTCGTGCGCGCGGTCCACGCGGTCCCGAGCTTTCCCCACGGCCTGCGAATCGAGGTCTCAGAGCAGCTGCCGGTGGCCGCGGTGACGATCGCGGGCCAGCGCACCGCGGTCGCCGCCGACGGAGTCGTGCTCGGCCCCGGCTTGATCAGCGGCACGCTGCCGGCGCTCAGCGAGGGACAGGGCGTCGCGCCCCAGGTGGGTCAGCACGTGCAGGGGGCGAGCCTGCTTGCCGCGCTGACGATCTTGGGCGCCGAGCCAAGGCCGCTCGTGCGGTTCGACGCGCGCGTGTTCACCGGGTCCAAGGGGGAGGGCCTGACGGTGGCGATGCGCGACGGCCTGCTCGTCTACTTCGGCGACGCCACGCGGCCGCACGCGAAGTGGACGGCGCTCGCGCGGGTGCTGGCCGATCCGAGCTCGGCTGGCGCGAGGTACATCGACGTGCGAGTGCCCGAACGCCCAGCCGCGGGCTTCGCCTCCGCGAGCGCGCTCGCGGAATCGACCGCCTCGACCGCCTCGACAGGCGCGAGCGGATCGACCGGCGCGACGGCGGCCACGCCGGAATCGACCGTCGCGGAGCTCGCCGTCAAATTGACCGAAAGCACGAACGGCGAACCGGCGGGCGCAGCGGCGCCGGCCGCCGGCGCGACCTCCACCACGGCGGGCTCCACCACGGCGACCTCCACCACGGCGGGCTCCACCACGGCGGGCTCCTCCGAAGCGGAAGCCTCCTCCGAACCGGAAGTCTCGTCTGCCGGTGCAGGCGCCGGCGAAGCGGAATCCACGTCTGGGAGCGGCTAAAGCTCAACTTTAGGTTGAGGGCACGTCGAGGGCAATGCTCGGGCGGTGGTTGAGAGTTCGGCGATCTGCAACGAAACTTGCGAGATTGGCGGACGGCGTTGACAGGGCGAAGATCCCTGCATAACGTGCTGATCTGGGCGGTTCGGATGCGGTAGGCTGCCGAACCCTTAACAACTACTGAAGGCTTCGGACAGAGAACTCATGGAGAGCGGCGGCGGAAGCTACTTGGCAGTGATCAAGGTCGTGGGTGTCGGCGGCGGCGGCACGAACGCGGTCAGTCGGATGGTCGACGCGGGGCTGCGCGGCGTGGAGTTCATTGCCGCCAACACCGACGCGCAGGCGCTCGCGATGTGCGACGCCGACGTGAAGCTGAACGTCGGGCACACCTCGACGAAGGGCCTCGGCGCGGGCGCCAACCCCGACGTCGGACTGGCGGCGGCGTCGGAGTCGCGCGACGACATCAAGGAGGCGCTGAAGGGCGCGGACATGGTGTTCGTGACCGCGGGCGAGGGCGGCGGCACCGGGACCGGCGCTGCGCCCGTGATCGCGGAGATCGCGAAGAACGAGATCGGCGCGCTGACCGTCGGCGTCGTCACGCGCCCATTCGACTTCGAGGGCTCCCAGCGCTCGCGCCAGGCGACCGAGGGGATCGAGCGGTTGCGCGAGGTCGTCGACACGCTGATCGTGATCCCGAACGAGAAGCTGCTGGCGGTCGTCGAGCGGCGCACGTCGATGCTCGATGCGTTCAAAGAGGCCGACGACGTGCTCCGCCAGGGCATCCAGGGGATCACCGACCTGATCACGATCCCCGGCCTGATCAACCTCGACTTCGCCGACGTGCGCACGATCATGCACGACGCCGGCTCGGCGCTGATGGGGATCGGCACGGCGGGCGGCGAGAGCCGCTCGGCGGATGCTGCGAAGGCCGCGATCTCCTCGCCGCTGCTGGAAGAGTCCGTCGACGGCGCCACCGGCATCCTCCTGAACATCACCGGCGGCAAGGATCTCGGTCTGTTCGAGGTCAACGACGCCGCGGAGATCATTCAGAACGCGGCGGACCCGAACGCGAACATCATCTTCGGGGCGGTGATCGACGAGGCGATGGGCGAGGATGTCCGCGTGACCGTGATCGGCACTGGCTTCGACCATCGTCCTGGGGCTCTTCGCACCGGCAGCCGCCGTGAGGGTCGTCCGGGCCGTCCGGATCGCAACCCCCGGATCGACGATCGCCAGCGCTCCTCTCTGGAGATCTCCGACGACGACATCGACGTCCCGCCGTTTTTGCGCTAGCGCAGCGGTCAGATGGCCGGCGCTAGCCGATCCCGGATGATCGGTCTGCGTCCTCGGTCGCTCGTGACCGATCGTCCGGGATCGGCCAGCACACTTCGCGGGGTGGGCGGGACCTTTAATTAATGATCCGCTTGACCCTCTGACCGCTGCGTCGGCCGCTAGCCTGGGGCCGATGGCCACCGCATCGAGCACATTGCGACGCACCGCCCTGTACGACAATCACGTCGCCGCGGGCGCGAAGCTCGTCGAGTTCGCCGGCTGGGAGATGCCGATCCAATACGGGGGCGTCCGCGAGGAGCACATGGCGGTGAGGGAGAACGTCGGCGTGTTCGACGTCTCGCACATGGGCGAGATCGAGACAGCGGGCCCCGGCGCGGAGGCGCTATTGCAGCGGTTGCTCTCGAACGACGTCGCGAAACTACCG
This sequence comes from Solirubrobacteraceae bacterium, assembly GCA_036509655.1. GTDB lineage: Bacteria > Actinomycetota > Thermoleophilia > Solirubrobacterales > Solirubrobacteraceae > Palsa-744. The sequence goes on along the minus strand of DATCFG010000027.1, from coordinate 9,156 downwards.
ATCGGCGGGGCTCAGTATTCGGTGCTGTGCCGCGAGGACGGGGGCGTGCTCGACGACCTCTTCACCTACCGGCTCCAGGTCGACCGCTACCTGACGGTGACGAACGCGGCCAACCACGAGCGCGACCTCGCCTGGTTTCGCACCCACGCGGAGGCGGGGGACTTCGGCAAGGTGGAGGTGACCGACCGGATCGACGACTACGCGATGCTCGCCGTCCAGGGCCCGCGCGCGAGGGAGCTCGTGCAGGCGATCTCCGACGCTCCGCTCCCCGCCCGTATGACGGCGGCCACTCGGCGTCTGGCTGGCGCACAGGTCTTGGTATGTGGAACTGGCTACACTGGCGAGGACGGCGTCGAGATGCTCGCCGCGCCCCGCGATGCCCCCATATTGTGGGACGAGCTTCTGCGGCGCGGCGCCGTCCCGACAGGGCTGGCGGCACGCGACACGCTGCGCCTGGAGGCCTGCTACCACCTCTACGGGAACGACCTCTGCACCGAGCGCGGCCCGATCGAAGCGGGGCTCGGCTGGTGCTGCAAGGAGGACGCTGGCTTCATCGGTGCCGAGGCCGTGCGCGCGGCGCGCGAGGCCGCGTCGGGCGGTGCGGGCGCGTCTGGAGGTGCGGGTGGGTCGAGTGGGTCGGAGGGCGGAGTGGGCGAGATGGATCGGCGCCCGGAGAAGCTCGTGGCGTTCACGATCGAGGGTCCTGGAATTGCCCGCCAGGGTAACCCGGTGGTCGGCGGCGGAGAGGTCACCAGCGGCACGCTCTCCCCGAGTCTCGGCATGGGCATCGGGATGGCGTATATCCCCGCCGCGCGCGCGGCGCTCGGCACGCGCCTACAGATCGACGTTCGTGGCAAGATCCGCACCGCTGTCGTGAAGGAGAAGCCGCTTTACCGAAAGGGCACGTAATGGCCGAGGCGAACTACCCGCAGGACCTGCTCTACCACCCCGAGCACGACTGGGCTCGAATCGAAGGCGAGACGGCCGCGCTCGGCATCACCTGGTACGCGCAGGACGCGCTCGGCGAGGTCGTGTTCTTCGACCCGCCCGCGGTCGGGACGACGCTCGTGAAGGACGAGCCCTACGCCGAGGTCGAGTCGGTGAAGGCCGTCTCCGACGTGCTCGCGCCGCTGTCCGGGGAGATCGTCGAGGTTAACGGCGACCTCGCCGGCGACCCGGGCGCGATCAACGAGGACCCCTACGGCGAGGGCTGGCTCGTGAAGATCCGGATCGCCGACCCGGCCGAGCGCGAGGCGCTGCTGGACGCCGACGCATACGCGGCCACGCTCGGCGGCTAGCGTCAGATCTCAGACCTTTCCGGAGCACCTCCTAAGCTGACGGCGAGACTTTGAGCCGCTACACCTCCATCACCCCCGCGGATCTCGACGCGATGCTCGAGGCGATCGGCGTGCCCTCGATCGAGGCGCTGTTCGACCGCCAGATCCCCGAGGCCGTGCGCTTGCGCCGTCCGCTGAGCCTCCCCGACGGCAGGCCCGAGCAGGACGTCTACGTGCACCTGCGCGAGCTCGCGCGGAAGAACGTCTCTGCGGAAGACGAGCTGAGCTTTCTCGGGGCGGGGATGTACGACCACTACGTGCCGGCGCTGATCGACATGCTGATGGAGCGCTCGGAGTTCCTCACCCCCTACACCCCCTACCAGCCGGAGATTTCCCAGGGCGGGCTGCAGGTGATGTTCGAGTACCAGACCGCGATCTCCGAGCTGACCGCGCTGCCGGTCGCGAACGCCTCCGTCTACGAGGGCCCCTCCGCGGTCGCCGCGGCGGGCTACCTGGCGAAGCTTCACAACGGCGGCAGTCGCTTTGTCGTCAGTGCCGGGCTGCACCCGCATTCGATCGAGACTCTGCGCACCCAGGCGCACGGCTACGGGATCGAGGTTGTCGAGGTTCCTCTACGCGATGGCGTGACCGATCCTGAGGCGTGGGCGGCGGCGATCGACGGCGAGTGCAGCGCGGCGATCTTCGCCCAGCCGAACTTCTACGGCGCCGTCGAGGACGCGGCAGCGCTGAGCGCCGCCGCGAAGTTCTCCTCGCACGTTGCTGGGGGCGGAAACAGCGCGAGCAACGGTGCGGCTATCGCGGCCACCGCCGGTTCGGGCGGCGAAACCGGCGCCGGTCGGGGTGCCGGCGGCAAGCCGCCGGTCGTGATCGCCCAGGTCGACCCGATCACGCTCGGCATCCTCACCCCTCCCGGCGAGTGCGGCGTCGACGTGGCCGTCGGCGAGGGCCAGCCACTCGGCAACCGGCTCGACTTCGGCGGGCCCTCGTTCGGGTTCTTCGCCGCGCGCGAGGAGTACCTGCGAAGGATGCCGGGGAGGATCGCGGGGGAGACCACGGACGTGGACGGGCGCCGCGGGTTCGTGCTGACGCTGCAGACCCGCGAGCAGCACATCCGCCGCGAGAAGGCGACCTCGAACATCTGCACCGCGCAGGCGCTCAACGCGCTGGGCGGCGTCGTCTACCTGACGTGGCTCGGGCGCCAGGGGATCGTCGAGCTCGGCGAGCTGCTGCTGGCGCGCACGCACTACGCCCGCGAGACGCTCTGCGCGCTCGACGGCGTGGCGGCTCTGCACACCCAGCCCGTGATCCGCGAGTTCGCCGTCAGGCTGGACGCCGACGTGGCCGAGGTCAAGCGCCGCTGCGCCGCGCAGGGTGTCAACCCGGGCGTCGATCTGGAGAAGATCACGGGGCGCGAGGAGGATCGCGGCGGGCTGCTCGTGGCGATCACCGAGCAGCGATCGCGGGATGACATCGATCGTCTGGCGGAGGTGCTGGGAGCGGCGGTGGCGGCCGTCGCTCGGCAGGGAGATACGACGCGGACGGCCGAGTCGACCGGCGAGGTGGTGCCGGCATGACGGCGCCGGTGACAGAGCTGCCCTTGCAGCGGGAACGCGCGCGGACGATCTTCGAGAAGGGCGCTCCCGGCCGCCGCGCGTTCACGTGTCCGGAGTGGGACGTGCCGCGGGTGAACGGTGAGGCATTACCGGGGCGTTTCCGCCGCAAGGAGCCGCCGCGCCTGCCGGAGGTGTCCGAGCCGGAGATCGTGCGCCACTACGTCGGCCTGTCGAAGCGCAACTTCGATCTCGACTCGGGCTTCTACCCGCTCGGCTCGTGCACGATGAAGCACAACCCGCGCCTTCATGAGCGCGTCGCGGCGCTTCCCGGCCACGCGCGGCTGCACCCGTTGCAGGATCCCGAGCGCGCCCAGGGTGCGCTCGAGCTGATGTGGAACCTGCAGCAGGCGCTCGCGGAGATCTCGGGCCTGCCGCACGTCTCGCTGCAGCCCTCGGCCGGCTCTCACGGCGAGCTCGCGGGCGTGCTGCTGACGCGTGCCTACCACGAGGCACGGGGCGAGCAACGCCACAAGGTGCTCGCGCCCGACACCTCCCATGGGACGAACCCCGCGACCGTGACGATGGCGGGATTGGAGGTCGTGAAGGTCGCGACCAACCCCGACGGCGGCGTCGACCTCGACGACCTGCGCGCGAAGGCGGACAGCGACGTGGCGTGTCTGATGCTGACGAACCCGAACACGCTCGGCCTGTTCGATCAGAACATCCAAGAGATCGCGGCGATCGTGCACGACGTGGGTGCGACGCTCTACTACGACGGCGCGAACCTCAACGCGGTGATGGGGCTTTCCCGGCCGGGGGACATGGGCTTCGACATCGTGCACTTCAACCTGCACAAGTCCTTCACCCAGCCGCACGGCGGCGGCGGCCCCGGCTCGGGCCCGATCGCCGTGTCCGATCGCATCGCCCCGTTCCTGCCGCGCCCGCTCGTCGTAAGGGGCGAGGACGGCATGCACACCGATGGCGATTCCGTGGCCCCGGCGAGCGGTTCGGGCAGCGGGAATGGCGATGGCGCCATCGCCCGGTCACCCGTCTTCGATCTCGACTTCGACGTCGAGCAGTCGATCGGCCGGCTGCGCGGCTTTCAGGGCAACTACGGCTGCTTCGTGCGTTCCTACGCCTACATCTGCTCGCTCGGCGGCGACGGCCTCAGGGACGCCTCGGAGGCGGCGGTGCTGAACGCGAACTACCTGCTGGCGCGGTTGCGTCGCGAGGCCGTTGCGGATGGGCGCACGATTGGGGACTACCTGCCGCTGGCCTACGGTGAGCTATGCCTGCACGAGTTCGTCCTCTCCGGCGGCCCGATGAAGCGCGAGCTCGGCATCAAGACGCTCGACCTGGCAAAGCGCCTGCTCGACCACGGCTTCCACCCGCCCACGGTCTACTTCCCGCTGCTCGTCGACGAGGCGCTGATGGTCGAGCCGACCGAGACCGAGACGCGGGAGACGCTCGACGCGTTCGCCGACGCGATCGCCGAGATCCTGCGCGAGGCCGCCGCGGAGGGCCCGGAGATCGCGCGCAATGCCCCATATACGACGCCCGTGCGCCGTCTCGACGAGGTCGGGGCGGCCAAGAGCCCGGTCATCCGCCAGATACTTCCCTGAGTCGAGCACGGTTTCCTGAGTCGAGCACGGCCCCTCGGGCGACCAAGGCGACGGGCGACGGCGATGCGCAGGGCCGCGGGCGAGTCCCTCCGTTAGCCTGCCGCGGATGCGCATCTTCTCCGGAATCCAGCCGACTGGGACGAAGCACCTGGGCAACTACATCGGCGCGATCACGCAGTACGTGGCCGGGCAGGACCGCGGGGAGGCGATCTACTGCATCGTCGACCTGCACGCGTTGACGGTGGCCTATGACCCGGCCGACCTGCGGGCCGGGCTATATGACCTGCTCGCGGTGCTGCTCGCGGCGGGCCTCGACCCCGGGCGCTGTGTGCTGTTTCGCCAGAGCGACGTGCGCGAGCACACCGAGCTGACCTGGCTGCTGTCGAGCGTCACCTCCTACGGCGAGCTGACGCGGATGACCCAGTTCAAGGACAAGGCTGGCTCCGCGCGCGAGCTGGCCACCGCGGGGCTGTTCTTCTACCCCGTGCTGATGGCCTCGGACGTGCTCGCCTACCGTGCTCAGGAGGTGCCGGTCGGCGACGACCAGCGCCAGCACGTCGAGCTGATGCGCGACGTCGCCCAGCGCTTCAACGCCCGCTTCGGCGACACGCTCGTCGTGCCCGAGCACCGGATTCCGGCGGTTGGCGCGCGGATCATGGACCTGCAGCACCCGGAGAACAAGATGTCGACGACGACCGGCTCGCTCGAGGGCACCGTCTACGTCACCGACGAGCCGGCGGCGATCGAGAAGAAGCTCAAGCGCGCGGTCACCGACTCCGGCAGCGAGGTGCGCCGTGGCGAGGAGAAGCCGGGCGTCACGAACCTGATCGAGATCCTCGCGGCGGTCCGCGGGCAGACGCCGGAGCAGGTCGAGGATGCGATGAGGGACACGCGGTACGGCGAACTGAAGGGGGCGGTCGCGGCCGCGGTGATCGATTACCTCGCGCCCGTGCGCGAGCGCTACTCCGAGCTGCGCGCGGACGAGGGGAACCTCGAGACGATCCTCGCCGACGGGGCCGAGCGCGCGCGGGAGATCGCGGGGGAGACGTTGGCGGATGTGCGCGACCGCATGGGTGTGGGCGCGCCAAATCGGGTTCTACCCACCCGATAGTGATCTCGCCACCGCCACTTGATCCCCATGCGACGGGCGTCGGCTCGACGCCGGCGTGGGGCGGGCGGTGTGGCGATCAGATCCCGCCCGCCCCGACCGGTACGGTGGGTGCATGACCGTCGCCGCGCTCGAGCTGGACCTCGACCTGTTCAGCGGACCGTTCGACCTGCTGTTGACGCTGATCCTGCGCGAAGAGGTCGACCTGCTCGAGCTGCAGCTCGCCGAGGTCGTGCTCGCGTATCTCGACCACCTCGAGGCGCAGGGCGAGCTCGACCTCGAGACGGCGACCGAGTTCATCGTGCTGATCGCGGCGCTCTTGGAGCTGAAGTCGCGGCTGATGCTCGCCGGCGAGGACGAGGAGCAGATGCTCGACATCGAGCCCGCGCAGGCAGCGGAGGAGCTGCTCGAAAGGATGCTCGAGGCGCGGCGCTACCGCGCGGCGGCGGGGCACCTCGGCGAGCTGTTGCAGCGCGAGGAAGGCGTGCGGTTTCGCGAAGCGCCGCTGCCGGCGAGCCTACGCAAGACGATCATCCAGCCGGGCGACGGCTCAGAAAACCCGGAGATCCTCGGCGAGGCGCTGGGACGGCTGCTGCAAATGCCGCCGGCGATCAGCCTGCGTCACATCGGCGTGCCGCGGACCACGGTCGCCGAGCGCCTCGCGCACCTGCGCGGGCTGCTGCGGCGCGGGCGCTTCAGCTTCGACGAGGCCGTGCGCGGCGCCGACCGGATGACGGTCGCGGTCACGCTGTTCGCGCTGCTGGAGCTGTACAAGCGCGGCGAGGCCGACTGGGAGCAGGACGAGAGCTTCGGCGAGATTGCCGTCCACGCCCGCGCTCGATCGGACCCCGCCCACCCGCGATACGCCGATAGCATGGCCGGGTGAGCGCGAGCGGGACAATCGAGGCGAGCGCCGCTACGGAGCCGGAGCAGAGCCCACCTCTGGAGGGGAGCTCTCCCGGTGAGCGTGGCCCTTCTCACGAGGCGGGGGACATGCCTTTGGACGCGGCCGGGACGGCGGCTCGCGGGACCCCGTCGCTGGAGCGCACGATCGAGGCGCTGCTGTTCCTCGCACCCGATCCGCTCAGCGAGGCGGAGCTGGCCGAAGCGACGGAGGCCGGCGCGGTGGACGTGCGGGCCGCGCTCGGTGGGCTCGCCGAGCAGTACGGGGAGGGCCGGCGTGGGATCGCGCTGCGCGAGCTGGGGGGCGGCTGGACGCTGGCGAGCGATCCCATGGCCGAGGACGCCGCCCGGCGCCTGTTCAGCCGCAAGCGCGTCGCGACGCTCAGCCCCGCGCAGGCGGAGACGCTCGCGATCGTCGCCTACCTGCAGCCGATCTCGCGGCCGGAGATCACCCGCATCCGCGGCGTCAGCGCCGACTCCGCGACCGCGACGCTGCTCGAGCGCGGCCTGATCGAGGAGGGCGGGCGCTCGCAGTTCGGCGCGGTGCTCTACCGCACGGGCACGCAGTTCCTGAAGCTGTTCGGCCTGCGCACGCTCGACGATCTCCCCGACGTCGCCCGCTGGGACCCCACCCCGGAGGAGCAGGCGACGCTGCGCGAGCGCTTGTTGCGAGCAGGCGAGGCCCGCGCCGGCGGTGGTCCGACGGGGGAGTAGCGTTCAGCTGGCCTTGGCCGCGAGCTGGCCGCAGGCGGCGTCGATGTCGCGCCCGCGCGTGAGACGCACCGTCACGGGGATGTTGCGGGATTCGAGCGCCCCGCGGAACGCGGCGATCGACTCGCGCGAGGAGCACTGATAAGGAGCCCGCCCACCCACGTCGGTGGGGTTGTAGGGGATCAGGTTGACCTTGAAGATCGACGGCTGGGCGGGCGGGCCCGATGACGGGCCGGACAGCGCTCGGGCGAGGGAGAGCGCTTGCTGGTAGCGGTCGTTGACGCCGGCGAGCATCACGTACTCGACGAACACGCGGCGGTGCTTGCGCTCGTAGAACGCGCGGCAGGCGTCGAGCACGTCCTTGAGTGGATAGCGGTCGTTTCCCACCAAGGAGATCCGCAGTGCCCCCAAGGCTCGCCAGCGACGCACCCACACTGCTCCGGAAGGCCCTGGAGCGTAGCGGCCTCAGTCAGGCTGCGCTAGCCAGGGCGCTCGACTGCGACCGCCGCCAGGTGCAGCAGTGGGTTACGGGCGAGTACACGCCGGTCCCGGCGCGCCGCGAGCAGATCGCCGCGATCGTCGGTAGCACTAGCCGGGAGCTGTGGCCCGACGCCGACGAGAAGGCGGCAGCGTGAAGCCGACGAGCCGGGAGATCCGCGCCGAGGCCGTCCTTCGAGTCAACGCGCGCCATCGTGGGTTCGTACCGCCGCCGAAGGGAGTGCTCACCGCTGAATACGACCGCGAAGAACTGCATGTGCGGTCGCTCGCGGCCGTGTTCCCGTGGGAGCAGGTCGTCTCGACCCCGGTCGCGTCGCTGCCTCTGGACGCTGACGTGAAGGCGGCAGCGTGACTACTCGTGAACGCCGCGAAGCGAGAGCCGAGCGTCTTCGTGACTGGTCCGGCAAACGCGCCGGGAAGGCGCAGGCCACGGCCGAGCGTGCGCAGCAGCTCGGGGAGCGGTTCTCCCAGGGCCAGCCGATCCTGCCGGGCCATCATTCCCAGGGGAGGGCCGAAGCGGATCACAAGCGGATGCACCGTGCGATGGAGGCATCGGTCGACCATTCCCGCAAGGCGCAGTCCTTCAGCTCGCGTGCGGACAACATCGAAGCCGCGGCCGACCGCGCGATCTACCGGGATGACCCGGACGCGCGGGAAAAACTCGCCGTGAAGATCGAGAAGCTCGAGCACGAACGGATGCTCATCAAGCAGGCCAACGCCGCGTACAAGGCGGAGCACAAGGCCGAGCTGAAAGTGATGACCTTCTACCATCGCGACCAGGCGATGCCGTTCGCGTCGTATGTGCTGACGAACCTTTCGGGGAACCTGAACCGGGCACGCAAGCGGCTGGAGTCGCTGCCTCCGTATAGGGAGACGGCGGCGTGACGCTGGTCGCCTACCACAACGACCCCAAGTTGAAGGCTCGGGTGCTAGCGAAGATCCAGGCCCACCGCATGGCGGACGAGATCGCCAAGGGCGCCTATGTCCGTGCCGGTGTGGTGCCGACGTACTGCGCTGTGGGCTGTGTCCTGGAAGACCCCGACGGCGGACACATGCGCTACGAGGCGGAGTTCGGCATCCCCGCGCAGCTCGCCTACTTGGAGGACGGGATCTTTGAGGGCTTGCCGAATGATCTGGCGATCCCGTGGCCCGAGCGGTTCATGGACGCGATCCAGGTCGGTGCGGACCTGTCGAAGGTATGGCCGCAGTTCGCCGTATGGCTGATGACGGACGAGGAGTGGGGGCTGATGTACGTCACGGAGGCGGAGGACGTAAAGGCGATCTGCCAGCGCGTGGCCGACGGCTATACCCGCGACGTCGAGGGCAACCCCCTTAGCGACGAGGACGTGGAGGCGCTTAAACGGGATGCGCGGGCTGCGCGGGATGCGCGGGCTGCGCGGGCTGCGCGGGCTGCGTGGGCTGCGCGGGATGCGCGGGCTGCGTGGGCTGCGCGGGATGCGCGG
>DATCFG010000026.1:0-19239 GCA_036509655.1 Solirubrobacteraceae bacterium | reverse complement strand
CCCGCCACTTCATGCCCTTCAACACTCACCTTGATCGACTTCACGCCCGAGCTCTTGGTCGTGCCTTCCCCGTCCGTGGCTTCGACTTTCAAATGTGGTTCACCCGCCGGCAGTTCATTGCCGTTCTGCAGGCCACCGATTTTGATGCCGTGAGGAGGCGAGTAGTCAACTTTGACCTTCTGCGGATAGATATGAGCGTAAAGGCCTACGTAATCTTCCGCGAGCGCTTCAAAGCTGGCTTCGCCGTTTTCCATCCCCGTTTGATATGTATACTCCTGATAATTGTATTCTGGGCATTGGATCCCGTAGCATTCTTCATCGTCGTAGTAGTATTTCTCGTCGCCCCACCCGCTGGTAAGCACACGGTATAGACTCAGGCCCACGCCCGGATCTTTTGCGCGAACTTCGAATGCCCCTGAGTGTGGCCCCAGCCACGTTTCATGGCCGCTATACAATACGTTTGGGACGTATTCTCCCGTGCTTTTGTTATAGACCGTGGAGCTTGCTTTATTGAATTCAAGTTCAGGCCCTTTTTCCTGCGAAATATCAACATACGCGTTGGTGACGGTGTTTTCACCGCTGTGACCTTCTCCCGCCGCGTAAGCCTCCTGCTCGTACGCTGCCGTGTTGTTGTTTTCCGGCGGAGCGCTGCCCGCTATCGTTTCAGGACAACTTAGCGCCGGCGCGCACGCATACCCGCCCCAGCCCCATGATTCTGTAGCTTCCGGCATCGGATCGTAGTCCTCGAGATTCGGCGCCGTGGGCGTGTAGAGCACCATATAGTTATGTATGTTTGATCCAGAATCGTTCCAATGTCCTTCCGCATGCGAACGAGTGATCTGCGAGGCGCCTCTGGTCGTATAGAAAATGCCTCCCCATTCCCCGTTGGCGTGGCTGCTGGAGATGTTCTCCGTCCAACTACCACCTTCAGGATGTTCGGGCGCCGTAAACAACGACCCCACATGCTCGAAATACCACTCAGTTTTATAACCGTAGTATCCGTTGGACCAGACGGGATCCTCCATTTCAGGGTCGACAACGATCGGCAGCTTGTAGCGGCCGCCGGTGAAAGATTCCACGGTCAGGCTGAGGATGTCGCCGGATGTAATCTTCATCGACAGCGGCACCGGGGTCCCTTCCGCGTCGTTTGCCGCAGGCGCAGCTATTTGAGCGATCGTCGCTCCTTCATCGACCACTCGTACCAAGCCCGTGCTTTGATCCTTCACGAGACTCGCCCCTTGAGGCATCTGAACCTTGTAGGCGAGCTGGGTGGGACTATCTATAGAGCGCAGCACCGTGTCTATCTCAAAGCCTCTTGTTGTCGGCTTCACGAGCGTATCGGCGTCGGTCTGCGTGTTTGCAAACGCCACAGTGGCACTATTGACAAAACCTTCAGAGCCATCCAGCGGAGAACCATGTTCGTCAACTGGGACCAAAGAAACGCCTGTATTAGCCAGCGATACGCCATGACTCAACTGCTTCGGGATTTGCACGTCTACGAGCGGCATCTTCGGCTTGAACGTGCCGCCTTCTTCGGTCAAGCCCAGATCGACCGGGACCATCCCGTGCGTGGACTGGACCGCCATCGGCTCCGTCGATTCGATCACGCTGTGCTTACCTGAGCCTCCATCAACCTGGGCGACGTTGACAGCAGGGAAGCGACTGATACTTTCGCCCGCCGGGAGAGCCGGAGGCCCACCCGCCGGTTCATTGACCAGCGAAGGGAACACTTCCCGGGTGACCTTCCCCGCTTCCCCGCTGTTCAGCCCCGAGTACTTCAGCTGCGATTCTTCACGAGCCACCACCGCTTCAGGACTATGGCGCCGCGCTTCTTCCTGTGCCCTCAGTCCTTCGCCTTCCTCCAACGGCTGCGCCTCCGGCACCACCAGCGATCCGCCCAGCATCGAGGACGCGCCAGTCCCATCGCCGGACGACGGACTCGCAGAAGATGAGCTGGGGTCAGACGCTTCCGGGCCGGCCTGCTTCGCTTCTTCCAGAGTCTGCAGGTCTTCGACTTCGGAGAGCAGCGAGCTTTCCCACGAGGACGCACCAGCCGCTTCAGCGGGGCGCGGCCTTTCGACAACAGAGCCTTCCCCCAAAGCAACGACCGGAGAGATCGCCAATCCCACCACGCAGCATCCCCAACACGCCGCCAACCGCCACCCAGCACACGCCATGACCAAGCCTCCCGATCTATGAAGGACCGCCCCCGCGACAGCGTCATCGCGTACGTGGGAAGACCCTATACATACGGAGAGTTCCAAGTCAAGCGTTTTCGACAGATTTTTGATATTCGGCTCAGCAATGGGCATCGAGCCCGCACGACTGGGCCATACAGGGCCGGAGGAGACATTACGAGTCGCGGCGATACAGCGCCGGCGCTGCAAGCCCCGCGATCCCAATCACGAGCAGCGCCAGCGGCCAGCCGACGATGCTCGCCGTCGATTCCCCGCCACTCTCCAGGCGCGTGATCTGCACGCCTGTGCTGATCAGAAACGCGAGCAGCCCGACCCCGCCGACATAGCCAAGCCCGCGAGCGCGCACGCGCGCGCCGACCCACACCAACGCGAGCGAGACGATCAGCAGATATAGATCCCAACCGAAGTGCTGCAGCCCGCTCGTATGCGCCCCGACGAGATCGTTCAGGGGACGCGAAGGCCTGGCGAGACGCGCGTGCGGGAGACGATCCGCAAGGCGCGCACCACGCGGCACCGACACTATCCGCGAGACCGACCTGTGAGGGACACCGAGCGGCCCGGAGTAGATCCCGGCGCTGGAGGAGATACGGCCGCTGGAGGAGGAGATCGCCCCACCCGATCTTTCGCCGAGGGTCGTGATGCTGCGAAACAGCCCGACGAATGCGCCGACGATCACGCCGAGCGCCCCGGCCGCGACCGCCGCGACCCCGCCGGCCGTAGCGACCTCGCTCGCACCGATCGCCTTCGCGCGCGCCAGCCCAGCTGCGCCCGCTAACAGCAGCACCGCCGCCGCGACCAGCAACCAGCGAGACGTTCCGGTCGACGGATGGCCAAGGATTTCCTGCCACACATCCTGCCAGGCCACAAGCAGCGTAAGCCCAGCGAGCAACGCCGCGTAAGACACGCGCGCCCGCCGCACCGCATAGCCCGCGAGCAGTGCGGTCACGGCAAAGACTGCAGCCTCGTAAAGCGAATGCTGCGTCCGCGCGCCAATCCAGGCGAGGAACTCCAACAGCACGACCGGCACGAGCAGGATCGCCGCGACCATCAAAACCGACTGCCACGGCCTGGCGCCGTCACCGGCGCTCCCATCTTTCCCGCGCGAGCGCTTCGACCCATCGAGCGCCAGCAGATACAGCAAAACGGCCGGCACCAATACAACCAGGAACCGAGCGAAGCCGCCCCACTCGTGATGGCCGGACTTGCGCACGAGCACCAACACCGCGCCGGCGGCGAACAGCAGGCCTCCGACGCTCCGCGAGAGATCCGTCAGGTCGCGCCTGGAGAGCCGCACGGCGCACAGCCTCCTTCACGCCCCGGACGACTTCCCCGACTCGATCACGCTTCCCGATCGCCCTCAACCCACCTCGACCGCGAGCTCCGCCGCCGATCGCCCCCGCGACAGTCGAAGACGCTCCCGGTCGATGACGGCACGTCTATGCTCCGGAATTTCAGGCGTGCTCGCCACAGCCGGACATTGCCCGATCAACGAATAAACGCTCAGACCCTGCGGATGAACAAGAACAACGATACGAGCTGGCAGGGCTCGTGGACGATGCCGGATGGTCACATTCTTGCCGGGGAGCTGACGTTCTCGAACGAGGAGGGGGCGGTGCTTCGCGCCTACGGCTCACGGGAGCAGACGATGAGACCCGAGATGCCATGGATGGTAGCTCTGCACGGGCAGACAGTCGACGGCAAAGACATCACTCTGTTGGAAGCGACCCTCAGGCACCACCAGGATTACCTCTTCGGCGGCCACGATGATCTTCCAACCAGCCAGGTGTGGCATGCGAATACCGTCATCGTTGGCGCACACGTCGACAGCGAAGAAGACCTGCAGTTCCAGCGGTGCACGTTTCGTCTGTCAGGCCTGACCGAGTGGCTGACGGAGCCCTGGAACGGCCCACCGTTCTTCGAACTTCCACCGGCACCGTTTCGGCGGGGACGACGGCGCCACCAGCGCACGAGAGCACGGCGAGCACGGCCACGAAGGACAACAACAGCCAGGCGAAGACGCGTGATGCTCGCAGCGAGGGCACGCGCGATGAGGGCTCGCCGAAACTATCTCCAGACAAGGCGCATCTCCGGACGCTTCGACGGAGCGAGGATCCTTGCATCGTGCGGCGAGCACCGTCAAGTCCGAGGGCCGTTCCTCGAGTCCACCGAGCTCGTTTCCGCTGTGGACGTGACGCTGCCCGAGCCGATCGGCCTGACGGAATGGGACCGGGACTGGATCCGCCCGGTGCAGGACCTGCTCGTCCTGTGCACAGGCAGACCATGCGAGATCGAGGGGATCACGGCGAGATTTCGTGTGGAGGTGCCGCCGTTCGTGCGCCCCGCTCTTCCCGATCACAGAACGATCCAAGTGACCATCGAGATCCATCAGGCAGGAATGGTGGAGCACGTCACGGCAGAACGTAATCAGCGGATACTGCTGCCACGAGACGCCATTGGGCCGGACGAGGGCCGGCTGATCCAGGAGTGGTTCGCTCTACACCGGAAGATCGGTCGAGCTGGCGTGTTCTTCTTTGCGACGCTGAATGAACGCTCGCAGTGGCTAGAGAACCAGTTGCTCAACCTGACGTCGTTTGCCGAGTCTTACCACGCCCGCCTAAGCGACCATCCGCGGTTCGACCTAGAGCTGAACCGGAAACTCACGAGGTGCATCCTCGCGTCGATCGAGAATCCCGAGGTGCGTGAGGCATGGCGAGAGAAGGTCGCCTACGCCCCACGCCTGACACAGCGCGAACGAATCACAGAGCTGTTCGAATGGGCGTGCTGGCCAGTCCCGGCCCTCCAACAGTTCCCTGATCTGGCCGCAGAACTCGTGAACACGAGGAATCACCTGACGCACTTCGGGCCAAAGCGCAAGCACATCATCGAAGACCTGGAGTTAGCGAGGGCAGTTCAGCGGCTCGTTGTCGTGCTGCAGGCAAATATGTTGATGGACCTCGGCGGCCAGCAGGACGCAGTCGCAATCGCGATTGCGCGCGGCTACTGGCAACACCCAGTACTCGACCCTTCGCTGGACGTACAGCATCCTGATTACCAGCAGCGCTCACGGAGCCAGGAAGCCGATAACGCGACCGATCTTGGAAGCCAAGCTCAACCCTGATCCACGGCCCCGAGCAGGTCGGGCGCCTTGACCTCGAACGCCTCCGCCACCAGCCGCGCGTCCTCCGCCCTGGGCGCGTAGTGCAGGTAGCGCATCGTTGTCTGGATGTCGGCGTGGCCCATCCACTCCTGCACGCGCCGGATGTCGGCCTTGGCGATCATGCGCGTGCCGAAGGTGTGCCTGAGGTCGTGGAAGCGCAGTTGGCGCAGCCCTGCCTTTTTCAGCGCGCTCTTGTAGCGGCGGCGGAGCGCGGAGCCGTCGAGGTAGGAACCCGCCTCGCCGACGAACACGAGGTCGTCCTCGCCTGTGAAGTGGCTGCGCTGGGAGAGTTTCGCCAGCGTTTTGGCGACGTCCGGCGCGAGCGGGACCGAGCGGACCTTGCCCGACTTCGGCGCCGTCAGCGCGCCCGCCGCGTAGCTCGCGCGCACGCGCAGCAATGAGCCCGTGAAGTCCACGTCGCGCCAGTGCAGGGCGATCAGCTCACCCCGGCGCAGGCCGGTGAAGGCGGCGGTCAGGAAGATCGCGGCGTCCTGCTCGCTCGCGGCGGCGCGCACCAGCGCCCAGACCTCCTCGGGGCTGAACACGTCGATGTCGCCGGCGAGCCTCACGGGGTGGCGCTCGATCCCGGCGAGGGGGTTCGTCGGGAGGCCGTACACCTTGCAGGCGCGGGCCATCACGCCGTGCAGCAACGTCACGATCCGGTTCTTCGAGTTGTTCGCCAGTGGCCGTGGGGGCTTTGGCGGCTCGTCGTCGGTCTGGTCGTCTCGCTGCTTGCTGGACTTGCGTCCGCCGCCGACGCGGGTCAGCTGTGAGCGCCACAGTTCGACTTCGCGCGTGGTGATGTCCTCCAACCTTCGCGGGCCGAAGGCGGGCAACAGATAGGCGTCGATGATCGAGCGGTAGCCGCGCAGCGTCGACGGCTTCAAGGCCCGGTCCTGCTCGACGTAGCGCAGGAACTCGGCGGCCGCTTCGTCGAACGTCGCGCCGGTGCGGATGAGGCCCGGCAACGTGCCCCTGCTCGCCTGCTCAAAGACATCGCGCAGCCAATCCTCGGCCATGCGCTTCGTGTAGTAGCCGGCGGGAGGGCGGCCGCGCTGCGCCCAGGCCGGTCCGACCTTGCGCTGGACCTGGCGCCCGTCGGGGAGACGGTACTTCGCGTACCAAGCAGGACCGCGCTTGCGCTCGACCCGGAAAACGTGGCCGCTCGGAGGCTGATTCAGGGCGTTCGCGATACCCGGCATATGCCCCATTTTAGCAACTTCTCGGGACATATTTGGGACATCATTACTTTTCTATAGCTGCTTACTTTCGTGAAAGCCTTGTTTTATGGGGGCTTTCGATGCGCCCGAGAGGATTCGAACCTCTGACCTTCGGTTCCGTAGACCGACGCTCTATCCAGCTGAGCTACGGGCGCAAGGCCGGGGAGTCTAGCGCGGCTATCCTGGCCAACGATGAACCTCGAGACGCCGCGCCAGAAGAACCTCGAGACGCCGCGCCAGAAGAACCTCGCGCTGATGCTGCTGGCGATGACGCAGTTCGTGGTCGTGATCGACGCCTCGATCGTGAACGTCGCGCTGCCCTCGATCGGCGCCGCCCTGCACTTCTCGCGCGACAACCTCTCCTGGGTCGTGAACGCCTACACGCTTACGTTCGGCGGCTTCCTCCTGCTCGGCGGGCGCCTCGCCGACCTGCTCGGGCGCCGGCGCATGTTCATGATCGGGCTGGTGCTCTTCTCGCTCGCCTCGCTCGCCGGCGGCCTCGCGCAGTCGGAGGCGTGGCTGATCGTCGCGCGCGCGACGCAGGGCCTCGGCGCGGCGATCGTCTCGCCGGCGGCGCTGTCGATCATCACGACGACGTTCGCCGAAGGGGCCGAGCGCAACCGCGCGCTCGGCGTGTGGGGCGCGGTCGCGGGGGCAGGCGGCGCGGCCGGGGTGCTGCTCGGCGGGATCCTCACGAGCGGCCTGAGCTGGCGCTGGGTGCTGTTCGTGAACGTCCCGATCGGGCTGATCGCGGCGACGCTCGCGCCGCGACTGCTGCTCGAGAGCCACGCCGACGACGGCACCGAGGGCTTCGACATCCCCGGCGCGGTGACGGTCACGGCCGGCCTCGCGCTGCTCGTCTACGCGGTCGTCGACGCCGTTAACGTCGGCTGGGGCTCGACCGCCACGCTCTCGCGGCTGGCCGGATCCGCGGCGCTGCTCGTCGCGTTCGTCGCGATCGAGCTGCGCGCCCGCCATCCGCTGCTGCCGTTCTCGATCTTCCGCCTGCGCACGCTGCGCGGCGCGGACATCGTCGGCCTCTTGATCGGGATGTCGCTGTTCTCGATGTTCTTCTTCATCTCGCTCTATCTACAGGACGTGCTCGGCTACTCGCCGATCAAGGCCGGCCTCTCCTACCTGCCGCTCTCGGTCGGGATCATCCTCTCCGCCGGCGGCGCCTCGCAGCTGGTCACGCGCGTCGGCTTCAAGCCGACGCTGATCGGGGGCCTGCTCTTGATCGCCGCCGGCCTCTTGTGGTTCGCGCGCGTGCCCGCCCCGGGCGGCAGCTACCTCGGGAACGTGCTCGGCCCGTCGCTGCTCGCGGCCTTCGGGCTCGGCTTCGCGTTCGTCTCGGTCACGATCGCCGCCGTTACGGGTACCGAGCCGCACGAGGCGGGGCTCGCCTCGGGGCTGATCAACACCTCCCAGCAGGTCGGCGGGGCGCTCGGCCTCGCGATCCTCGCGACGGTCGCCAACAGCCGCACCCAGAGCCTGCTCCACGCGAGCGTCCACAACAGCACGGTCGCGCTCACGAAAGGCTTCGACCGCGCGTTCCTCGTCGGCGCCGGCTTCGCGATCGCCGGCGCGATCCTCACCGCCGTCCTGATCTCCTCGCGCGACAGCCGCGAGCACGCCGAAGCGGCCCAGCGCGGCGAGGCCGAGCCGGCGCCGGCCGCGGTCTGAGGCCTCGCACACCGCCTAAGCTGTCCAGCATGTCCCGAGACACAACAAAGCGGAGAGGGAGGGATTCGAACCCTCGGACGAGGTTTCCCCCGTCACACGATTTCCAGTCGTGCCCGTTCAGCCGCTCCGGCACCTCTCCTGGGGCTCGCCTGCGCGGCGGCCGGCCCAAGGCTACGACACCTGCGCTGCGCTCGTTGGTAGGCTCTGCGCGATGGGACTCGCAACGATGATGCTCGCCACCAGCCAGGCCGTGTCCAAGGACATCGGCCTGATCGCCACCTTTGGCGGGATCGGCGTGCTCGTCAACATCATCCTCGTCTTCGTCGCGATCCAGATCCGCGGCGAGCGCCAGCAGAACCAGCAGTACATGGCCTCGCGCCGCTCCTCCACGCACGTCTGAGCTTCCCGTTCAGGACAGACGCGCGGCGACGAGCGCGCAGGCGGTCACGACGATCCCCAGCGACAGCGCCGCCAGCGCCCCGTCCAGCGGCGCCAGCAGCGCGGCTCGTGAGAGCGCTTCGGTGCTCCCGTCCGCGCGCTCGCGCACGCCGCCGAGGGCGCGCGTGCGCCGGCGCAGCTCCCGCGCGGGCGTGCTCAGCCGCCGCTGCGCGACGCTCAACGCCAGGCACGCGCCCGCGCCCAGCAGCCCGGGGAGCGCGAGGAGCTCGGCGTTTGCGAAGTAGCCGACGAAGGCCGGGAAGGCGCCCCAGCCGACCGCGAACCACAGATCGGAGTGCAGCCTCCCGCCGAGGAGCTCGAGGTTGTACGCCGGCAGGAACAGCCCGCCCGCAACGACCAGCGGCGCCAGCCAGGCGGTGATCGTGATGGCCCCCGCGATCCCGATCGCGAGCGCGCCCGCGAGGCTCACCGCGGCGAGCGCGATCAACGTGCGATCGGACAGCCCCGTCGCCAGCGGCCGGCCGTGCAACTCGTCGAGCGCGTGCGCCGCGACCCCCACCGCCAGCCCGAACGCGGCCAGCCCCCAGAGCAGGCGATTGACGTAAAGGTGAGGGGCGAGCGCCGCGCCGATCGCGAAGTAGCTCAGGTGCCAGGCCGTATACGGCGGGTGCAGCAGCGTGACGAGATCCCCCGCCCGGCCGCGCCCGAGCGCGTAGAACGCCGGCCGCTCAGGCGTCGCTGGCATCGCCGGCGGACCCGGTCTTTCGCGCCGACATCACGACCCCGCCGCCGAGGCTCATCGGTCGCACCCGCACCTCCTCCAGCCCCGCGTCGCGCCAGTAGCCGACGATCCGCTCCAGCGGGTGCCGCTCGTAGAAGCCGGTGATGCTCGGCCCGAGGAAGCGCCCGACCTGCGCCCACTCGCGCGAGGCGACGCGCCCGAGCGTCGGCAGGCCGATCGCGGTGTACAGCCGCCAGGCCGCGCGCGGGAGGCGGCGCGGGGGCACGCCGAACTCCAGCGACGCAATCCTCCCGCCGGGGCGCACGACGCGGGCCAGCTCGCGCATCGTCGCCGGCGGGTCGTCGACGTAGCGGAGCAGGTAGGTGAACGTCAGCGCGTCGAAGCTCCCGTCCGCGAACGGCAGGCGCTCGGCCTCGCCCTCGACGAGCTCCACGCGCGCGCCGTCTGGCTCGCCCGCGAAGCGCGCGCGCGCGGCGGCGAGCATCTGGGGACTCTGGTCGAGTCCCACGACGGTGCAGTCCGCACGGGCGCGCAGCTCGGCGGCGACCATGCCCGTGCCGGTCGCGACGTCGAGGATCCGCTGCCCCGCCCGCGGCGCCACGGCGTCGACGAGCGCGCGCCGCCAGCGTGGGTCCTGCCAGAAGCTCAGCGCCGCGCTCAGCCGGTCGTAGCGGCTCGGCAGGCCTCCGAACAGCTCGAGCGCCTGCAGCTTCCTCGCCGACTCCATGCCCCCACCGTACCTGGCCGCGCGGAGATCGCCGCGGCCGGCAACCCGCGACGGACGCGAGAAGGCGTGGCGGATAAGGTGTCGTGGATGGTCGGGGTGATCACGGGAGCCTCCAGCGGGATCGGCGAAGCCGCGGCGCGGCGCCTCGCGCGCGAGCCCGGCGCCTCGCTCGTGCTCGTGGCGCGCCGCGAGGAGCGCCTGCGCGCGCTCGCGTCGGAGCTGGGCGAGGATCGCGTCAGCTGGGTTGCCGCCGACCTGCTCGACGACGCCACCCCAGCGCGCATCCGCGCGCACGTCGAGGAGCACCACGACGGCCGGCTGCACCTGCTCGTCAACAACGCCGGCGGGCGCTGGAGCGCGCGCTTCGCCGACGGGGGCTACGAGAACGTGCGCCGCACGATGGCGGTGAACTTCGACGCGCCCGTCAGACTCACCGAGGCGCTGCTGGGGCTGCTGCGGGCCTCGGCGCCGAGCGCGATCGTGAACGTCGCCTCGACCTCCTCGCGCGTCGCGCGCGCGGGCGCGGGCGCCTACAGCGCATCGAAGTTCGCGCTCGCCGGCTGGTCGGACGCGCTGTGGGCGGAGGAGCGCCCGTATGGCGTCCACGTCGGGCTGGTGCTCCCGGGGTTCATCTCGACCGAGGGCTTCCCCCAGAGAGAGCTCACCGAGAAAGCGCTCACGCGCTGGGCCGTCTCCACGCCCGAGCGCGCGGCCGAGGCGATCTTCCAGGCCGGCCCCGGCCGCAAGGCCGAGCGCTACGTCCCCCGCCCCTACGGCCTGGCGGCGGCGGCTCGCGTGCTCGCGCCGGGGCTCGTGCGCCGCGTGATGGGCGGCGGCGCCGCGCGCGTGATGACGACGACGACGACGACGAACCGCGGGGAAGGCGCCTCCTCGCCCGACGGGGAAGGTCTCTCGCCCGAGCGCTGAGCGGCGTTTGCCCGGCGTCGTCCGCCCCGGCGCCGGACGATCGCGGATGCCGGACCGCGCCGCGTGCCCTTCGGACCGCGCCTGGCGAGCCCTCCCATCGGGGCCGTTGCCTATCGTGGGGGGCTCTCGTGTCGCCCTCCAGCTTTCACGCCTCGCTCGAACACGGCGAGGCCGTCCTGCGCTTCCCCTTCGACGAGCGGATGCGCCAGCTGCTGCGCGCGCTGCCCGGCCGCCGCTGGGACCCTGCCGAGCGGGCCTGGTGCGT
This sequence comes from Solirubrobacteraceae bacterium, assembly GCA_036509655.1. Classification (GTDB taxonomy): domain Bacteria; phylum Actinomycetota; class Thermoleophilia; order Solirubrobacterales; family Solirubrobacteraceae; genus Palsa-744. The sequence goes on along the minus strand of DATCFG010000026.1, from coordinate 7,921 downwards.
GCCGCTGGACCCGGAGCGCGCGGAGGCGATCTCGCGCCTGCTCGGCAACCTCGCGGTCGAGCCGGAGATCACCGACGGGCTCGCGCGCGCGCTCGAACGCCAGCGCAGAAGACGCCGCCACGACGAATGCGTGCTCGACCTCGCGCGGCCGGACGAGAACTGGTGGTTGAGCTTCGCGACCGACACCACCTCGGAGCTGCCCGAGCTGCTGCTCGAGCATCCCGGCGGCTACCGCCTGCCCGCGATCGGCCGCGGCCTGATCCCGCTCGACCGGCACGCCGCGCAACTCGTCGAGGAGCTGCCCGCGGCGCCGGCGCGGCTGCGCCTGAGCGACGACGCCGCACACGCGCTCACCGAGATCAAAAACGGCGCCTCCGCGGGCGGCTCGGGGCGGGCTGTCGGCACGGCAGACGGCACGGCGGACGACAAGGCGAACGGCACCGCGCACGGGACGGGGAGCGGGACGGCGAACGGCGCCGCCCGGGCCACGGGGTGGGCGACGAACGAAGTCGAGCTGCGCCGCGACCGCCGCGGCGAGCAGTGGATCGTGGTCGACGCCGTGCACGCGCCGCTCGCGCGGGTGCTCGCCGGGCGCGCGGGGCTGCGCGCGCTGGACGCGCCCGAGGCGACGTTCGCGCTGGCGGCGGTCGAGTACGACGCGGAGGCGATCAAGGAGCTGATCGACGAGCTCGAGGTCGCACGGATCGACCCGCGCGTGCAGAGCTGGGTGGCGCGCGCGACGACGTGGACGGGCACGATCGAGGTCGAGGGGCCGGGGGAGCAGCCCGTGTTCCTGCTGCTCGGCAACACGAACCGCCTGCCGAAGGAGCTGCGCGAGCAGGCGGTGAGCGCCCCCGGCGGCGCGACCGTGGCGATGACGCTCGAGAACTGGCGGCTGATGGAGGGACGGCTGCGCGGCTGGACGAGCCCCGGCGCGAAGCGCTGCATCGCGGCGCTGCGCGAGGGCCGCCCGGCGCCGCCGGCGGTGCTCGAGGTCTCGGCGCTGCACGAGGATGCGACGTTCGTGTTGGCGCCCGGGCACGACGCAACGCAGCTCGACGCGTTCGCGGCGCTCGCCGGCGCGGCGCCTGGGCGCTCGGGCAACGGCGGTCGCGGGTACGCGCCGGGGACGCCGGGCGAGCACGCGGCGATGCCGGCGATCCGGGCCGACCCGTTCTGCGTGCCCGAGCTCGATGAGTTCCTCGCCAGGCACGAGACCTGGATCGCGCCCGAGGCGCTGAGCCTGCTGCAGGAGGTCCGCGAGGAGCACGCCCATGCGGCCGGCCTGGTCGAGTTGTCGGCCGCGACGGAGGCGCCGCTCGATGACAAGGTCGCACCCACCCTCGGCGGCGAGCTGAAGCCGTTCCAGCGCGCGGGGGTTCGCTACCTGCTGCAGCAGCGCCGTGCGTTCTTAGCCGACGAGCAGGGCCTCGGCAAGACGATCGAGGCGCTCGCGACGCTCGAGGCGGATGGGGCGTACCCGGCGATCGTCGTCTGCCCGGCGAGCCTCAAGCTGAACTGGCTGCGCGAGCTCTCGCTGTGGCTGCCGCACCGCAGCGCGCAGGCGCTGGCCGGCACCCGCGGGGACGCCCCGGTGCAGCCGGCCGATGTGACCGTCGTCAATTACGACATCGTCGCGGCACGCCTGAGCGCGCTGTCCGCCATCGCACCCCGCGCGCTGGTGCTAGACGAGTCCCACTACTGCAAGAACGCGGCCGCGAAGCGCACCCAGGCCGTGCAGCAGCTCTCGACGGCGGTGCCACGCGACGGGCTCGTGCTGGCGTTGACGGGGACGCCCGTGATGAACCGCCCGCCCGAGCTGATCTCCCAGCTAAGGATCCTCGGCCGGCTCGCGGACTTCGGCTCCGGCGCGCAGTTCGGCAAGCGCTTCCGGGGCGCCGACGCGCACCTCAGACTGCACTGGCACCTGCGCGCACGCTGCTTCGCGCGGCGGCTGAAGGCCGATGTGCTGCCGCAGCTGCCGGCGAAGACGCGCGCGGTGGTGCCGATCGAGCTCGACAACGAGCCCGAGTACCGCCTGGCAGAGCGCGACCTCGTGGCGTGGCTGCAGAGCCAGCCGCTCGACCTGCACGAGCTCGACGCGCGCGTCGCCGCGGCGCTGCGCGCCGAACGGCTGGTGCGGCTGAACGCGCTGAAGCTGCTCGCCGCGCGTGGCAAGCTCCACGCGGCGCTCGCCTGGATCCACGACTTCCTCTCCTCGGGCGAGCGCCTCGTCGTGTTCGCCCACCACCGCGAGATCCAGCGCGCGCTGCTCGAGCGCTTCCCGCACGCGCAGCACATCCTCGGCGCGGACTCCCCCGCCGCCCGCGACGGCGCGCTGCAGGCCTTCCAGGCGCCCGACGACGGCGCCAACAACCAGCTGATCGTCTGCTCGATCGAGGTTGCCGGGCACGGGATCACGCTGACGCGGGCCTCGAACGTCGCCTTCCTCGAGCTCGACTGGACGCCGGCCAAGCACGACCAGGCCGAGGACCGCTGCCACCGCATCGGCCAGGAGGACACCGTCAACGCCTCCTACCTGCTCGCCGCGGGGACCGTCGACGAAACGATCGCGACGCTCTTGGAGCGCAAGCGCGCGGTGATCGGCGCCGTCACCGACGGCCTCGAGCAGGACGAGGAGGGCGTCGTCGACGCGCTCATACGCGAGCTGCGCGGCGAGCCCTACCGGCGGCTGCGCGCGGTGGCGTGAATCCAGCCGGCCCGTACTGCCCGACCTCGAGCTCGGCTCCCCCGGCGAGCTTTCATCCACAGATCACGCTGCAGGACGAGCCGACCCAAATCCTGTGTGAGATGGCCCGGCATACATCGCGGTCGCCCACAATCCGCGATCTCGTGGCCGGAGCGCCTCGATCAGCCGGCGAGCTTCATCGGGGGTGGCGATCCGTTCGCGTCGTCCCGTGCTGGCGGGCAGGCGCAACCCGCGGGTTGGGTCAACTCGCAGCCGATTGATGCTCGCCAGCTCGAGCTGCTCGTGACGCCATGCCTTCGCTTCCCAGTGCTCGGAGAACGTCTTTCGGACCTTGGCCTTGTCCCTCCTCGAGTACACCCAAGCCTCCCATCGTGGGGAGCAGCCACATACCCCGCTGTGGCGGCTCGGGCATCGCAGGGAGTGCCTCGACCGTACGCCCTCAGGGGCCGGCGCACCTGACTCCGTCCCCGTCCGGGGCCGCTCGCTTGCCAACGCGCCGCTCACGAGCTTGATCTCGCGCGTGAACTGCCTGGTCTGCTCCGGGGTCAGGTAGCCGACGATGCGCCATAGGCCAGCCGCCGGGCTCGGAGAAGCCTGCCTGCTCGAAAGATGTTGCATCCGGCCTCCTCGCGACCCGCGGGAGATCCGTGCTCGACATCGCCAGCCTACGGCCAGCAGTTCGTCCGTACCTCTCGGACCGCATTGATCTAATAGCCTCTATGTGCGTCACCCTGGAGGGGTGGCAGAGTGGTTGAATGCGGCGCTCTCGAAAAGCGTTGTGCGTCTGATTGGCGTACCGGGAGTTCGAATCTCCCCCCCTCCGTTCCTGAAGCGCTGAACGGACGGGACGGGAGGATTTTCGGTCCAAACGTTGCACGAACCATACACAAATCATGTAACGTTGGCATCGAAATGCCCCTCGGACGCCCCAACCATGCTGAGCAGATCGTCCTCGACTACGTCACGAGGAAGGCCGACCGCACACTCGATCTCAAGCTAGACGCCGCGGGCATCGCCGCCCTCGCGCTCGAACGAGGTATGCGTCCAATACGCCTGAAGAGCGTTGTTCAGCGTATGCAGGAGAAGCAGCTCTTGCACACCCTCCAACGCGGGCGCTATGTCGTCAGCCCCGAGCAGACTCCATCGCGCAGTCCACGGCTGGACGAGCTGGATGTCGTCGCCGACGCGGTGCTCCGCCGGCTCGACATGGACTACTACGTCTCCTGGCACTCGGCCCTTTGGCACTACGGCCTGATTGACCAGCAGTCGCGGCGCATCTATGTCGCGGTCACCAAGCGCAAGCGCCCGGTCACGCTCGGGCTCGCGAGCGTTCGCTTCGTGACTGTCGCGGAGCGCAAGTTCTTCGGTCGCACGCGTGTGGAGGACTTCGAGTGGCCGGTCTGGATGGCCACCGTCGAGAAAGCCCTGATCGACTGCCTCGACCAGCCCCACCTTGCGGCCCCGTTGCCGGTCGTAGCGAACGCGCTGCGAGGCGCCTACCGCAACGGCATCCTCGACCCCGAGCGGCTGGTAGCGGACGCGCTGCGATTCAATAGCCCCAATCTGAACCGCCGGCTGGGCTTCTTCATGGACCTCTACGACATCCCCGGGACTGAGCCGCTGGCGCTGCGCGTGGGGCGCACGTACGCCGTGCCGCTGGCACCCGGAGGAAAGCCCGACGGCGAGCGTCTCCCAGTCAACAGACGCTGGCGCGTGTATGAGGACCCGGCGATCGTCGGCACGGCACTGGAGCTCAAGTGACCACAGGGCCGGTCACGACCGACGGCATCCTTGACGCCGCCGAGCTGCGGACGGGGCTTACCCGCCCGCAGCTGCTGGTGCTGGTCGCCAAGAGCGCCACCGTGCGGCACCTCGCCACCCACGAGAAGTACAAGGATCTGTTCGTGCTCAAGGGAGGCACGCTGCTCTCCAACGTCTACCGCAGCCCGCGGCAGTCGATCGCTGACGCCGACTACACCTACCTGGACCCCGAGAACCTCAAGGTGCCCAACCTCGAGGAGGCCCTGGCTGCGAACGGCGAGTACGGCTTCTACCTCTACCCAGAGGAGGGGCAGTGGTCCTACGAAAACGAGATGTTCGACGGCAAGAGCCCCTTCCACATGGAGGGCATCCGCATGAGCCGCCGCCCCCGCGACCGTCAGCTGAAGGTCACAGTCTCCGTGCGCGCCGGCGAGTGGCTCGACCGCGACGGCCCGCCGCTCATCTATCGCGACCCACTGCTTGCCACCGACAGCAGCTTCCCCATCAACGGCTTGACCCGCAACGAGCTCGCCGCCGAGAAGCTGCTGGGCTGGTGCGGCAAGCCCCTCCCGAAGCACTTGGTCGACCTCGCCTACCTCGCGCGCGAGCACCACGAGCACATCAGCCACGAACAAGTCGCGAAACTCGTCCACCAGAAGTTCGAGATTGAGAAGGGCGCCCGCCGCTACCGCGACGCCGGCATCCGCTCACCCGCGGACCTCGTGGCGGCCTTCATTAAGCCGAACAAGCTCAAGGACTTGCGCAACGACTGGGAACGCTTCTCAACCACCGAGTTGCTCTTCCTACCAGGCGAGCTGGCCGAGGACGCCGACGCCACGCTCATGAAGGTCGAGAACGTCGAGCGGCAAGCCATCGAGTTCTGGCAGTCAACGCTCGACCTCCTCCGCTGAAAACAGGCGGGAGCTGCTGCCCAGGACGGGCACCCACACGCCGTTCGGTTATGCAGCCTGGATGCCGCCCGAGGCTGATAGCAGCAACCCTCAACCAACTTCCCCATTTTCGCGCCAAACTCGCGCGCAGCGTGATAACGATGATGAGCACGCCATAGATGGCGTAGCCAACGATTGCCACTTGCGGCGGTCTGCTAGACGAGGCCGAGTCGCCGACAGATGGGTGGCACTTTCCCGCTTGCGACGCGCACCAGTATCCATCTCTTTGCGCGGCTGAGAGATACATACAGCAGCTGGCGAGACTCCTCGTTGTCCTCGAAGTTGTCGTCTGCCACGTATGGCAGGACGACGAAGTCGAACTCCTTTCCCTTGCCCTCGTGGCACGTCAAGAGGTAGATGCCGCGTCGGGGTGTGGGGGCTGAGGTGAAGCGCACCTGACGGACTCGCGCTTGTGCCTTTTCGGCTGCTTCGGTGTCGGAGAGATGTGGCTGTGGTTGCAGTACGCGGCGGAGTGCGTAGAGGGTGTCCCAGTCGATCACACGAGCGTCCTGGCTCTCACAGACGAGGCGAGTGACCTCGTGGACGGAGCGGAAGGCGGAGGGGAGTGTCTCGCAGCCCTGGGCTAGCGCCGTGATGCCTTCTGCCAGGGCGCGCCTCGGTTGATGTAGGCGGGCGGGGTCTATGCCGTCAGGGCCGATACGGTCGGAGAAGTCAAGGTGCTCGTGGCGCGGCGCGACGGCGTTCGCCAACTGCAACAGTCGCTGAGTGTGATGCTCGACGGTGATCGCGCTTGCGTAGCCTTCCACCCACTCGACGGCGAGGTCCAGAGCGTCCTCGGACGCGCGCAGGCGCCCGCAGCGGAAGCGCTTAGTGAGGTGCCGCTCGAGCACATCTAGCTGGGCGCGTCGGCGCGCGATCACCCCGATCGTGCGCGCGTCCGTGTTGCGGAACGTCTTCGCGATCGGGTCATCGATTTGGTAGAGCTCTCGGGCCTCGGCTCCCCAGACCTTGTTCTTCTCAGGCTGGCTCGGGTCATAGGAGACGACGTGAATCTCTCTGGGACGGTCGACGGTCACGGACGCGGCATCGTCCAGTAGTACGTCGCGTGCTTGCTGCATCCATGCCTGAAGTGCCGGCACGTGCCGGTAGCGGTGCAGCGTGCGCAATGTGTGCTCTGAGGGGCTTCGGCTGGCGCGGAACTCATCCAGGCGGCGCTTGGAGGCGTCGCGCCACTCGTAGATCTGCTGCAGCGGATCGGCGAATACGTAGACGCGTGAGCCGTTTCCCGTGAGGCGATCGATGATCGAGGCCTGCAGCGGCGAGCTGTCCTGGTACTCGTCGAGGATGATCACCGGGTACTTGTGACGCCAGAGCTGGCGGAGCGTCTCGGAGCGATCGAGGAGTAGCCACAGGTAGTAGGCGAGGTCGTCGTAGTGGATACGTCCGGTACTACGGTGCAATTCGCGGAGGCGCGCGGCGATCTTGTCGTTGCACTGCCTCGGCTCGGTGAGACGATCAGGACGCCCGTTGGGCAGGCTGTACTCGAGTGCATGGCTGTAGTCGGAAGTCCGGCCTCGATCCTTGCGTTCTGGCTTGAGTCCCTCTAGCTCCATCACGGCGGCGACGTCAGCCGCCCGCTGTATCTCGCTTGCCAGCTCGATCTCGAGCGGCAGGCCAAGAGATGTTCGGTATTGGTTTACCTTCTGCCAAAACCAGGCGTGGTAGTTCGTAATCTCGGTTCTACCTCGCTGACCCTTGGTGAGCAGCTCCGCTGCGTAGGAGTCAAGCTGAGAGCGCGCGTTTCGGCTGAACGTCAGTACGAGCGCACGCTGGGTTGAACCGACCCTGCCGAGATCTACGTCGCGTCCCACCAGCCGGATAGCCGTGTGTGTCTTCCCGGACCCTGGGGGTGCCTCGACCAGTAGGCAGTCGTGCTGGTCGGCGAGAACATCTTCTTGGGCCTGGTCAAAGATCATGGACGCCCTTGGCGTCCTGGTCGCCCGCGGCGAACCGATGGACGTGGTCGATCATGCCCGTCGCGGTCGGCGGAAGCACTGTCAGCTGGGTGCAGATCATGCGTGCGTAGATCGTGCTCTTGAAGTCGAGGCCAGAATTGCCGCGCAGCAGACAGGCCAGCGCGCTGCGTGCCCGTAGCTCGTCGTAGCCGCCGATCAGCATCGGCACGTCGGTTGCCTCCGCCAGATGGACGGCGTCGCCGATCCGGTCGATCAGGCAGCCCCGCAGCTGATCAGCGTGCTCCTCCCACTCCCCGAGGCTCGCGCGGCACGTCTCGATCCCGGCGGCAAGCTCGCCGGCATCGGCCTCGCCGGAGACGACGCCCTCCCAGTCCTTGTGGGTGCTCCAACTCAGCAAGACATCCGGATCGGCGGCAGCTACCTTCGCGAGCTTCTGCGGCTGGTCGGCGTCGGCGACAGCGATCACCGTTATGCCAAGCTCCTTGAAGAAGCGAACGAAGCTCGGCATCTTGTCGATTGACTCACAGTCGACGAGCTCTATGCGATGCTCGTCAAGGCCATCG
>DATCFG010000025.1:0-11485 GCA_036509655.1 Solirubrobacteraceae bacterium | reverse complement strand
ATCGCATACGTGACGTGCCCCGGCGAGTGCCCGGGCGTGAACAGCACCTCGATATCGAGCCCCGCCAAGTTCAGCCGCTCGCCGCCGGCGACCGTCTCGTCGGCCTCGTAGCTCTCGAATGGGCCGAACCCAGGCGGCGTCCAACTGGAGATGTCCGCGAGCACTCCCCGCTCGATCTCCGGGCAATACACCGGGGCGCCCGTCGCGCGGGCCACCTCGGCGACCGCGCCGATGTGATCGAAGTGGCAGTGGGTGACGAGGATCGCCTCGATCTCGACGCCGAGCTCCCGCGCCGCCGCGAGCAGCCGCTCGGCCTCGTCCCCCGGGTCAACGATCACCGCGCGAGCAGAGCCGGCGGCCGAGACGATGTAGGCGTTCTCCTGGATTGGCCCGACCGTGAACATCCTCACGTCTAAACCAAAAAGAGGGGCCCGACCGAAGCCGGGTGACACGCGCCCTTGGCGCTGGCCGATTTCCAATCGGTCCCCGTTTCGGCCAGCCGGCCTCCGGCCGTCTGCGCCACCCTCTAGAGCGCTCATCGCGCCGCGGCCTTCCCCCCGCCCTGGGCTTTCTTGCGCATGCGCCGGTTGAACATCCACGTGTCGGTGTAGTAGCTGAGCGGCACGTAGAGCGCGAGCACGATCGGGAACAGCGCGATCGCCTCGTTGGCTTTCTTGATCAGGAGCAGGCTGATCAGCAGCATCAGCACGGCGGCGACCATCGCCCGGTAGAACGCGCCGAGCCACGTCGGCGGGCGATCCTGGCGGGCCAGCGCCGGTTCCTTCTTCCCGGTGGCGCCGATGCCCTTGCCGCTTTTCTCGGCGGCCGTCGGCTTGCGCCCGGTGCGACCCCGCGTCTCGATCACGCCGGCCGCGTTCCCGCGATGCTTGGTCTGGCGCTTGCGCTTCGTCTGAGCCATGGCTAGCAGCCTAGTGCGTTCTCGATCAGGTGGCGCTCCGGATCGAAGCCCGGCAATGGGACATCCAAAGGGAAGCCGTCGAACGCCGCGCGAGGTGCGAGCCCAACCAGCTCGGCGCTCGCGACATCCGCGTGCCGGCCGACCGCCTCGACCACCGCGGCCAACGGCACCTCCAGGGGACGCTCGACGTTCGTCGAGACCTGCGCGACCGCCCCACCGAGCTCAACCCCGATCGCGCGCAGCCCCGGCAGGCCCTCGGCGCCCGCCTCGCGGATCAGGGCCGCGATCCGGCGCGCATCCTCGATCCTCGCCGGCGGCTCGAGCTGGACGTTGAACGCCACCAGCGGCTCTCTCGCCGCGACCAATGTCGCGCCCGCGCCGGGATGCGGCTGGCAAGGGCCGAAGTCCGGGTGCAGCTCGCCAAGACGCATCCGCTCTCGCAAGCGCCCGGTCCCGCCCCGGCGCAGCTCCGCGCGTGTCCGCCCGCCGGCGAGCGCGCCGTAGAGGAACACAGGCACGCCAAGCTCCTCGCCGATGCGGTCGGCGAGGACCAAGGCCTCGGCGCACGCGGCCCCGCGCGTGCTCTCCTCAAGGTAGACGACCGGAACGACGTCGACCGCGCCGACGTGTGGATGCTGGCCGATCTCCGATCGGTCGCCACCGGACGCGCCAGTCCTGATCACGTCGATTCCCTCGACCGCCGCCCGCGCTCCCTCCAGCAACGCCTCGGCGAGCGAGACCGGGGGGCCGGCGAGCGTGAACACCGTGCGGTGATGGTCTGCGTCGGAGTGGGTGTCGAGCAGGCGCACGCCGTGCGACGCGAACGCGGCGCCGATCGCCGCGACCGTGCTCCGATCGCGTCCCTCCGAGACGTTCGGGACGGCGAGCAGGGTCACGAAGGAGCCTTCGTCTCAGAGGAAACCGCCACCCCGCAATCGTAGAGCGCTCGCTAGCGGCGACGGCGCGGCGCGGCCGGCCGTGGGCCCACCGCCACGAGCGCGGCGGGTGGAGAATGGGATCACGAAGTAGAGATACCCGCGAGCGACGAGACGTTCGCCCTCTGTCCGGAGCTGGCCCGTGGCCGCCAGCTTCGGACACTGGGCCGTTGTGGCGGTGCCTAGCGCGAGGCGCCGCGTGCGGCACGCCTGATTGAGAGCGCAAGCAGCCCGAGCACCGCGAGCGGCATGACCCACCAAGCCGAGACTTCCGCCGCGGCGACGAGCGCGGTCACCCCGAGCGCCAGCGCCACGCCGATCGCTGTGCGCCAGTCATCGCCGACGATGAAGTCCCACACCGCGAGCCCGAATGTCCGTGCCCGTGTCATGCGCTCACCGTCGCCTGGTCGGTGGTTTCGGTGGGTGTGGTCTGGTGTTTTTTGGGGGGCATTGGATACACGGTGCGGCTCAGGGTCCGGACCATCGCGACGGCGACTATGAGCACGCCCGGGACGATCGCCAGCGCCCATCTACGTCGATCCCGCGCCGCCCGGCGCTACGGCGAGCCCGCGCTCCACCTCCCGACGCCGATTCTCAGTCATGCGGGTCGGCGCGCTCCAATAGCGCAGCCAGCCGCGCGTACTGTTCGGAAGTCTCGCCGAGGATCTCCCGCACCCAGCCGAGCGCCTCACCCGCGTCGATCGTCGTGCCCCAGGCGATCATCTCTTCGACGTCCAGCCAGTCCTTCGGACGGTCGAACACGACCTTGCACACGGTCAGATGCTCCGGGCTGAGGATCGGTATCCGCACCGGGCCGAAGCTGACCTGCCGCGAGCGCTCGGCCATCTCCCGGTGAAGCTCGAACGTGGCGAAGAAGAGATCGAGATATGACCCGTCCCAGTCCAGCCGCGCCTGACCATCTCGCTTGATCAGAGCTCGATCGGCGGAGGAGACGGCCACGCCGAGATGGGAGAGGGCACCCAGCACGGGATCTGCATCTTCGGGCGGGACGGTTACGTTGAGGTCGACATCGGTCGTTGCGCGCGGGTTGCGATACCAGGCGAGAGCCACAGCGCCACCGAACTGGTGCGTCACGCCCATCGAGTCGAGCATCTCGTGTGCCGCCACGATCCTCCCGGCAAGTGCGCCCAGGCTCCCTGTGGCGCTCATCCTCGGGCGGGGTGTGGGGAGTCGCGGCGGCCCTCCACGAGCCTTGAGATCACCGGGAACTCCAGCGGCGCAGGCGGCCGGGGAGGCTGGTTGGCGGTGACGGCATCGGCGAAGCCCAGCAGGTCGATCAACGCCGCCCCCGGATCGACCGGCCCGAGGGCCGGCGGACGCCGCATCGCTCGCGCCATCCGGCGCGAGGCCTCCACGAAGCGCCCGCGTGAATCGTCGAGCGCTCCTCCGGCGCCGACCGTCGCCGGCGCCCCGGCTCGGCGCCCCGACGCAAGTACCGCCGCCACGTCGAAGGGCCGCTCCGCCCGCCGGGCGGCCTTGGCGAGAACCGCTTCGGTCAGAACCTCGAACCCGGCGAGACTGCGAGCCCGCGGACCGTCCGAAGTGTGCAGCGACTCCCGAATCTCAAAGCGCCCCCCGGGACGCGCAACGACATAAGCCACACCCACTACCATACCACTAGGTCGTACCCACTAGCCGGGCCGAAGTGTCCGAGGCGATGCGAGTGACGCCGGAAATGGCTTTGCGAAGCCTAGAACTGAGGATGGTCGCACACGGTCCTACTACGCCTTCTGGCAGGACGCCGAAGGCAAGCATGGACGCCGGTTGGGTCCTGCACACGTCAAGGACCCGGGTCGCAGGACGCCGCGCGGCGCGATCATCTGGCGCGCTGCCGACGGCCCGAAGCCGACGCCTGAGCACCTGGCCCCGAAGGACGCCCAAGCCCGGCTGGAGCAGCTTCTCACGGATGCCCAGGCAAGCGTCAGCGCCACGGAGGCTCAGGAGCTCTTGGTCACCCTGCGCCAGGCCGTCGAGGGATGGCTCGCCGAGCGCCAGAGCGAGAAGGGCCTCAAGCGCTCCACCGTCGCGGGCTACGACGATATGTTCGAGCGGCTGTACCGCGATCTCGGCGCGTACACCCCGGTTCGTGACTTCGTTGACGGACGGCTGCGCCCCTACTTCGCGGACTTCAAGTCCTTCCGGGTCATGGGCGAGAAGGCGGCGCAGGAGGCCAAGGCCGAAGGCAAGGATGTCCGCCAGGTGCACATCAGGCGCTGGACAGCGCAGCCGCCCGGCAGCCAGGCCGTCGAAGTGGCGAGTAAGGCCGAGGCGGAGCGCCTGGCGGACGAGATGCCCGGCACCTGGAAGCATTGGGCGCGGTCTTCGACTATGCCGTGCGCCAACGGTGGCTGGAGGCGAACCCGTTGGCCGAGGTCAAGCGCAGCAACAAGAAGGGTGAGCGCGAGCGCATCCTGCGCCGTGACACCGGGCGGGATACTCGCAAAGATTTCGTCGAAGTTCAGCTCGAGCTGAACAAAAGCAAACTGGTTCAGCCAGCGGTAGCTTGGCCAAGCGCGGTTCTCCCGATAGAAGTTGAGGATGATCAGCAGGATCTGCCGTTGATCGTCCGTCAGCTCCGACTGAAGATCACGATCGTTCATGCCACCCCGCGAGACCACAGCCGTCGATCAGTCCAGCACGATCAGGCCGTCAGCGTCTTGAGAGACGGCGAGTCGTTCTCCTTCGCAAACAAGCCGCATGAGGGCGTCTTGACCGACATTGATTACGCCTGAGCGCTCGCGATCGGAGCCCATCCGCGGGTTGAATGAGCAGCACATGCGCTGACCACGCAACGTCAGGTCAATCTCAGTCGGCCTTGCGGGGAACGGCTCCTTTACTGGACTGGTTATCGGAATCCTTATGCGACCATGTTCGAGGCACGAGCGCCTTGGGACGAATCCACTTATCGGCGAGAAATTTCTCAATCAGTGCTGCCTCGTCAGAATCCGAGAGTGCGGAGAGGAGCCTGGCAGCCTCGTGCTCGGCCCGGGCGATCGCGTCGGCGTTGTCGGCCTGACCGGCACGCTCCAAGGCAAGCAGCGCGTAGCACGTGGCAAGGCACCGTCCAGCGACCAGCCACATCGCCGCTGCCTGTGTTCTGGCCGTGGGGTCAAAGTTAGTCTCTTCGACCATTCGCAGGTGCTCTTGACGGAACCGGTCGAGCGCCGATTGCTGCGTCGCCAGGTGCGCCTAGACACGCCCGGCTAAGACCTCGAGATGCTCCTCGGCGCGCTCGTTCGCGACCACCCGGCGCGCCACGACCTCTGCAGGAAGCCCTCGAAAGGCCACAGCTGCGGGATCGGTTATCGAGGGCATCCTGTCACTCGAATTCGATGCCGTGGCGGCCCAGCCAGATGCGTGCGCTCTCGATCAAGCCCGGGAGCCTTGCGGTGCTTGTTGATGCTCTGAAAGAAGCGTGCCAGCCGAGCCTGCTCGACCATGAGGGCGTTGCGGTCGATTCTCAGGGGCGGCCGATCGCTCATCAGTCAGCTCTTCGATCGCGCGGGCCGCACCGGCCATCTGGCGGCGATGATCACGCCGAGCGCGAGCGCGGATCGCTGAGTGGCGCTCGCGCAGCAGGCGCCACTGCCCGTCACGGTCAACCAGGACGCGGCCCTCATCGAGGACACGATCCAGCAGCAGCGGCGCGTCGGCCTCCACCCGCTCCAGGCGAGCGATATCGACCGAACGGCCGGCGACGCGTTCCACGCGGAGGGCGAGCTCAATCCCCGCCGAGGGCCGGTCCTCCGCTAGAGAGACCAGCACATCCACATCTGAATCTTGCCCTGCGTTTCCGCGAGCGACCGAGCCGAACAGGACCGCGAGACGAACGTTGCGCTCGGTTCGCAGCGCCTCGGTCAGGGAGGAAATGATCTCCCAGTTCTCGCGTAGATACGTCCGCTCATCACCAGCCAGCTCGACCTGTCGCGCCCCAGGACGGTGGCAGCGCACGGTCCCCCGCTGCACAGCTCGGCGCAGCGTACGCTCAGGCACACCGATATCCCGGGCTAACGCCGGAAGGTCTGACCGCATACACCCAGTATAGAACCCGGTGTGGCCGTTAGCTGAGGCTACTGCCTTGTCGACGGCGTCTCGGCCAGCTCATCTGACGCCGGTGAGCATCTTCAAACGGGGCCAGCTTCCTGAAGGGAACACGGATGTCGCTTCTGACATGGTCGCCACGGCCCAGTGCTGCTTCGATGTCGCGAGGAGTACGCCGTACGGGTCCCCTCTCTGCCAAGGTGAGGTGAGACAGATTCCTTTGTTGGATTACTGATCCTGAGGGCGAGAACGGAGCTGTAGCGATGTTGGAGCCCATGATGGTTGTGGAGGTGCCTGGCGACGGGCACGTAGTGGAGGGAGCTGGAGGCGAGCGGAGCGTAGTGCCCGTCGCGCGCCCCGCGGCTGGGGGGTCCCGGCCGGATCCGGAGCTCGCTGAGCGGCCGCGGCGCCGGCGGTTCACCGCGGAGTACAAGCTGCGGATCTTGCGTGAGGCCGCCGGGTCGACGCGGTCGGGGGAGATCGCGGCGATGTTGCGTCGCGAGGGCCTTTATACGTCGCATTTGACGGCGTGGCGTAAACAGCAGGACGCCGGCGCGCTGAAGGGGCTTGCGCCGCGCAAGCGTGGGCCGCGCGGGCCGAGCTCCGAGCAGGTCGAGCTGCGGGTGGTGCGCGGCCGGCTGGAGCGGGTCGAGGCTGAGCTTGCGACGGCGCGTCGGGTGATCGAGGTGCAGGGAAACGTCTCAGTATCAGACGGCTACGACTTCGCCACTCGCGCCGCCGTCCGCTACATCCAGATCATCGGGCGGGTGGGGTGCGGGGCAGTCTGTAGGCTCCGCCGCGAATCCGGCGGAGCCTCCAGTCCTAGGCCTGCACTGGCAGCTACGGCACTTCGATGCTCTGTACGTTGCCGGACCCGTCAACGACGTCGACCGACTTGGCGCCAGGGTGTTCGATGACGTAGGCGTTCTGCTGGACCGCGACTTTTTCGGTCGATCCATCGGCGTTATGCACAGCCACGGCCGGGTTGCCGTCGGGCGCGAGGCCGAACACGGTGCTCCCAACAGCGAGCTGCAGGTTCCCGGCCATCGCGTTGGCGATCGAGGTGCAGACGCCGCTGCCGGTGTCCCCGCGGAAGATGCAGATGCCCGCGGTCCCCGGCACCACCCAAAAGGGCAGCGATTTGGAGTTGGCCGCCCGCCGCGCGAGCGCGACGTTCAGGCCGAACTGTTCATTGGCCCCGCTTGCGAAGTTACGCAGGGCACTGGCTGCTGCTTCCGCTTCGGTTGAGGGGCCAGATCGGAAAATCGCAAAGTGGTCCACCAGCTGCTGGGGAACCGCCTGGGCGGTCGGTGCCGGACTCGGTGTCGAAAACGTACCGGTTGCGACTGCCAGACCGGTGCCGCACCCGATGGTTGCGCCGATCACGGCGAACCCGCTAAGTATGCGTCGCTTGTTAGTTCTCATATGAACCGCGCCCATCCCCAGATGTGTGCTGGCGATCCGTGGATGTTCCACACCTGACCATAGCCGAGGAAGGTGCAGTGGCAGGACGAATCGATGTAGTCATCCGTCTCAACCGAGTTCTTGCCGGCGCACTTTGGTTCCGTGCCGCCGCCGCCGCTTTGGTACTCGTTGATGCAGCTTGAGCCTTCAAAGCCCTCGCCCTGGTTGATGCCGATGTAGCCGTAGACAGAATGGCCACCTGCGTTGTTGGCCGCAAAGCCGTTGAAGTACGTTTCGTCGGCGAGTGCGCTCGGTGCCGCCAGCGCTGTGCCAACTCCCATCATGCCTACCGAGACGCACGCGGACACCACCAGCTTCCGCAGCGTAGGAGAGCTGGGCAGCCTCACGCTGCGCCCCCCGCCCCTAAATACCCCCATCATCGCCTCGCCCCTTTCGTCCCGCGTTAACGCTTGTTGTCATTTCCGGCTTCACTTGGTTCCTTTCGGTGACCTGTAGTTGTCTACATTTAAGCGCGGCTGGAGCAATGTTGTGACCGGCGCTCATCGGAGTCGCGGTCAGCCTTGCCCGGCGCTGGTGCTAGGTGCGGGCTCGGAAGGAGCGGATGCCGGCTGGAGTGAGGATGCGGCTGGCTGCGGTCTGCACGACCAGCCAGCCACCAGGGATGCGCTCGGCGCTCAGCCGGGCACCGGGCATATACCCGAATCCGAGGTTCTCGGCCGCGGGTCCGCTCACGATCCCCGGCTCATGGGGCAGCGGCCGGGTGTTGGGGAGTTCCTGCGGTGAGCGTCCGGGATGCCGGGCGTCGAGGAGGAGCGCGGCGACCCCGGGCTGGCCCTGCACGTCAAATGTGAGTGAGTAGCAGCTAAGGAAGCCCGGTTCGACCTCCGCCGGTTTTGCGGGCGCAACGCCCCGTAGCGCGCGTGCGCTCTGCAGTCTGATGCCGGGCACGGCGTCCCCGTCGATAGCGCAGCCGGCAGAGGGCGGGTGCGACGCGTTCACGCTTCGCGCTGGAAGCTGGGTTGCCTGTGTCGCCGGCGGGTCAGCGGCGGGCAACGCCGTGCCCTGCTCGCTGAGCGGTCTGAGGGTGGCCATCGTGGAGGTGCCATGCGGCTTCTCTGGGTTGGTCTGGATCGTCACGGCGGCCGTCCAGCCGGCGGGAAGCTGTGGTCGATGGATCGGGAAGATGCGGGCCCCGTCGGGTGCCAGCAGCACGGCGACACGCTGATCAACGACCGCGTAGAGCAGCCAGCCGCTCACGGCACCGCTAGCGGCCGATACCGCCACGAGGCCACCTTGCGCGATGACGGACCCCTGCGGAGCGTCACAGCTCTCCGTGTTCAACGATACCTGCTGGTGCGGTCCAAGCTCGCTCAGGGTCGCACACCAGCCGGCCTGCCCAGCCATGAGGTCTGGACCGATCTGCAAGTCGTAGCGCACCCCCAGCAGCTCACGCGGCAAGCGCCCACTCAAGGGAGCCGAGGTCCGCGTCTCAACGACGAGCACTGCGGCGACCGAAATCGACGCGATCATCGACAGGGCGCCAACCAGCACAGCCACCCGCCAGCGCCGAGCGAGGGCCCGACGAGAGGGTTCGGGCCGTTCCTCAGACCTACCGCGGCTGCTCTCACCTCGACGCGAGCCATCCGCCAGGCCGTCGTGAGCCCCAAGGAGCTCATCGAGCAGTGCCTTGAGCGGGTCGTCGCTCATCGCTCTACCCCGAGCTGGCGGCGCAATGTCGCGAGACCGCGACTGACGCGCTTGCGGACCACCTGCTCGCTGCAGCGCAGCTCGGCGGCGATCTCGGCGTAATCGCGATCTTCCAGAAAGCGTGCCGTGACGGCCTCACGCTGCTCATTGGGTAGGCCCTTCACAAGCTCCAGCGCCGACTGTCCGACGACGTTGGCGAGGGTACGCTCGAGCGCGGCCTCGCCGTCGTCGCTGAGCGCGATGGCGTGCATACCAAGCTGTTCTCTCGCGCGCGCTTCGACTTCTCCGCGGCGCACAGAATCTACGAGGCGGTTATGCGCGATCGCATACAACCAAGCGCGTCCCGGCGCTGCGGTCGCCCGATAGTCCGGCAGCGCGAGTAGCGCAGCCGCGAACGTCTCGGCGGTGAGATCGAACGCGATGTCAGACCGCCCGACGGCGCGGAAGAAATACCCGAGGACCCCGGAGACGTGGCGGCGATAGACCTCAGCGAATGCGTCGCGGTCGGAGCTGGCAGCCAGTAGCAGCTCACGGTCATCGAGATCTCCGAAGTCCTTCTGCATGATCGAACGGCGCGCCGGGAACGCCGCGCCTGCACAGATAGTCGCAGAGAGCATAGAGCCCGCGATCCACTCGATCCACTCCTACAAGGGCCAGCCCCTACCCAAGACGACTCGTCGGACGTGCTCGAGCGGGTGATGGAGCCCGGCCTTGCCCAGTGCAACGCGGCGAGGTATCGAGGGGCGAGGGGGTCTTCCCTGGTGTCTGCAGACTCCGGCAGAGCTTCGGGACAGAAGCGCTCCGGTCACAACTTCGCCCGATCTGCGCTTAAGGACTCATACGCGCATATTTCGCGCACATACGCACACAGTCCGAGGCGCTTGGTCGGCCGTTTAGTGCCAGCCAGGCACGAACCCAGCGTGGTGCCAGCCCGAGTGGCTGCGTCACGCGTTTGGAAACCAGGAGAAACCAGATGCGCATAACCCGAACAGCCACTACAACAACAGCGATCGCAGTTCTCGGACTGGCGGCGCTTCTACCCTCAGCATCGGCCGCCGCCGCGTCATCCCCTACCGGCACCCCGCCGGCGGCGTCGGGTCTGCTTGCGTCCAGCTCCCCAAAGACCGTCGTGCTCAACCCGGCGACCGGCGCCGTTGTCTCCGTGACCCCAGGCGAGCCGGCGATCGTGACCTCCGAGCTGGCGTCACCAGACATCTCCAGCCACAACTACTGCAACTCCGGCGACGGGTGCTACTACTCCGGGAAAGCGCCATACGCCAACCAGGGCTTCTACGGCAGCGCCGGCAGCTATCACGGCAATTGGCCTGACCGCAACGCCTGGGATACGGGTAACTACACCGCCTACGCCTGCTGGACTGGCGCGTGCAGCGAATCATGGTTCGGCCCGAACACCTACGTGACCTTCAGTGGCAGTCTGGTAAACGGCACCGTCTTCGGAATCAAATGATACGCCTGGGGCCTGCCGAGAACAGGAAGCTGCCGAAGCCCCGATCACCGAAAATAGTCGAGCTACACACACTTCTGTCGAAAGGACGTCTCTTATGTCGACTGCCGACAACGCCAGTAGGAGCCACCTCCGCCCACGAACTGTCCTCGCGGTGGGCGCGCTGGCCACGGCGGCAGGGCTCACTGCACTCGCCACCGGCACGCTCGGTGGCCGCGGTACGGCACACGCGACTAGTCCAGTGGAAAGCGTGCAGGCTCAGTACTCGATCCTACGCAGCGCCACCCCGCCAGGCCTGACCGCCGTCGCCTCGCAACAGGAAGCGCAGAAAGCAGCAGGCCCCATCTGGTTTCAGCAGCCGGGCGGCCCGGCTGTCGCGACAGCACGCGAAGTACCAGTCGGCATCCCAGGGCTGCGCGTCTGGATAGCCGCCACCGAACGGGGCGAAATCTGCGTGCTCGCGATGCGTACCGGAGACCCTGAAATCGTAGGGCCCGGCGGCACGTGTGCATCGGGAAAGCTTGGAGGCGAGGGTGCGATCCTAGAAGCGCCGACAAGCGAAGCGGACCCGGGATACCTCGCCGCAGTCGCACAGGCACTGAACAGCCGGCCACGCAAGACACTCGGCTGGCGAACACCAGCAGAGACCCTCAACGACCACCTACGCAGCTGCTCAACACCCGGTACGGCCCCTTCGGGGTCGTCTCTAACTGACGGTGAGGGATTCCACACACTCACAAATAAAGGAGAATAATCCTCACACTTTCATCTACACTTAACAACACACTGTTGCGAGGACCGGTTGAGACTGGGCAATACACGGCTGTCCTCTTCACCGGCCGTTGCGAGCAGGCCGGTATCACCCCCTCGACCGGGTCCAAGGGCGACTGCTTCGACAACGCGGTCTGCGAGAGCTTCCACGCCTCGCTGAAGAAGGAGCTCATCTACCGCCACGCCTGGCCGACCCGCGCC
>DATCFG010000024.1:0-10784 GCA_036509655.1 Solirubrobacteraceae bacterium | reverse complement strand
CTGCTCGATCATCGCGACGCGGTCGCCTTGGCGGATGCCGTAGTGGACGCCGGGCACCTGGGTCTCCAGCTCGCCGAGCTCGCCGCCGATCGCAACGAGCTTCGCGCCGGTGCGCTCCACGATCTCGGTGAGCCGGTCAAGGCGCGAGGTATCACCCATCCCGGCCTCGTCGAAGTAGATCGTCGTATCCGCATCGAGGTTGACCTGGCCGTGCTCCACACGCGAGACGAGGGCGTCGACGCTGAACACCTGTTGGGAGAGCGCGGGGCTGTCGCGGCCGAGACGCTCAGCCGTCGACCAGGACACGGCGACACCGAGCGTCTGATGCCCCGTGAGCTGCTCGGTCCTGGCGGCGGCGTCGATCACAACTCCCTTGCCTGTCCCGGCAGGCCCAACGAGGATCGCGCCGCGCTCGGGGCCCGTGATGACCTCTAGCGCGTGGGCCTGCTCGTCACTCAACCGTCCGCCGATCCGCTCGGCGACCGTGTCGCTCGCGATCTCGCGTGCGGCCGCGCCGACGTCGCGGCCGGCCGCCTGGGCAAGCCCGGTGAACCTGCGCTCGATCGCCTGCTCGCGAGCGCGCACCGCGAGCGTCGTCATTAGCCCGCCCTCCAGGGGGAGGACCCTGCGCTCGGCGATCATCGTCTGAGAGAACGCGAGCGCCTCGCGGGGTGAGAGCTCGCCGACGGACTGCTCGAGCAGGACCGCACGGAACTCGCCCGGCTCGAATGTCGCTGCGCGCTCGGTCAGGCGCTCCTCGACGCGATCCTCCAGGGCACGCTCCGGCCGTGACCCGCGGGCCGCGCCGAGCAGCCGTGGGAGCTCATCCGCGGTGATCTGAAAGCGCGCCGCGGTGTCGTTCCAGACCGCGTGCAGGTCCGCTCGGGTGACGAGCACCTTCGCCTTGCGGTTCTCGAGCTTGCTCCTCCACGACTTGCCCGCCATAGCGCCGGCGGACGACCGGCACCGTCTCGGTGAGGTGCGCGAATCGCTTCGCTCACCGCCGCGGCGTGCGCCGCCTCCATGTCCACGCGCTGGGACTCCTCGCCGAGCGCCCACACCGTGCTGACCGACTTCGGCGGGCTGAGCGTGATGTCGATCCCTCCCGCGCGTCCCCCACCGGCGCCCTGCCGGCGAAGCCACCCACCGCTGCGAGGATGCTTGCCCTCCATCAACGCGACGAAGTCCCTGCCCTCGATCGTTGCGCCCTCGATGCCGAGCATCGCCAGCGTGTCGGGGCTCGAAAGCCACTGGCCCGGCGCCTGCGTCGGCTCGCCACCTGGGGCGAGGTAGTAATCCCCGAGTTCTGGGGCGATCGTCTTTGACTCCAGGTAGCGGGCGTATTCGACGGCGTCGCCCGCACCGATGCTTTGGGCGGTCATCACAACAGGTACAGACCACGACCCCCCGAGACCGGCCAACGAGTTTCCACAGCGCTCCCACACCGCCGGCACGGCTGTGCATCTACGTCTGTCCTGCTGCGTGATGGGCTGGCGCAGCAGTCTGGGCGGAGTCGCCGGTCCGTGTCGGTCGTATAGGGCCGATAGGCCATCAGCGACGCTCGCTGAGCAGTCGCTCGGCGCGGGCATGGATCTCAGAGGCGCGCACTTCGAGGGCGTCGGCGATCTTGAGGATGTTGGCGAGCGAGATGTTGCGCTCGCCGCGCTCCACATCCCCGTAGTAGCCACGGTTCAGACCGCTCTTGAGGGCGAGCCCTTCCTGGGCTATACCCCGTTCCTTGCGTAGCTCACGGAGCGCGTCGCCGAATGCGGCGTGGGCTGGAGAGAGAGCCGGCATGCGGTTCGGGGAGTATGTCCACGCCGCCTGTTATAAGTCTACCCGTTATACGAGTCACATATTGGCCCCGGCGCGGCGCGAACCGCCGGGACCCGGCAGAGGAGAGTGACCTCCCATGCAAGACGGATCCAAGCAGGTTCCACAGGCTCGCGCCGATCGATACGACAGACCATTGAAAGCCGATAGGCCATGACCTATCATGAGGGCATGGCCAAGATACCGAGCCACTGGCCGAAGGGCATCAAGACGGCTGAGGAGGTGCTGGCCGCGGCGCTGGAGGCCGACCCGGAGTTCGCCGCCGAGTGGGAACGCTTGGCGCTGGCACGCATGGTCGCCGCCCGGCTGATCGGCTACCGCTCCGATCACGGCCTCTCACAGCGCAAGCTGGCCGTGCGCCTCGGCGTGAGCCAGCCGCGAGTGGTCGAGCTGGAGTCGGGCGAAAAGAACCCGCAGATCGAGACGCTCGTGAAGATCGCAGCCAAGACGGGCCTCGAGTTCGCAATCGACATCGCCCCGGTCGGCCAGGAGCCGAAGCTCGTCGGCAAAGCGCTCAGGGACACCCCGGCCCACACCTATGCCGGCGCCTCGCTGCTGGTCGCGGGCGCCTGACCGTCGCGCCGCCCGCGAAACCGCCCACGCCCTGCCCGCCGGCCTGTACCCTGGTCGTGCGGCACCTGTCTCCCCGATAGAAGAATCACCTGGAAATGAGCACCTTTTAAGAATCTAGCTGGCCTCGCGAATACCCCTTGGGTCCAATTTGGGGTCCAATTCTCTCTCGGGAAGGACCTGACGTCGTGGAGTGAGAGAGGTCCATGGCGTCCGTGCACGAGCCTCTCGCCAGGGAGTACGAACGCGAGCGGGACCGCGACCTCGGCTACGGGATCGAGTAGGTGCTATTTGCGTTGGAAAGCGCTCTCGTGCAGGCCGGACTGGCGCAAGATCGAGCGGAAGGTGCCGCGAGGGATTTGCTTGCGTCCGGCGGGGACGATGACGGTGAGCGTGGGGATGGCGGTCTTGCGATGCTTGACGTGGCTGCCGCGTTGGGAGACGAAGACGAAGCCTTCGCGCTCAAGGGTTTTGATGATCTGCTCCGAGGAGTAGAGCGGCTGTGACTTAGGCACCTTGCAGCGTGAGGGTGCGGACCTCGGCGGCCTCGACCGGAGCGGCGTCGCTGTCCGGGGCGTCCTCGAAGTAGAGCTCCAGGGCCTCTCGGAGGTTGGTCATGGCCTCAGTCTCGCTGCTGCCAAAGCTGGAGACATCGACGTTCAGGCACTGGGCGACGTAGTGCTCGTCCTCACGGTAGATGACTGATTGGAGATTGAGCTTGCTCATGACGTGGATGTTCGTGCCGCTTCGATTCTACCCGATGACCATTGGAGCTATATGGGGAGGAGGATCTGTGGCGCCTGTGCCTCCGCGGCGATGGCGGGCACTTCGCGGCGAATGATCATCACGACCTGACGGGATCGGCCCGCCCCTGCGGCGCTCAGCCGCGTCCGGTGGGCTCGACACGTAGCGCGAGCAGCGGATCTTGCGGCACGTCGAGGCGGCGCGTCGTCGCCGGCTTCCACGCCGCTGATCGACGCGAAGGCCGCGGGTGAACTGCTCGGCGTCCCTCACACCTGGCTGCTGGCGCAGGCTCGCGCCGGTCGCATCCCCCACCACTGCCTCGGCCACTACGTCCGCTTCAACCCCGAAGACCTGAGGGACTGGCTGCAGGAGACCAAGCTGACGCCGACGGCAAACGGCTTCCACCGGAGATAGCAGCGCACCGAGGGTGTCATCGTGACGATCCGTGCCGCAGCTGTGGTGTCGGACAGAGCAGCTAAAAGACATCCCAATCTCTGTTACGAACATATCCCATAGTCAATTTATCGTCACAGAACTTGGGGGTGGAGTATCGCCATTGCCTATCAGCTCTTAGCTGAGCTTGTGGTCCCCAAACGGCTGCGCGCCAGTTTCCATCCCAACTAGTATTACGATATTCCGATGGCTTCCTCACAACTCGAGGCTTCCCCTGTCCGCGAAGCCTACACCTGCCTCACCCGTGCGAGCTCGCTGGCTCACCGCCCCGGGATCGTCATCCTCGATCAGGATCTACCCGCTCTTGGCGCGCTGACTGGCTCAAAGGCGCAGAGCCACAGCTTGATCGCCGCCCTAGAGCGCGAGGGGTATCTTCGGCCGGTTCGCAGGAGCACCTACGTCCTCGTCGACTCGGCGGGTGGTGTTAAGAGCAACTTGTTGGATCTCATCGCCGCCCTCACACCCAGGCCGTACCTCCTGACAGCCGGTAGAGCGCTGCAGTTTCATGACCTCAGCGATCAGCACTTTCGCCGCGTCCACGTCCTCGTGCCGACGCAGCTGCGCTCCTGGTCTTGGCGCGGAGACGAAGTGCGCTACTCACGGACTGACAGACCACTCCGCGGAGATTCGACACGCACACGCAAGACCCGTGCTCTCATCGCCACACCCGAGCGCGCGATCGCCGACAGCCTCGCGCACCCCAAGTGGGGCGTCTCGCTCAGCCAAGTCGTTGAAGCTCTCGACATCCTGCTCGCCCGTGACCCCTCCTGCGCCGACCGGCTCGCCACCGAGATCTCCGAACACGACAGCCACGCCCTGGCGCGACGACTCGGCTTCCTAACCGCACGCTTGGCCGGCGAAGATGCCGCCCGCCCTTTCCTGCCATTGCGCGGCCCCAGCAAAGCAGCCACACTGCTGCGCGCCGGCCTCGATACCACCGGCCCCGTCGACTCCACATGGAATGTGCAGGTGAACGTCGATCTCGAGCAACTGATCCGACCCAGGCAGAGCCCTGATGGCTAACACCGGTCCCGTGCTGCGCATCCGCAACGAGTACGAGTTGCAAGACCTCATCGATGCCGAAGGCCGCGACGCGACCCTGATCGAACGAGACTTCGCCTTGACAGTGATCGCCGCCGGACTCATCGCCGAGTACGGAGACGCCCTCTGCTTCAAGGGCGGATACGTCCTGCGCCATGTCTACGGCCACGAACGCTTCTCCAAAGACATCGACACCACAAAGATCAACCCGCCCAAGAGCAAGCTCGACTCCGAGCAGGTAGCCATCACAATCCGCGAATCGGGAATGCGAAACCTGCTCAGCCTCAACGCCGGAGAGCCGGCAACCGACTCAGGCCGCAGCCTCGACTTCGACGAGTCGCCGGAGGGTCACGCGCTGCGCTTCGATGCCGGGGGACAACTGGTTGGCGTGACGATCGTCGGCGCAAAGTCGCTGATCGACCGGGAGGGCGAGATCACGATCACGCTTCCGGAGATCATCCACGTTGACTCGGACACCGTGGCTCCCGCGCTCGTCAGCGCGTAGCCTGAGCACGAGGGACCCCGTCTCGATCGGCGACCGCGTCGTCATCGACGCAGCATTTCGAAGCTTGAGGCTCGCGCGCCGGGACGCCGAAGCCGGCCGCGTGGCGATCGTGCGCCACGACTTCGACACCGGCGCCCGCAACATGGTCTTCTTCAGCGATCCCGATAGAACCGTACTCATGCCGCATCACGCCACGCTCACGCACTTGCCAGCACTGAGCTTGACGATCATGCGATTCGGGCTGCTCGCCGGGACGGTCTTGGCGCTCGCCTCGTGCGGCGCCGGCACACCGAGAGCTCGCGTAAAGCGAGCGGCAACCGGCTCGACCACAGCGGCCTCCTCGAGACGCTCGAACTCGACGCAGCCCGAGTCGACGCCGACCTCGCCCGATGCCCCGGTGACGCCGTCCGGCAGGCCGCTCACGCCGCTTGCGAAACCGACAAATCTCACTCCCTTCGGGCGAGCCATGACTCGGGCGGAAGGAATCTGGCGCCCTGCCGGCCGCCGCGTCGAAGGCACGACGGCCGTCTATCAGACCGCTCTGATCCCGCCAGGCGGCTCGCAGCCCGCCGGAGTTGCGTGGATGGACACGAGCTTGCTCTCGGCCCGGCTCTACTCGGGCTCCGAGAGCCCAGGCGGTGGGCCACACCGGTACACGGCGCCCATCCAGCCGGGCAGCGCACGCTCGCTGGTTGCCGCATTCAACGGCGGCTTCATCATGAAGGACGCGAAAGGCGGCTACTACACGGAAGGCCGGATGATCGATCCGTTGCGCGCTGGAGCGGCCTCGCTGGTCATATATGCCGATGGCTCCGTCGACGTTGGCGCCTGGGGCCGCGACGTGAGCGTGACTCCGACGGTCGTTGCCGTGCGCCAGAACCTGGTGCCGCTCGTCGCGGCCGGTCGTCCCACGGCGCGCGCAGCCAGCGCCGACTGGCAGCAATGGGGCTCGACCTGCGGCGCGAGCTCGTGCGCCGCCAGCGTGCCCGGCATCGAGCACCAGTGGCGCTCCGCCGTAGGCGTGACGTCGAACGGTGCGCTCGTGTACGCCCAAGGTCCAGCGCTTGATCCTCTACAGCTCGCGAGCCTGTTGGCACGTGCCGGCGTCGCAAGAGGCATGCAGCTCGACATCAACCCCGACTGGCCCATATTCGCGACATACGATCCGGCAGGCGACAACGGTCTTGCTTCTGCGTCCGCCGGCCGTAAGCTGCTCGCCGGGACGGTCCGGGGTCCGGGGATCTTCTTCGAAGTGTCGTGGGCACGCGATTTCATCACCATGTCGGCTCGTCACGCCGCCTCCGGATAAGGCGCTGGGCGTGGGGACACGGTGCCAGCGCCGGTGTCGGCGTGCTGCACTACGACCGGCACTTCGATCGGCTTGCCGAAGTGCTGAGCTTTCGCAGCCAGTGGGTCGTACCGCGCGGCACGCTCCTCGACGAGCGGACAACGGCACGACGGTCCTTGAGGGTAAGGTTCGCCGCAGCCTTCGATGAGCTGCGTCGCTCATAGGTTCCACTGGATGGAAGACGTGTCCCGAACCGTGTCCCGAACTCCGCAAATCTGAGGTAACTCGGGACACGTTGAGAACTCCTGGAATGGCTTGCTAGAGCCAATGACTGGGTCGGTGGAGCAGCTTCTAATCCGCTGGTCGCTGGTTCGAACCCAGCCGGGGCATTTGCATTTGACATCCCAAGCGGTATGTGGTGAGATACCGCACGGTATGCGAACCGCTGATAGGGAGAGCCGACGATGAGAACCGAGTCCACCATCACCGACACGCCCGTCGGATTGCCTCCCGGGCCGCGGATGCCGCGCGCCGTGCAGAGCGTGCTCTGGTACCGCAGCGCGCAGTGGCTGATGGAGCAGTGTCAGAGGCGGTTCGGGGACATGTTCACGCTGAGGATCGCCAACGAAGGCACGTGGGTGCTGACCTCGGACCCGGACACGATCAAGCAGGTGTTCACCGGTGACCCGCGGCTGTTGCACGCGGGGGAGGCGAACAGAATCCTGCTGCCGGTGCTGGGCCCCGACTCGGTGCTGCTGCTCGATGACTCCCAGCACCTGCGTCAGCGCAAGCTGATGCTGCCGGCGTTCCACGGCGAGCGGATGCAGCGCTATGGCGCGCTGATGGCCGACGTCGCCGCGCGGGAGATCGAGCGCTGGCCGCTTGGCGAGCCCTACCCGCTGCGCCCGCGGATGCAGGCGATGACCTTGGAGATCGTCCTGCGCGCTGTGTTCGGCGTTTCCGAGGGGCCGCGTATGGAGGAGCTGCGCCGCGAGCTGCGTGGGCTGATGGATACCGTCACCGATCCCCTCAAGGGCATCGCGATGCTCGTGTTGGGAGCCGACCGGATTACGCGGATACCGGCCTTCCGGCGCGAACTCGATCGCATCAACAGCCCGATCTACGCGGAGATCGCCGAGCGCCGCACCGCCGCCGATCTTGCAGAGCGAGACGACATCATGTCGCTGCTGCTGCAGGCCACACATGAGGACGGCTCGCCGATGAGCGACTCCGAGCTGCGCGACGAGCTGCTCACGCTGCTCGTGGCCGGCCACGAGACGACCGCCAACGCGCTCTCTTGGGCGGTCGAGCGGCTCTGTCGCCACCCCGCGCAGATGGAGCGCCTGACAGAGGAGGTGCGCGCCGGGCAGGACGTCTACCTGCAGGCGACGATCCAGGAGACGCTGCGCCTGCGCCCGGTGATCTCGATCGTGCTGCGCCGCCTGCAGGAGCCGATGGAGCTCGGCGGCCGCCTGCTGCCTGCCGGTGCCTCGATTGTGCCCTCGATCTACCTCGTCCACCGCCGGCCGGACATCTATCCCGAACCGAACGAGTTCCGCCCCGAGCGCTTCATCGAGGCCGAGGGCGGAAAAGATTGGGGGCCCACCCGCCCGTACACCTGGATCCCGTTCGGCGGCGGCATCCGCCGCTGCCTCGGCGCCACGTTCGCGCAGTTTGAGATGGAGGTCGTGCTGAAAGAGCTCGTCCTGCGGCGCACGCTCGCGCCCTCACGTCCGGAGTCCGAGCGTAATTACCGCCGCGCGATCACCGAGACCCCACGCCACGACGCAGAGGTTATCGTCGGACGCTGTCCTGCGGTTCATATACCTAAGCCTCAGGTCGAGGTTGAGGCGGTGCCGGTTTGAGCGCCACCGTCGCGCGCGCCGCCCGGCGCGACGCCACCGGCACAACGCGAGCGGAACGCGGTGAGGAGACCCGCGCGGCGCTCCTGCGCGCGGCCTCGCGCACGATCTGCGCGCTCGGCATGCACGGCGCCTCGATCGACCGGATCGCCGCCGAGGCGGGGTATACGAAGGGGGCTTTCTACGCGCACTTCGCCTCCAAGGAGGATCTGTTCCTGACGATGCTCGACGAGCACTTCGCGACCGAGCTCGTGCGCCTCGACGCGGTGCTCGCCGGCACCGGCGACCCGGCCGAGGAGACGCGCCGCGCGGCCGAGGACTTCCTCGAGCAGATCGACGCCGACCCCGAGTGGCGCCGGCTCTACCAGGAGCTCGCCACCCATGCCGCCCGCCACGATGCCTTCCGCGCCGAGTTCGCCGCGCGCCAGCGCGCGCTGCGCGAGCGCATGGCCGCCGTGTTCGCGCGCTGGGCCTCCGATCTCGGCGTCACCCCGCCGGTGCCGCCGGCGGAGGTCGCCGCGATGACGTTCTTCATGGCCGACGGCTTCCTGCTCGACCAGATCATCGACCCGGAGCTCGATCCTGCGCTCTACGGGAGGATGCTCGAGGTATTCATGCACGGCCTGATGGCGATGGCCGAGCAGGGGTAGCCGTCCTCAGGCAAGCTGTGGGGATCCGATGGGCCTGCACGTCAAAATCTCCCAGCACTTCCTCGACGAACCGGGCAGGCCCAGCGAGCCGGAGGCCTGAGACCCTGTGCAGCTCGGTCCAGCGCCCCCGGCCGACGACGAGATCCTGCTCGGCGACAATCTCGAGTTGCTGCCGCGCTTCGCGGACGGAAGCTTCCAGCTGATCTACATCGACCCGCCGTTCAACACGGGCAAGGCGCAGCGGCGCAGGACGTTGCGTACGACTCCGGACGAAGGGGGCGACAGAACCGGCTTCAACGGCCGCCGCTACCGGACGCGCCTGCTCGCGCAATCCTCCTACCGCGACTCCTTCGAGGACTACCTTGGTTTCCTCGCCCCGCGCCTGGAGCAAGCGCACCGCCTGCTGGACGGGACGGGAACCCTCTACTTCCACATCGACGCGCGCGAGGCGCACTACTGCAAGCTGCTGCTCGACGAGATCTTCGGGCGGGACTCCTTCCTCAACGAGATCGTCTGGGCCTACGACTACGGCGCGCGCGCGAAGCGCAGCTGGCCGAAGAAGCACGACACGATCCTCGTCTACGTGAAGGATCCGGCGAGCTATCACTTCGACTCCGCGGAGGTCGATCGCGAGCCGTACATGGCGCCGGGGCTCGTGACCGCGGAGAAGGCCGCGAAGGGCAAGTTGCCGACGGACGTGTGGTGGCACACGATCGTGCCGACGAGCGGCTCCGAGAAGACCGGTTACCCGACGCAGAAGCCGGAGGGGATCGTGCGCCGCATGGTCCTGGCCTCGACCCGCGAGGGTGACTGGTGCCTCGACTTCTTCGCGGGCAGCGGCACGCTCGGCGCGGTCGCCGCCCGGCTGGGGCGGCGCTACGTGCTGATCGACTCCAACCCCGAGGCCGTGCGCGTGATGCGCGCGCGTCTCGGCTGATCGCGCCGGCGCCCGCCGCGATCTGCCGCTCGCGTGCCCACGCGGGGCGTCGCCGCTGGCGAGGACATGGGAGCCTGTGGGCGATGTACCACGTCGAGCTGAGGCAGTTCCCGCACAACATGTGCCGCTTCAACCTGAGCGAGCGCGAGCTGTTCGACACCGTCGTGCAGGCGTGGGCGGAAGAGAAGTGGATCGAGTTCGGCGAACGCAAATGGAACCCGCACCAGGCGCGGCTGACGGTGCTCGAGGGGCCGCATCTGGAGGTCGAGCAGCTGGCGATGGGCCGCGGCTGGCGCAACGCGCAGCGCCACAGCGAGGATGTGACCGAGCGCGTGCTCGAGCAGGCACGGGCGCAAGCGCGGGCCGCCCCTCGGACCGGCGCTGGCACGGCGGCCGCGGACGCCGACAGGCAGCTGCTGGCGCTGCTCGGAGACGACCCGGGGGCGCTGCTCGCGAGCTGGCGCCTGACCGCCGCGCGCCGCTCGGAGCTCGCGCCGAGCGAGGCGCTCGCGCTGGCCGAAACGACGCTGCAATCGCTGGACGCCGGCGAGCGCTGAGGCGACGCTACACTCCGGAACGCTCGTGGTGGGCGTAGCTCAGCTGGTAGAGCTCCGGATTGTGGTTCCGGCGGTCGCGGGTTCGATCCCCGTCGCTCACCCTTCAGAAAAGCCCTGCTAACACGGGGCTTTTCTGTGTCCACAGCCTCGCAGCGTAGGGTGTAAACGGCCGGGGTGTGAACAGAAGTGCGAACATGCCGTGAGCCGAGGTCCGGCGCCGTCGCGCTCGCGTGCCTTGGGCTGCTCCGGTGTCTCCAGCGCTTTCCCGAGCGCGTCTCGGTCGGTCTTCGTGGTCGGCGTGGCTATGATCCGCGCCCATGCCGGCGACGCAGAAGGGATGGATC
>DATCFG010000023.1:0-5780 GCA_036509655.1 Solirubrobacteraceae bacterium | reverse complement strand
GGGAGAGCTCGAGCCCGGCACGTTCTGCAAGCAGCCGGCGAAGCGCGGCGCCGGTCCAGACCTCTCGTTGCGCCGCGGCCATGCGAAGGCGCCACTTCACGTCCATCTCACCCGTCTCCCTTCTCGAGCTCGGACAGATTGACCGAGAGGGCTCGCCGATAGGCGTCCTCGATGAACGTCGAAGACGGCGTTAACGGTGGAGTCGGATATTGCAACTGCAAGGAATAGCTGTGGATGAGAGCCCGGATGACAACCGTCCGGTCTGTGGACGACTCGCGCAGCTCGCCGGCGATCGCGCGCGAGGTATTCAACTTTCGATGCGGCGACCGACCTCTGCCGCATAGCGCGTCCAGTCGCCGCTGCTCGCGTGTTGCCACTGCACGGCCACGCTGATGTGGATGCCGAGCAGGCGCGAGAGGAGGGCGGCGGGCAGCTCGGCAGCAAGTCCGAACAGGGCCGTCGAGCGGGTGGCTCCAGATGGCACCCCGAGCACGTCCAGCCGCTCCACAAGACGGCTTGCACTGATCGGTCGGCCGGGCTGGCCACCGGGGAAGAGCCAGGGAGAAGTCCCCTGGTCCCCGAGCAAGGCATGGCCATGGCGACTCGCGACGAGATCGAGCACGAGCGCGTCGAGCGGGGAAGGGAGCACGATCGGCACGGTGCCGAGACGCAGGCGGACGGCACCGTCGTCGCGGCGCTCAACGTGCGCGACGCTGAGGCGGCTGATCGCGGCGGCCCGTTGCGCGTAGAGGAGAACGAGGAGGCCGGCGACTCGGTCGCCGACGTCGACCGTCGTGTCGTCGAGCAAGCTTCGAGCCTTCGCGAAGTGGGCTTCGGCGTCGATCGGTCCAGAGGGGCCGCCCCAGCGCTCGGCCGGGAGCTCGAGGGCCGTGAGCCTCTCGCGAGCTGCCCAGCGGACGAAGTGCCCCACCGCTCTTCGGTGGGTGATCTCGTCGGAGGCGAGCCACTCCTCGAGGTCGCCCTGCCGGGCGGTGGCAAGGGTGAGGCCGCGTCCGGCGAGCCAGTCGAGCAGCGCAATGGCCGCCCGGAGGTGGCTCTTGACAACGGCCGTCTGGGAGTACGTGGTCTCTGCCGCCTTCCCTCGGTGACGCAGTCGCCGAAGCAGATGCCAGATCCCATAGCGCCGCAGGAGGTGCTGCTCGTCATGATCCTGACGAGCCGCGATGGTCGTGGCGATGAAGCGCTCGAGACGGGCCATCTGCTCGTCGCGAGATGGGAGCGCTCCGGTCACAACGAGCACCGACCGCAGGTGCTCAACGGGTTTCGAGCCGCCGAGCTCGTCGAGGGCGGCGTGGGTGAGCCTTCGCTCGCCGCGTGCGAGCTCACGAAGGACCGCAGCGCTCTTGTCCTTGGATATGAACCCCTTCACGGTGTCGGGCCGTTCGGAGTCGAGGAGGCTCTGAAAGAGGACCTGCAGCTCGGGGAGGATCGCCCCGTCATCGCCGCTCAGCAGTTCGCGGACCTGAGCCTCGAAACCGCAGCGGGCACATGGGCCGGCTCTCAGCTGGGCGCGGTTCCCACAGCGCGGGCAGCGCTTGAGGAAGGTCGGGTCCGGTCGGGTGCATGACGCGCACAGGGGCTTGTCGGTGGTGCCGCCCCGGAGTGGCCGCACCTCTTCGCAGCTGCTGCAGCGGATCCAGCGCTTGCCGCACGGCTGGCACCACGGCTCACCTGTCGTCTTCGAGATGTCGCACGGGCGAAAGTTCCCACAGATCGCGCACGTCTGCTCCTTCATTGGGCGGCAGTTCGGACAGAGCGGCCCGTCGGGCGATCGCACGCTCACTGGACGGCGACGGCCGCAGCTGATGCAGAGCTCCTGATTTGCAGGATCGGTGCTCAAGCAGTGCGAACAGAGAGGGCGACTCTTCTCGTCTCTCGTCGCGGGTTGGGAAACAGCGCCACAACGCCCACAGGGGACGGCCTTCGCCTTCGCCTCGCAGTTGCGGCAGCATCGCAGTCCCTCCCGCATCTTCGAGAGCGTCATCACCCGCCCGCAATGCGGGCAGGGCGGCCGGACGATCGTCGTCGCCCCAGCCTCGAGGAGCGCGTCGATGAGGCGCAGCACCGAAGGGACCGGTGACGCTGCGCCGGCACCGGTGAGCAGGCCCGGTTGGTCCTCGAGCGCCCAGGCGAGCTGCCGGCGCTGCCCCGCCCGGGAGGTGACCACCGAGACGGCGGCCTGGACGACCTCTTTCGGAATGGTCGGGTCCACCGACGCGAGCACCGCGCAGATGGACTCGGTCGGATCGCCATCGTCAGGCGGACACGAACTACAGCGTGGCCGCCCCTCGCGGTCGCGTGCGAACAGCTGCCGGTAGTTGCCACAGCTCGCGCACTCGACCGGCTCGGATACACAAGGCGCGCAGTACCAGTCGACGCCGCGGCGCTGGAGCGTCCGCAGCGCCTTCGTACAACGCGCGCAACGCGGCACTGAGATCCGTTGCGCACCTCCTCGTTGCAGCGCGATGAGGAGGTCACCGACCGACCGTGGGGCGGGTGAGCGGCCGTCTTGGAGCATCGTCGGGCGGGCGGCGACGGCCTTGGCGAGCTTTCGCTGCTTCGCCCTCCCACCAGCGACCGTCTCGACGACCTTGCGCACCTGCTCGGGCGAGAGGGCGTCTTCGACCGCCTCGATAGCGGCGCAGAGGACGCCGATCGGATCGGCGATCACCGGATCGGAGGCGGGCGGGCTCATCTGCCCGGCACGATGCGCGCCCTTTTCGGCCGGAGCGGACCGATCCCCTCGTCGCCGCTTGCGGCTCGTGCCTTCCTCGTCGGTGGCTTCGCGGCGTCGACCGGCTCGATGAGCTCGGTCATCTCGCACTCCAACAGGTCGAGCAGCGCCATCAAGATCTTGAGCGAGAGCCGCTCCGGCCGATCGACGACGAGTCGGTAGACCTGGCTCGTCGAGAGCGTGATGCCGCGCTCTTTGAGCGGCGCAAGCAGATCGGTGGTAGCGAACATCTCCCGGGCGGCCATGATCTGGCGAAGGTTCCAGCGGTAGTCGAGCTTGGCGGGCGTCATCGCGTCTCCTCCTTGTGGCGAGGGGCAGGCTTGTGGCGAGGGGCGGGCTTGTCAAGGACCGGAGCGAGTGCCCGGCGGAGTGCAGCGTTCATGAAGTCGCCGCTTACGTGGGTGTAGATAGCGGTCGAGGCGTCGGACTCGTGGCCGACTTGGACCTGGAGGAAGCGGCGGTCGACCCCCTGCTCGGTGAGGTGGCTGACGTAGGAGTGGCGCAGGCTGTGGGGAGTGAGGGCGGCCGGGAGCGAAAGTGCCTCGCGATAGGCCGAGAAACGGTCGTTGATCTCGGCGGGTTGGAGCCGTCCACCCCGCTCGGTGACGAACAGCGCCGGGTGCTCCCCGGCCCCGAAACGTGGCCGGATGTTCTCGACGTAGTCGGCGACTGCCTCGACGGCCCAGTCCATCACCGACAAGACGTTCCGCCGCCGCGGCGGGCCGCCGCGCTTGGCCTTGCCGTAACGGACGTGCAGGGTGCCGAAGCGGCCGAACGCCGGCGCCTCGGGGTTGTGCCCGAAGTCGACGAGGTCGAGCCGAGCGGCCTCGGTGCGCCTGAGCCCCCAGCCGTAGAGGACCTTGAAGAGCGTCGCATCCCGGTAGGCGGTGAGCACGCCCTTGCGGCGAGCAGTGACCGCCCGGGACACCTGGGCATCGCAGTAGTCGAGGAACCTCTGCAGCTCGTCTCGGCTGAACGGCCGCGCCTCGGGGTTCCCCTCGTAGTCACTGAGATGGGCGATCGTGTTCCACTCGTGGCAGATGGCGACGGGGTAGACGCCCTCACCGAAAGACTCCTCGCAACTGTGCGCCCAGCCGTAGCGGGGATCGGTGAGGTAGTCGCCGAACAGCCGGAGGTCGACCTGGTAGCCGCGGATCGTCGAGGGCGCGAGATGCTTCTCTCCGGTGAGGCAGAGCGTCCACTCCTCGACGTGGCGAGGCCCCCAGCGCCAGGGGTACTCGTTTGCTTCCGCGGCGAAGCGGCGCACGAGGCGCTCGCGGGCCTCGATCGTCTCGGCGCGCAGCCCCCGGGCGACTTGCTGGGCCCGCCAGCCGCGCAGCATCGCCTCGAACATCGCGTCCTCGGGACGAAGCTGGGCCACTCCCGAGACGAGCTCGAGCTGTGCAGAACCTGCGAGTTCGCCGCGTGCCATCGAGTCTCCGTCTCTCCCGTTTGAGGCTGGAATCGTGCACTAAGTGGGCTCTACTCGCAAGTGGGCAGGTCAGATCCTGTGCACAAAGCGGCGAGTACACCTATTCCGGCAAGCCCCGGATCAGGCGACCAGGAGTTTCACGCCCGCCTGATGCAATTCCCGAGAGTTGACATAGACCGTCGTGACGAGTGTGCTGCGGTGGCGGAGCACTTCAGCGACCGCAGCGAGGTCCATGCCTGCACGGTGCATCTCGGTCGCGGCGTGTTGGCGCAAGCGACGGGCCCCGAACATCTCGAGGCCCGAGCGCTGCGACGCCAATCGCACGATGCTCGGCACCCCGGCCGGACCGAGCGGGGTCCACGGCGCCCTGGCGCGAAGGAACACCGTCCGCCCGCCCTCGGGCGGCGTTGGACGCCCTCGTCGCAAGTAGTCGGCGACGGCTGCGCCGACCTGTTCGGGCAGTGGCAGACGCTCGTGGTGGTTCCCTTTCCCCCGCACGACGAGCTCGCCGTGGTGCCAGTCAATGTCGTCGAGCCTGAGCGCGGTCACCTCACACGGGCGAAGCCCGAGACGAGCAAGCAGCAACAAGACCGCGTAGTCTCGCGGCCCGACTCCCCGACGACGGTCACAGCTGTTTAATAGGCGCACCACCTGAGCAGGCGAGAGCGACCGAGGTGGTGATCCTCCACGACGCCTCGCCACTCTCGGAACCGCACCGCGAAGCGAGGTCGGGGTGATCGCAGCGAGATACAGGTAGGTAAACAGTGATCTCGCCGCGGTCGCTGTCGCACGCGCCGAGCTCGGACTCTGCTCGAGGCAGGTGGCCAGCAGATAGGCGGTCACGTGGGCGCCACGGAGGTCCGCGAGATCGCTTCGTCGGCTCGCCACGCCGCTACAGATGCGGCGAGCGGCGTCGAGATGCGCCGCCACCGTCTTTTCGCCGAGCCCCCGCTCGTTTAGGAGATACCGCCCATAGGTACTGAGCAGCTCCTCGAACGGTCCCTCCGACGCGGCCCGTGCCGGAACGGCGCCGACATCGCGCAAGTACGCGAGCGGGAGGCGCATGTTCGCCGGCGAGGACCATGTCACCCGACCCTTCGCGCGTCGGGCTGCAGCGAAGCGCTCCGCCGCGGCTTCGTCGAGATCGCTCGCCTCGAGCCCTTCGGTCTCAAGCCACTTGCTGATCTGTGAGAACTGCGTGAGCCGATGCTGGACGGCGCCGAAGGGGTGCCCTTCGGCGACCAGGTGCTTCTCGTAGTCGTTCGCGAACGGGCCGAGCGGTCCGTCAGGCGTTATGAAGTGATGCTTGTTCACTGCTGCCTCCTCTTGGGATCACCGATCCACGAAGAGGAAGCATCCAGTTGTCCGCCGGATTATGCCGAGCTAGTCCGTCGTCACAACTCTTTGAACTGCCGCGATAGCCCCTCGAGGGGGCCTACTCGGCATAATCGCGTACTCGGCATAACCGCCATTATCCCGAATTCGGCATAACGGCGGCGAGAAGCTCATCGGGAACCCTGCGACGACGCCTGCATTGTCTGCCGCGAAACCGCGGCCGAGGTCTTGGCCAGTCCGCGGATCGGCTCCAGCGCC
>DATCFG010000022.1:0-50426 GCA_036509655.1 Solirubrobacteraceae bacterium | reverse complement strand
GATCGGCTGGTGTTGCTTGCCGGCGGTTGAGAGGTAGGAGCGCAGTGCGAGGAACTGCTCGGCGCCGGTGATTGTGCGCCAGCAGCCCGAGATCTTCTGCTGCAGCTTGACCATCCGGATGTCCCGCTCGGCTTGGTTGTTGTCGAACGGGACGCGGAAGTCGTGCGCGAACCGCAGGACGTGCTCGCGGTCGCGGTCCAGGCGTGCGAGGAGGTTGCGTGCGGGGGTTTGGCGGATCACGCCGCGTTTGCCGGTCGGGATCGTGCCGGCGGGGTTGGCATGGTGCCCGAGCGTGATGATCTGCTCGTAGGCGGCACGGTAGCCGGCCAGCTCGCCGGGTTCCAGCCAGTCCTCGCCGGACGCACGGGCGTGCCTGACGGCGGTGTGCAGGTCGCGCAGGAGCCGGTCCATCCGGACCGCCCAGGCCTGCTGGGGGTCGTCTGGATCTTGCTCGATGACGCCGAGCAGCTCGCGGAGGTGGTGGACGTTGCAGAGGGCGTGCTGGACGTGGGTGTAGTTGCGGTAGGGCTTGAACCCGTCGTGCACGGCGATCCCGGTGAAGTTGGGGAGCACGCCGGCGTGATCGAGGCCATCGAGCCCGCGCTTGTCGTGCAGCGAGTAGAACGTCGCCTGCTCGGTACTTGAGCAGAACAGCCAGCGCAACAGGCCCTGAGCGCGAGCGCCGGTCTCATCGAAGTGCGCAACCGGCGCCGCCGTGATCTCAGCATGAACGTGATCCAGGAACGGCTGCAAGTCTTCCGCGCCACGGGCCATGAACGCTGCCAAGGTCCCGGTCGAGACCGGCGCGCCGAGCCAATCCGACATCAGCCGAGCAGCCCGAACATACGGGAGGTGCTGATAGCTCACCAGGTACAGGCCCAGCGCCCGGACCCGCGGTCCGTACTGCACCGGCGCGCTGACCGCGGCCGGGAACGCGGCCGTCGTTTCGTGCCCGCAGGCGCAGCGCCGCGTGTGCGCGCGGTGCTCGCGTGAGCGCAACCGGATCTCCGGCAGATCGAGCACCTGACGGGCCTGGTGCCCGACATCGTGACCGTCTGAGAGATCTGCCTCACAACCCGCGCAGACCGACGGGACGTGATCGACGATCTCGTCCGGGACAGCGACCTTCTCCAGATGCCCACCCCGATGGCCTTCCTGGCCGCCCGGCTTGCGACCCGACGGGCGCCGCAAACTCTTCGGCGGCGGCTTGGACAGACCGTCAGAGGACGGCGGCCGCGACGAGTTCCGGGAGTTCTGCGCAAGCCGACGCTCCAGATCAGTGACCTTCGCCTTCAACCCCGCGACCTCAGCATGCAACTCCTCGATCACCGCGGTCTGCTCGACCACCAACGCCGCGAGCTGCTCATAGGACGGCCGACGCAGGTTCACATAACCCAGTTCGCCGCCGCACCGCTCACACCTACCCCACCTGAACAGTCACCCCCACGCGGTCTTTATCTGCCTGTCACGTTTCCGTCACACTCTCATCGCAATTGCATCTCGCCTGTCTTCCGCCCAAGCCGCGGGACCTGCTCGCGGAAGCGCGCCGGCGAAAGACCGTAGCGACGGCGGAACGCCCGCGCGAAGTGCGGCGCCTGGCGATAGCCGACGAGGCGCGCGACATCGCGCACGGGGATCGCCCGCTGCTCGATCAGCAGCTCGGCGGCGACTGTCATCCGTCGCGTGAGCAGATCCTCTTTGAAGGTCGTCTCGCCGAACTGCGCGTATGCGCGCTGCAGCTGCCGCGGCGAGCTCGACACGGCCGCGGCCACGACCTCAATCGTCAGCGGCTGGCGGTAGTGGCGCGCGACGACCACACGCGCGAGCAGGTACAGCCGGTGACGCGTGTCGTGAGTGTCGGAGCGCACTCCTCCTCATCCGACCACCACCCCCATACGGGACAGCCGATTTGATCAGCGGTTCCCCTACCTACTCCTCCCCCAGTTCCAACACCGCCAAGAACGCCTCCTGGGGGACCTCCACGCGGCCGACCTGCTTCATCCGCTTCTTGCCCTCCTTCTGCTTGGCGAGCAGCTTTTTCTTGCGTGTGATGTCGCCGCCATAGCAGCCCGCGATCACGTCCTTGCGGAACGCCTTCACGGTCTCGCGCGCGATCACGTGCGCCCCGATCGCCGCCTGAATCGGGACGTCGTACTGCTGGCGGGGGATGCGCTTGCGCAGCTTCTCGGTGAGCGTGCGGCCGATCTCGTAGGCCTTCTCGCGATGGACGACCATCGAAAGCGCGTCGACCGTGTCGCCGGCGAGCAGCACGTCGAGCTTGACGAGGTCCGACTCCTTCATCCCGCTCAGCTCATAGTCGAGCGACGCGTAGCCTTTCGTGCGCGACTTCAGCTGATCGAAGAAGTCGAGTACGATTTCCGCCAGCGGGAGCTCGTAGTTCATCTGCACGCGCTCGGGAGATAGATAGTGCATGCCAGAGTGCACGCCGCGGCGCTCCTGGCAGAGCTCCATCACCGCGCCGACGAACTCTTTCGGCGCGATTATCGACGCGGTGATGAACGGCTCGCGGATCTGCTCAATCGTGCCCGGGTCGGGCATGTCCGAGGGGTTGTGCACCTCGAGCTCCTCGCCATTTGTCAACGTCACGTCGAACTCGACCGAGGGCATTGTCGCCAGCAGCTCCAGGTCGTACTCGCGTTCCAGCCGCTCTTTGACGATGTCCATGTGCAGCAGGCCGAGGAAGCCGCACCTGAACCCGAAGCCGAGCGCATCCGATGTCTCCGGCTCCCACGACAGCGCGGCGTCGTTGAGGACGAGCTTCTCGAGCGCGTCGCGCAGATCGGGGTAGTCGTCGGAATCGATCGGGAAGAGGCCGCAGAAGACCATCGGCTTGACCTCCCGGTAGCCCGGCAGCGCCTCCGTCGCCTCGGCGGGTTGGTGGGCTCTCGATCCGCTGCCCGGACCGGAGGTCCGCGTGCGCGTCGTCAACGTGTCGCCGACGCGCAGCAGCGTCACGTCCTTCAAGCCGGTGATCAGGTAGCCGACCTCGCCCGCGGCGAGCTGGTCGGTGGGCATCATCTGCGGGCTGAAGAAGCCGATATCGTCGATGTCCGCCTCGGTCTCGGTCGCCATCGCGCGAATCGCCTCGCCCTTCTTGAAGACCCCGTCGACGACCCTGATGTAGGCGATCACGCCGCGGTACTGGTCGAACTCCGAGTCGAAGATCAGCGCGCGCGGCGGCG
Source organism: Solirubrobacteraceae bacterium (assembly GCA_036509655.1). Lineage (GTDB taxonomy): Bacteria > Actinomycetota > Thermoleophilia > Solirubrobacterales > Solirubrobacteraceae > Palsa-744. Next base: position 47,223 of record DATCFG010000022.1, on the reverse strand, counting down.
CCTGCGGGTCGCCATGGGGCGGCGGCACGCGCTTGATCAGCTCCTCGAGCACCTCCCCCACGCCCGCGCCGGTCTTGCCGCTGATCCGCAGGATCCCCTCGGTCGGCTCGCCGATCAGATCGCTCACTTCGCTCGCCACGCGCTCGGGCTCGGCGCCGGGCAGGTCGATCTTGTTCAGGCAGGGGATCAGCTCGAGGCCCGCGTCGATCGCCAGGTAGGTGTTCGCGACCGTCTGCGCCTCGACCCCCTGTGCAGCGTCGACGACGAGCAGCGCGCCCTCGCAGGCGGCGAGCGAACGCGAGACCTCGTACGTGAAGTCGACGTGCCCGGGCGTGTCGATCAGGTGCAGCTGGTATGTCTCGCCGTCGCGCGCGGTGTAGAACACGCGCACCGCCTGGGCCTTGATCGTGATCCCCCGCTCGCGCTCGAGGTCCATCGAGTCGAGCAGCTGCGCGCGCATCTCGCGCGCCGCGACGGTCTTCGTCAGCTCGAGGATGCGATCGGCGAGCGTCGACTTGCCGTGGTCGATGTGGGCGACGATCGAGAAGTTGCGGATGTGGGCCTGGTCCATAAGCGGGCTACAGCGTAGACGCGCTAGCCTTAATGGTCCGGCGGATCGCCAACTCGACGAGGATGTATTCAGCCGCGGCTACGCGCCAGATGGGTTCCCACCCACCCGGCGGCCTGTCCAGGTGTCGAGAGTGTTAAGCCGCCCAGGCGAAACACACAGTCCTGGGACGTATGTAGTAAGCGGCGATCTATGTTCGGGCGCTGGCCGATTGGGGGACCCTTCGGGGTCTCCCCAATCGGTCGGGTGGGCCTTGGTCCACCCGGCCTCTGCTCGTCCGGCAGGCCACGACGCCTGCGACGGCTTGGCTGCGGCCTATGGCAAGCCGGCGCGAGACCGACGGCCCTATACCCGCCCCAGCCGGGTGCGGATCAAGCGGTTGACCTGGTGGGCCTCGGGGATGTGCATCGCGAGGACCAAGCGCGTGTAGAGCCACAGGCCCGCACCCGCGGCGGCGCCCATGCTGACAATCTGCGCGGGGAGCGACTTCCCGAGCACCGCGTCCAGCGCGTACCAGACCACCCACGAGGCCCCCGCCAGCAGCGCCGAGGCGAGCGCAATCCGCGCGGTGATCATCGTCGTCTGGGCGCCCTCCAAGCGGCCGTTGAAGCCGATCCGCAGACGGTGCAGCTGCAGCGCCGTCATCACCGCGTTGGCAGCGACCGTCCCGATCACGAGACCCGCGATCCCCAGTGGCTTGTAGAGCGCGACGCTGACGACGATGTCGACGGCGATGTTCATCCCCGCCAGCTTCGTCGGGATCCAAGGCCGCTGGAGCGAGAAGAAGGTGCGTGTCAAGAGCAGATTGATGCCGGCGAACGGCAGGCTAAAGGAGAACCAGAACAGGGCTTCGGAGACCAGCTTGGTCGACTGGGCGTCGAAGTGGCCGCGTTCGAAGACGAGCCGCGTGATCGGGGTCGCAAGCACGATCATGAACGCAGCCGCGGGGATCAGCAGCAGGTTGATCTGACGCATTCCCGTACCGACGGTGTGGCGCATCCCCGTCGGATCGCGACGGGCGGCCAGGCGGCTGAGGACCGGGAACAGGACGGTCGCAACCGCCACGCTGAACATCCCCTGGGGCAGCATGTAGATGCGGAACGCGTTGTCGATCGCGCGCGGGGCTTCGTCGGAGACGAGGCTGCCGAAGGCCGAGTTGATCAGCTGGTCGAGGTTCACGATCCCGAGGCCGATCGTCACGGGGAGCATCAGCGTGAACACCTGCCTGATCCGCGGGTCGTGCCAGTCGATCGAGAACTGCAATCGAAAGTCGATCCGCCCGAGCGCGCCGAACGCGAGCGCCAGCTGCGCGCCGGTCGCCGCGAGGATCCCGATCGCGTAGGCGTAGACCTTGTCGTCGCCGTGAAAGTGCGGGGCGAGCACGACCAGCAGCACGATGATCACCAGGTTCCAGACCGCCGGGGAGATCGCGGGGATCGTGAAGTGGTCGTAGGACTGCAGGATGCCGGTCAGCAAGCCGGTCAGACCCAGCAGCAGCACGACCGGGAACAGCACCTGCGAAAGGCCGATCGTCAGGTCGTTCAGCGCGCCGCTGAAGGTGGGGCCGATGAACAGCGGCATGATCGTCCCCGCGGCGAGGATGAAGAACGCCGCGATCGCGCCGAGTCCGATCAGCATGATCCAGAACAGCGTCGAGGCCAGCCGCAACGCGTCTTTCTTGCGTCCCTGCTGGAGCAGGTCGGTGAACACCGGCACGAACGCGGCCGACAGCGCGGCGTTCGCGAACAGGTTCGCCACCAGGTTGGGGACCAGGAAGGCGATCGTGAACGCGGAGGCCGCGCCGCTCGTGCCGAAGTAGCTCGCGAACACGATTTCCCGCCCCAAGCCGACGACCCGCGAGACCCCGGTGCCGATCGAGAAGATCGCGGTGTTGCGCGCGACGCCGCGACTCGTCGCCGAGTGCGCGACCTCCTCCTCACCTACGTCTCCATCACTGGGCGGATCCCCCGCGCCCGAGTCGGCCGGCAGCTCTTCCGTCGGCGGCGCTTCCGGCTCCGACGCCGCCGCTTCGTCGTCCGGCTCCCCCGGGGGGGGTGGCTCCGTGGGAGCTGGTGGTTCACCGGGTACGGACAAGGCCGCTATAGTACGGCGCTCCGCGGCGCGCCCCGCAGCTTCTCCTTGGCGCCTCGCGGCCTTCAGCTATGGCCAACATCCACTCTCAGAAGAAGCGGATCCTTCGCACCGAGCGCGAGCGCTTGGAGAACCGGCGCTACACGTCGGCGATCAAGACCTACTTCCGTCGCCTCGAGGCGACGATGGCAAGCGGCGACACGGCGAACGCCGACGCCGAGCACCGCGAGCTCGTGAGCATGATCGACAAGGCCGTCAAGCGCGGGGCGCTGCACAAGAACACCGGCGCGCACCGCAAGTCCCGCGCTGCGCGCTTGCGCGCCGGCGCCGGCAGCACCTCTTCTTAGTCAGTAATCGCCGCGATCGCGCGCAGCGCAATCGTGTCTTCGTCGAGCGTCGCCACCGGCGAGCGGCTCGCGCCGATCGCCGCGCCGCCGCGCGAGTCGAGCTCCATGTCGGCGAGCACGCCGAGCGCCCGCTTCAAACGGTCGGGGTCGGCGCGCGCGACGTCCGCGACGAAGCGCTCCGCCGCGCGCGGCGGCATCCGCAGGCCACGACGCACGTCCCCGACCGACTCGCCCGCCTGCAAGCGCAGCGCGATCGCAAGCGCCTCTCGTACGCGCTGGGCCATCAGGTAGGTCAGCCCCGCCAGGCGCTCGCCCTGGCGGCGGACACGCAGGTAGGAGAGCGTCGCCTGCGCGGTGTCGCCGCCGACGAGCGCGTCGGCCAGCGCAAACGAGCGGTACTCGGCGGAATGCGCCGCGCGGCGCTCGATCTCCTCGACGCCGACCCGCTGTGTCCCCTCCTCGACCTCGACTTCAAGCGCGAGCTTCTCCAGCTCGCGCAGCAGCCGTTGCTGGCGCCCCCCTACCTGGGCCACGAGCGCGTTCGCGGCGGCCATGTCGAGCTCGACCCCCATGCGCGCGCCCTGCGCGCGCGCCCACTTGCCGAGCTCCCATGGCTTCACCGTCCCCTGCGCGACGATCTGCCCGCCGGCGCGCTTGACCGCGTCGTGGACCGCCGCCGGCGCCTTGCTGCGGTTCTCCTCGCGCGCGAACAGCGCGACCGTGGTGTCGGGCGGCATCTCAGCCATCGCCGGCGCCAGATGCCGCTCGACCTCCGCCTGCTTCCAGCGCTCGACCCCGTCGACGAGGATCACGCGGCGGCCGATCGCGAACGTCATCGCGCTCAGCGCGAGCGCCACGCCTGCGGGAGTCCCGGCCTCGCCCTCGAGCACCTCGACGCTGCCGGCGTCACCTTGCTGTTCGGCGAGCGCCTTCAACCCCGCACGGCGCTCGGCGACCGCGCCGTGGTCGTCGCCGTGGATCAGGTACGCGGGCTTCAGCTCTGCCATCTGCGACCGAGTCTATGCGGCCCGACCGACAGGCCTTTCACCGCCCGCGCACACGCCCGTGTGGGATTCAGCGAACCACGAGATTGACCAGCTTGCCGGGGACGACGATCTCCTTGACGATCTCCTTGCCGTCGAGATGCGCCCGCACATTCGGCGCGGCCCTGCACAGCTCCTTCAGCTCCTCCACATCCGCGCCCGTCGCAGCGGTGACGCGGTCGCGCAGCTTGCCGTTGACCTGACAGACGAGCTCGTACTCGTCGCGCTCCAAGAGCGCCTCGTCGGCCTGCGGCCAGGGCTGCTCCCACACGCGCTCGCCCGTCAGCCGGTCGTAGATGTCGGCGCTCACGTGCGGGGCGAACGGGAACAGCAAGGACGCGGCGGTCGCGAGCGCGAAGCGCTTGGCCTCGACGCTTGCTGTCTCGCGCAACCGCGAGCATTCGTTCAACAGCTCCATCACCGCGGCGATCGCCGTGTTGAACGCGAACCGCCGCAGGTCTCCCGAGACCTTCTCGATCGCCCAGTTCGCCTTCCTCAACAGCTGGAGCTCCTCGGCCTCTCCCCCCTGCCCAGCATCATCAGCCTCTGACGTCTCCACCGCCAAGCGCCACAGACGGCTCAGGAACCTGTGCACGCCCTCCATGCCCTCGTCCGACCAGTCCGCGTCCTGATCCGGCGGACCGATGAAGAGGATGTAGCAGCGCGCCGTGTCGGCCCCGTAGCGCTCGATGATCGCCGCCGGCGAGACGACGTTGCCCCTGGACTTGCTCATCTTCGCGCCGTCCTTCGTCACCATCCCCTGCGTGAACAGCGCCTTGAAGGGCTCCTGGAAGTCGAGGTGGCCGAGGTCGGCGAGCGCCTTCGTGAAGAAGCGCGCGTACATCAGGTGCAGGATCGCGTGCTCGACCCCGCCGATGTACTGGTCGACCGGCATCCACTCCTTCAGCGCCGCCGGATCCCAGGCGGCATGGTCGTTGGAGGCGTCGCAGTAGCGCAGGAAGTACCAGGAGGAGTCGACGAACGTGTCCATCGTGTCGGTCTCCCGGCGCGCTGGGCCGCCGCACTCCGGGCACTTCGTCTTCACCCAATCCTCCGCGGCCTCCAGCGGCGAGCGGCCCTTCGGCGTGTAGTCCTCGATGTCCGGCAGTTCCACCGGCAACTGGTCCTCCGGCACGGGCACGATCCCACAGCGCTCGCAGTTGACGATCGGGATCGGGCAACCCCAGTAGCGCTGCCTCGAGACCAGCCAGTCGCGCAGCCTGTAGTTGACCGACGCGTGGCCCTTGCCCTCGCGGTCCAGCCAGCTCACGATCGCGCCCAGGGCCTCGCGGTTGGGCATGCCGTCGAAATCGGGGTGTGAGTTGACGAGCAGGCCATCGCCTGTATAGAGCCCACCCACCCGACCCTCCCCTGTCGTCTCAGCCGCGCTCGGGTCGGCGTCCGGCGCGGCGCTGGCCGGGCCTTCGATCACGCGGCGAATCGGCAACTCGTAGGCGCGCGCGAACGCGTGGTCGCGCTCGTCGTGCCCGGGCACCGCCATGATCGCCCCCGTGCCGTACTCCATCAGCACGTAGTCGGCGACGTACATCGGGATCTGCTCGCCGTTCACCGGGTTCGTCACCGAACGTCCCAGCGGCACGCCCGTCTTCTCCTTCTCGGCGTTCCCGCGCTCCTCGTTGGACTCGTTCAGCGCTCTGTTCACGTAGTCGCGCACGTCGGCCTCGTACGGCGTCCCCTCGGCGAGCCGCGCCACGTCGGGGTGCTCAGGCGCCATCACGAAGAACGTCGCGCCGAACAGCGTGTCCGGGCGCGTCGTGAACACGGGATAGTCGATCGGGTGGGCGGGATCCAAATCCCCGCACCTGAATGTCACCTCGGCGCCCTCCGAGCGCCCGATCCAATTGCGCTGCATCGTCTTCACGTGCTCGGGCCACTCGATTCCGTCGAGGTCTCCCAACAGGCGCTCGGCGTAGTCGGTGATCCGCAGGAACCACTGCTCGAGCTGCCTGATCTCGACGATCGCGCCGCAGCGCTCGCAGGTTCCGTCCGCTTCCACCTGCTCGTTCGCGAGCACGGTCTGGTCTTTCGGGCACCACTTCACCGCCGCCTCTTTGCGGTATGCCAGCCCGGCCCCGAACAGCTGCAGGAAGATCCACTGTGTCCAGCGGTAGTACCTTGGATCGTGCGTCGCGATCTCGCGCGACCAGTCGATCGAGATGCCCCAGCGGCGAAACTCGCGTTGGAAGGACGCGATCGACGCTGCCGTCGAGTCGCGCGGGTGCACCCCCGTCTTGATCGCGTGGTTCTCCGCCGGCAGCCCGAACGCGTCGTAGCCCATCGGGTGCAGCACCCTGTGGCCCGTGCGGCGGTGGTAGTGGGCGATCGCATCGCCGACCGAGTAGACCTTCAGATGGCCGATGTGCGGCTCGCCGCTCGGGTACGGCAGCATCTCCAGCACGTATGAGCTCCGCGCCCGGTCGCCCCCGGCGCCCCCGCCCTTGCCCGTGCCCGTGCCCGTGCCCGTGGCGCGTGCGTCGCCGCGGCGCCCGTCGGCGGCGCTCTCGTTCGATACCTCCCAGGTGCGCTCCTTCGCCCACAGCGCCTGCCAGCGGGGCTCGATCTCCTGCGGGTCGTAGCGTTGCTCGGTCATTCGACTCGGAGGTTATCGTCCGCTTCGGGGATCGATTTCCCGCGTCGATACGGGGTTGCGCCGAACGTCGGCGCCGTCCTCTCCCCCACGGGCGTGCGTCAGCGGCCGCCGAAGATACGCAGGAGCGTGAGGAAGATGTTGATCACGTTGATGAACACGCCCGTCGCGATCCAGATCACGTCGCGCTCGGTGGCGCGGCGGCGGATGATCTGGAAGTAGATCGCCAGGTAGGCGCTCACGATCACATAGATCGCGAGGTTCAGCAGGAAGTGTTCGCCGGAGCCGACGAGGATCAGCACGATCGCGAGCGCGAACACGCCGAGCAGCGCGAAGAACAGCGGGCGCATCCAACGGATCAGATCGCGCGAGGTGGCAAAGCCGTAAGAGCCCATCACCCCGACCGTCAGCGCGGTGCCGCCGGCGGCCTGGTAGATCGCGCTCTGGTCGACCGTCGCGTACTCGTTGATCACCGGCCCCAGCCCGAGCCCCAGCAGCAGCGCGAGCGCGAACATCCACGTCATCCCCGTCGACCCGTCGCGCAGCCGCGGGACGAACATCTGCACGATCAGCATCCCGAACGCGCCGAGCTCGAAGATCAGCCCGGTGCCGTAGGCCAGGTCGCGCCCGATGTACGTGCCGGCCGCGAAGAAGGCGAGCGCGACCGCGACCAGGAACATCACCTGGCCGAGCAGGAACGTCGAGCTGGCCGCGCGTTCGCCCGCGCGCGGCTCGAACACGCTCAGCGCGGACTGCTGCGAGGAGGTGGTGGCGGTTCCAAACGGGTTGTCGGACATACGCGCATCTTACTTACGTATCAGTCGAAACTGGCGCGACGAGCACGTAGCGCATCGACGATCGCCGCCGGCGCCCGCTCGGGCGATCCTGCATCGAACGGCGGCTGCGGGTCGTACTCGATCCCCAGCTGAATCGCCTGCGCCACCTGATCGCCGGCGATCCTCGCCGCGAGCGCCAAGGCCATGTCGATACCCGCCGATACGCCTGCGGCGGTGACGTACTTGCCGTCGAACACCACCCGCTCCGAGACGGCGTCAACACCCAACCCACGCAGCTCATCCAGCGCCAGCCAATGGCTGGTGGCACGCTTGCTGGCCGAACCGGGGATGCTCGCCGGAGGCGAGTGTCCCCCGGCTTCGGTAAGCAGCCCCGCGGCGGCCAGCACCAGCGAGCCAGTGCAAACCGAGGTCGTCCATATGCTGCGCTCGTCGGCAGTGCGCAGCCAGTCGTGCACAGGACCGTCGCCCATCAGCGCCTTGCGGCCGGGGCCGCCAGGGACGACCACGACCTCGGGGCGTGGCAACTCCGCGAGCGATGCGTCCGCAATCAGCGCGAGCTGTCCGGTGTCGGTCCTCTTGGGACCGGGGTCCTCAGCTACGAACGTGACGCTCGCGTCCGGCAGGCGGCTCAGCACCTCGTAGGGTCCGACCGCGTCGAGCGCAGTCAGACGATCGTAGAGCAGGATTGCGATGTCCATGTTGCTCGTCTCCTTCGATTGCGGTGAGGGATGGGTGATGGGTGATGGCCAGCTCAGGCGGCGGTCGAGTCGAGCGCGTGGATCGGATGGCCCCGGAAGCGACGGCGGTACTCCGCCGGACCGACGTCGAGCGCGCGCAGGAACGTCCGGCGCATCGTCTCGGCGGTGCCGAAGCCACAGGCCGCGGCCACGGTCGCGACCGGCTCCGCGGTGTCCTCCAGACGCCGTCGTGCGGCCTCGAGGCGCACCCGCTCGACGTAGCGCGCGGGCGTCGCCCCGGTCTCGGCCGCGAACGCGCGTGCGAAGTTGCGCGGGCTCATGTGGGCGCGCGCGGCGAGCGCCTCGACGGACAGATCGTCCGCCGGATGCTCGACGACGTGGCGCTGGAGCTCGCGCAGCGGCTCGCGTTCGGGCTCCTGCGCGGAGAGCGTGGCGGAGAACTGCGACTGGTTGCCGGGGCGGCGCAGGAACAGCACGAGATGGCGCGCGATCGCGAGCGCCGCCGCACGGTCGAGATCCTCCTCCACGAGCGCCAGCGCCAGGTCCATGCCCGCGGTGACGCCGGCCGAGGTCCAGATCGGACCGTCGCGCAGGAAGATCGGCTCGGGATCCACGTCCACCGCCGGGTACTGTGCGGCGAGCTCGGCGGCGGAGGCCCAGTGCGTGGTCGCGCGTCGGCCGTCGAGCAGGCCGGCTGCGGCCAGCAGGAAGGCGCCGGTGCAGACCGAGGCGGTGCGCCGCGCGGTGGCGGATGTCCGAGCGATCCAATCCAGCAGCGTGGGATCCGCGGCCGCCCGCTTGCGACCGTATCCGCCGGCGACGATCAGCGTGTCGATCTTCGCCGGCGCGTCCTCGAGACTCGTGTGCGGGGTCACGGTCAAACCGCTGGAGGTCTCCAGCGGACGGCCGTCGGCGCTGAGCAGTCTGACCTCGTACCCGCGCTCGCGCCGGCCCGACTGCTCGATCAGCCGCTGAGCTCCCGCGAACACCTCCAGGGGACCGGTGAGGTCGAGGCTCTGTACCCCGGGGTAGAGGAGAATCGCGATCTGGCGCGGCGGTCGCGGTCGCGGGTTGACGCGAGGTGATCGTGTGCGATCCATGATCCGATCATCGCTCAATACCTATTTGGCCGCAAGGACAAGTTTCCAACAATCTCTGCCATTCCCCGTCGCGCGCATCGGGGAGCAGCGACAGGACCGCGGCCTCCTCGACGCTCCCTCTGAGACGCTATGCGCGCCATGAGCCAGCGCTCCCGCATCATTCTGCTCGCGGTCGTGACGGCGGTCGTGGTGGCCCTGGCACTCCTAGTCCTGTTCGACCGCCCGACCACACGATCCTCGTCGGCTTCGACCTCGGCCGCCGTGGCGGCCAGGGCGGTGGCCGAAAACGCGCAGGCCAGCACCGGCTTCGACGGGGCGCTGCTACCGAAGGGAGTCGGCGCGCCCGACTTCACGCTCACCGACCAGTCCGGACGGCGCGTATCTCTGAGCCAGTACCGCGGGCGGGTCGCGATCCTGACCTTCCTCTCCACCACCTGCCATCCGACCTGCCCGTTGATCGCCCAGCAGATTCGCGGCGCGCTCGACGAATTGGGCACCCGCCCCGCCCCTGCTCGCCCCGCCCCTGCCAACCGTGTCCCTGCCAACCGTGTCCCTGCCAACCCTCGCCCTGTACTGATCGTGAGCGCCGATCCGAGCGCCGACACGCCCACGGCCGTTCGTCGCTTCCTCGGCGAAGCCTCCCTCGGCGGCCGCGTCGAGTACCTCACCGGCACCCCCGATGAACTGCGCGCGGTCTGGCGCGCCTACGGGATCGTCCCGGGCGGGCTCGGCGACGCCGAGTCGCCCCACGCCGCCGCGGTCCTGCTGATCGACCGCGCCGGGCACAAGCGCGACCTCTTCCAGGTCGAACAGCTCACCCCCGAAGGGCTCGTCCACGACATCCGCAAGCTAGAAGGGGAAAAGTAGGCACGCATACCTCTCGCCGCCTGGCGCCAAAGACGTTTACGACGGCCAGTCGAGCCTGCCGGCCAGCTCACCGGGGCCGAGGTCGATCAGGCCGCTGCGCTCGATCGGGCGGTACTCGCCACCGGCGAGGCCGAGCCAGTGCACGGCGTGCTCGGCGGGATCGACGATCAACACCTCGTCGACCTGGTGGGCGGCGAAGAACGGGAGCTTCCGCCACGTGTCGTCTCCCGGGGAGACGATCTCTACGACGAGCGCGGCGGTGGAGTGCCAGACGCCGGTGGCGCCGGGGCGATGCAGGCCTCCATCGGGCACACGGAACTCCTCGGAGGAGCCCAGTCCGAACTCCTGGATGACGGGCTCCAGGCCGGCGTTCCGCGCCAGCCCGTCCAGCAGCAGCGCGAGCTGTTGCAGAATGACCTGGTGCTCATGCGATGGCGGGGGGTTCATCCTGTACACACCGTCCCATATCTCGTCGCGGTGGTCGAGCCCGCGACGACGCCGGCGCTCGATCAGCGCCTCAATCTCGGCCGGAGCAGGATCCATCACCAGTGTGGGCATCACGCACAAGGGTAGCCGCTCAGAGAGGCCACTTCCATACCTCCTCCACCCCGCTGATATCCTAGCTGTCAGGTAGGAAATGACACGATGATGATCTGAGCGGGAGGGGGCAGGCCTCCGGCGGGCGGGCACCCCCAAATGGGTAGGCATTCACGATGATGTTCTCAACCAAGGCCGAGTACGGCGTGCGCGTGATGGTCGAGCTGGCTCGGCGAGCCGGCGAGGACCCGATTCCGCTCGCGGAGATCGCCGAGCACGACGGGCTGCCCCTGGCCTATCTGGAGCATCTCGTCGCGCGGCTGCGGAAGGCCGGTCTGGTCGATTCGCGGCGGGGCTCGCGCGGCGGCTACCTGCTCGCGCGCTCGCCGACGGAGATCACGATGGCCGAGGTCGTCGGGGCGCTCGAGGGCTCGATCGCCCCGATCGAGTGCATCTCCCAGGCCTCGGACGGCACGATCGTCTGCTCGCGCGAGTCCGATCATTCCCACGTCTGCCCGACGAAGCTTCTGTGGACACGCGTGCGCTTTGCGATCGTCCGCACCTTGCAGGAGACCACGCTCGCCGACCTCGTACTCGCGCCCGCGCTCTTGAACGGAATTGAACCCAAACCACTTACAACTGGAGCTTGAGAACAGAACATGGCCGACCTAGAGATCAGAGACCTGCACGTGCGCATCGAGGAGCGCGAGATCCTCAAGGGAGTCGACCTCGACATCTCGCGCGGCGAGGTCCACGCGCTGATGGGCCCGAACGGCTCGGGCAAGTCGACGCTCGCGAACACGCTGCTCGGGCATCCGTCGTATGAGATCACCGAGGGGACGATCGTCTTCAAGGGCGAGGACATCACCGAGGCCGAACCGCACGAGCGCGCGAAGGCGGGACTGTTCCTCGCCTTCCAGTACCCCGTCTCGATCCCCGGTGTCTCCGTCGCGAACTTCCTGCGGATGGCGATCAACGCCAAGCGCGACGGCGACCCGATCCAGGTGAAGGAGTTTCGCACGCAGCTGCAGCACGCGATCGAGCTGCTCGACGTCGACAAAGCGTTCACCTCGCGCCACCTCAACGACGGTTTCTCCGGCGGTGAGAAGAAGCGCGCGGAGATCCTCCAGATGGCGATGCTCGCGCCCGACGTGGCGATCCTCGACGAGACCGACTCCGGCCTCGACATCGACGCGCTGCGAACGGTCGCCGAGGGCGTCCAGAAGCTGCACGAGGAGCAGGGCCTCGGCGCGCTGATCATCACCCACTACCAGCGCATCCTCCACTACATCAAGCCCCAGTTCGTGCACATCCTGATGGACGGGCGGATCGTGCTGCAGGGCGGCGTCGAGCTGGTCGAACGGCTCGAGCGCGAGGGCTATGACCAGATCCGCCAAGAGGTTGGCGCCCGTGCCTGAGGTTCAGGTCAAGCCCGGCCGCCACCGGGAGGCGAGCCTCTACCACGCGCTCGCGGGGGCGGGCGCCGGCAACGGGCGCACGCTCGAGCAGCTGCGCGAGGCGGCGCTGAAGACGTATGAGACCTCGGAGCTGCCCGTCTGGCGGCGATCGGGGTTCTGGACGACGAACCTGCAGAGCCTCGACCTCGACGCGCTGCAGACCGGGGGCGCGGGGGATTCGATCGAGGTCGCGCCGGGCGTCGTGCCCGAGGTCGTCACGCGCACGCTCCCCGACCGGCCCCGCGCCGGGCGGATCGTGCAGAGCGCCGGGTCGGTCGTCCACGTCGAGCTCGACCAAGAGCTGGCCGAGCGCGGCGTGATCCTCTGCTCGCTCGAGCAGGCCTTCGTGGAGCACCGCGAGCTCGCCGAGCGCTGGTACTCGAAGCGCCTGCCGATCGACCGCCACAAGCTGGAGGCCGCGAACGCGGCGTTCTGGACCGGCGGCGCGTTCCTGTACGTGCCGAAGGGCCTCGTCGTGGAGGATCCGTTCGAGATCGTCTACGCGATCGAGGGCCCGGGCGTGGCGCAGTACGCGCGCACGCTGGCGATCGGCGGCGAGAGCAGCGAGTTCAAGCTGCACGAGTACGACCTCGCGGAGGACTTCGAGGGCCAGGCGCTGCACGCGGGGGCGTTCGAGCTGTATCTCCAGGACGGCGCCCGCTGCCGGCTCGCGCAGGTTCAGGACTGGAGCCCCGCAGATCGGAGTCCCGCCCACCCCGAGGTCTACGACGTTTCCACGCGTTTCGTCGGCGTCGGACGCGACGCCTACTGCCACTGGCTGCCGGCGCTGCTCGGCGGGCACCTCGTGCGCCAGCACCTCGAGCTGGCCGTGAGCGAGCCCGGCGGCGACATGGCCTTCCGGGGGCTGTTCTTCACCGAGGAGCGCGAGCACCTCGACGTGTTCGCCGTCGACCTCCACGAGACTGGCCCCTCGGGCGGGGACGTGCACTGGCGCGGGGCCGCGACGGGTGAGAGCCGCGCGAGCTTCGAGGGCCTGATCCAGATCGACCCGGGCGCCCAGCAGACGCACACCTACCTGCAGATCCACTCGATGATGCTCTCGCCGAAGGCGCGAGTCGACGCGATCCCCTCGGTGCTCGTGTCCGCCGACGACGTCTCCGCCTCCCACGGTGGGACGGTCGGCGAGCTCGACGAGGCGGCGATCTTCTACATGCAGACGCGCGGCCTCGACCGCCCGGCGGCGGTGCGGGTGATCGTGGAGGGCTTCTTCGAGCCGCTGATCGCAGAGCTGACCGACGAGCCGCTCGAGGAGATCGTGCGCGAGAAGATCGCCGGCAAGCTGGCGGCGGCGCGCGACGACATCGAGGCGTATGCCACCAGTCGCTGAAGAAACGACCCTTTTAATGGGGCCGCCTACCGGCGGCTGCTCGGGGTCGCGGTGTTCGATGCGAGAGGTTCGTTGACCATGTCGAATGCGACGACGGCTGCGAGCGGGCTGGGTGTGAAGGCCGACTTCCCGATCTTCGGCCGTCGCTTCGACGGGCGCGAGCTGATCTATCTGGACTCGGGCGCCACCTCGCAGAAGCCCACGGTCGTGATCGACGCGCTCGCGGAACATCTGCGGGAGCACAACGCGAACGTGCACCGCGGCGTCTACGCGCTGGCGCAGGAGGCCGATGCCGCATATGACGGCGCGCGCAGGCGCGTGGCCGCGTTCGTCGGCGCGCAGCCGGAGACGACGATCTTCACGAAGAACGTCACCGAGGCGATCAACCTCGTCGCCTACGCCTGGGGCCGCGGACAGGCGCCTGCGAGCACGGACCGACGCGGCACGGACGGAGCCGCGCGTGAAACGGATACGCGCGGCGGCCGCGCGAACATCGGCCCCGGCGACGCGGTGCTGATCACGCAGATGGAGCACCACGCGAACATCGTGCCGTGGCAGGTGCTGTGCCGCGAGCGCGGCGCGGAGCTGCGCTACCTCGAGGTCGACGAGCGCGGCGAGGTATCGCTCGACCAGTTGGACGCGGAGCTCGCCCGGGGCAATGTGCGGATGGTCGCGGTTACCCATGTCTCCAACGTGCTCGGCACGATCCTCCCCGTCGCGGAGATCGTCGCGCGGGCGCGCGCCGCGGGCGCAGCGACCCTGGTCGACGGCGCTCAGGCAGTGCCGCACATGCCGGTCGACGTCGAGGCGATCGGCGCCGACTTCTACGCGTGGACCGGCCACAAGGCGCTCGGACCCACGGGGATCGGCGTGCTGCACGGCCGCCGGGGGGTGTTGGAGGAGATGGAGCCGTTCTTGACCGGCGGCGACATGATCGCCTCGGTCGACTTCCAGGAGGCGACCTGGAACGAGCTGCCGTACAAGTTCGAGGCCGGCACGCCCCCGATCGCGGAGGCCGTCGGGCTGGGGGCGGCGGTCGATTACCTGTCGGCGCTCGGCATGGACCGCGTGCGCGCGCACGAGCGAACGCTGACTGCGTACATGCTCGAACGCCTCGCGGATGTGCCCGGCCTGCGCGTCACCGGGCCTCCGGAGGCAGAGGTGCGGGGCGGCTTGGTGTCGTTCACGATCGAGGGCATGCACCCTCACGACATCGCCGAGCTGGCCGACCGCGGCGGCGTGTGCATCCGCGCGGGGCACCACTGCGCGCAGCCGCTGATGCGCTGCCTCGGCGTGAGCGCGACCGCGAGGGCGAGCATCGGCGTCTACAACGAGCCCTCCGACATCGACGCGCTCGTCGATTCCCTGCTCGCGGGGCGCGAGGTGTTCGGCCTATCGTGAAACGTGTCCGAGATTTGGCGCCGTATCGTGCCCAAATCGTGGCCGAGCTGTGCCCGTGCTCAAACTGTCCCCAAATCGTGGCCGAATCGCGCCCAACTCGTGGCCAAATCGTGTCTGAGACGGCCCCAAATCGTGTCCAAAGTGTGCCGGCCCGTCAAAGGTTGTTGCACTTTGAAGGGTGCGTATGACTATGGTGTCACGCAGTTTTAAAAGTAATACAAACATCTCCGTCTTTAGATTCGCCCCCATTTTGTGATGGACGACCTCTACCGCGACTACATCCTCGACCACTACAAGCAGCCGCGTAACTTCGGCGAGCTCGATCCTCATGACCTCGAGGCGATGGAGCACAACCCGCTGTGCGGCGACGAGCTCGGGGTCCACATCCGCGTGAAGGACGGCCAGATCGAGGACCTGCGCTTCCACGGGCACGGCTGCGCGATCTCGCAGGCCTCGGCGTCGATCGCCTCCGAGGAGCTGAAGGGCATGTCCCTGGAGGAGGTCGGCGGGCTCGGCGCCGACTGGATGATCGAGCTGCTCGGGATCCCCGTCTCGGCGACGCGGCGCAAGTGCGCGCTGCTGAACCTGAAGGTCGTGCGCGGTGCCGTCACCGGCGACCACGCCTGGCCGGTCTGAGCGCCAAGTCTTCTGAGCGTTGCTCAGGCTTCATCCGGTGGCGGGCAGCGCGCGCAGCGCCGAGGTCCAGGCAGCGATACCGACGAGCGCGACGACGAGGCTTCCGAGCACGACCGGATCTGCGTGTTCGCGGTCGCGCCACTCCAGCAGAGTTGCCGCTAGATCCGAGAGCTCGCATCCGAGGTTGAGAGCGAGCAGCAATCGCGTGTTGCGGTTCCGCCTGGCTGCCCGCAGTGTCAGCAGGGCGATGGATGTGTGTAGTCCTCCGAAGCCGCGGAAGTCCATCCTGCCATCGACGTGACCCCGGATATCGGGTGCGAGTCGATTCGAGCACATCGCATCGGGAGCGAGCAACGCGCCCAAACCGTAGGAGAGCCTTGTGAGTGCACCTGCGCCCATCAGGGCGCGTCCCAGTCGTTCGTTCATCGCTTCCTCCTCGGCCGGCATCTTGGCGGCGTCAAGTTACAAGACGCGAGCGATCTTGTCAACGTCTAGTCCGTGGGTTAGCCTTTGCGATGTGTCGGGACGAGCAGCCTCGAAGCCGCCCTATCACCATGGGGATCTGCGTCGGGCGGTGCTCGATGGCGCACTCGACTCGATCGCGGCCGACGGACCGGCCGCGCTGAGCCTGCGCGATGTGGCCCGGCGCGCGGGCGTCTCGCACGCAGCGCCCGCGCACCACTTCGGCGACAAGGCGGATGTTCTCACGGCGATCGCAGCCGAGGGATATGCGCTGCTGAGCGCCACCATGCGCGACGCGCTCGCCGTCAGCGACGGGAAGCTGATCGACGTGGGGATCGCCTACATCCGCTTCGCGCTGGAGCACCGCGCGCACTTCGAAGTGATGTTCAGGCCGGATATCTACCGTTCAGAGCAGGCAGCCGTCGCCGACGCGCGCCAGGAGGCCGCTGAGATTCTGTTCGGCGTGGTGCGGTACACCCTCCCCAGCGGCGCAAGCGAGGACCAGGTGTGGGGTGGCGTGCTCGCAGCCTGGTCGTTTACGCATGGCTTCGCGACGCTCTCGCTCAACACCAACTTCACACCAGAGCGAGACGAGGACGTCGAAGCAGCCGTACACCAAGCGGCAACGTCTGTCGTGCGCCTCGTGGCTGCTGGAGCGTTTGGCCACTGAGACGAGCTGCGCTGGCCGCCGGGATGGGTTCGAAAACCGGCGGTGACGGACCCAAAACAAGGTGACTATGGTACTCTAACTATAGTCATGGCAAGTCGGACCATATCCGCAAGCGAGTTCAAGGCAAAGTGCCTTGCGATTCTCGATGAGGTGGCGGCCACCGGTGAGGAGATCGTTGTTACCAAGCACGGCCGTGCGGTCGCTCAAGTATCCGCTGCTACGGCACCCGAGAGCCTGCACAGCTCGGTCACGTTCAACGTCTCCGATGACGAGCTCATAGAGCCACTCGACATCGAGTGGGACGCCGCCACGGCGTGATCGTTCTCGATACGCACGTGTGGCTCTGGTGGCTCAGCGCACCCGAGCGCCTATCTGATGCTGCAACCGAGGCGATCGCCCGAGCCTCGAACATTGGCGTGTCCACTCTGAGCGCTTGGGAGA
Organism: Solirubrobacteraceae bacterium; assembly: GCA_036509655.1. GTDB lineage: Bacteria > Actinomycetota > Thermoleophilia > Solirubrobacterales > Solirubrobacteraceae > Palsa-744. Next base: position 30,152 of record DATCFG010000022.1, on the reverse strand, counting down.
TCGCCATGCTCTCAGCGCGCGGGCGTATAAAGCTCGACCGCGAGGTGAGCGCATGGGTGGCTCAAGGGCTCGCCGATGCGCGAGTGGATCCGCTCGCGCCAGGCGCCCAGGTAGCTGTCGCTGCCGGCCTTCTCGATGCACAGGCTTTTCCCGGAGACCCTGTGGACCGGCTGATCTATGCGACGGCTCGCTCGATCGGCGCCCCGCTGGTCACTCGTGACCGAGCGATCCGCAGATTCGATCCGCAGGGCACCATCTGGTGAGAGCTGCCCGCCGCGATACAATCCCTACTTCAGAGCACAGGATTCAGAGCACAACCGCAGCGAGGAGCCGCATGGCCACGATTGACCGCACGAAGATCACCAAGCCCAGCCTGATCGTCGAGGACGAGCAGGGTCAGCTACTCGCCCGCCAGGGCATCTCGCGCGAGGTCGTGCGCGAGCTCTCGAAGATCAAGGGCGAGCCCGCCTGGATGGCCGAGAAACGGCTGAAGGCGCTGGAGATCTTCGAACGCAAGCCGATCCCGACCTGGGGCCCGGACCTGAGCGGCCTGAACCTCGACGACCTCGTCCTGTACTCCCCGCCGACGGCCGGACGCTTCAACAGCTGGGACGACGTGCCCGCGGAGATGAAGCAGACCTACGACGACCTCGGCATCCCCCAGGCCGAGCGCGAGCACCTCGCCGGCGTAGTAGGCGTCTGGCGCCAAGAGCCCGTGTACGAGGGCCTGAAGGAGGAGTACGCAAAGCAGGGGATCCTGTTCTGCTCGATGGACACCGCCGTCACCGAGTACCCCGAGTTGGTCGAGAAATACTTCATGAACAAGTGCGTCCCCGCGCAGGACAACAAGTTCTCCGCGCTGCACGGCGCGGTGTGGTCGGGTGGGGCCTTCTGCTACATACCGAAGGGCGTCAAGTGCGACCTGCCACTACAAGCCTACTTCCGCATGGAGGGCTCCGGCGAGGGCACGTTCGAGCACACGCTGATCGTCGCCGACGAGGGCTCGGAGGTGAACTACATCGAGGGCTGCACCGCGCAGACCTACTCGGTCAACTCGATGCACTCCGCCGTCGTCGAGATCTTCGTCCACGAGGGCGCCAAGGCGCGCTACACGACCGTGCAGAACTGGTCGAAGGACGTCTACAACCTCAACACCAAGCGCGCCGTCGTCGACGCCGGCGGCACGGTCGAGTGGGTCGGCGGCTCGATGGGCGCGAAGTACGTGATGCTCTACCCCGGCTCGTTCCTGATGGGCGAGGGCGCGCGCGCCGACCACCTGAACGTCGGCGTCGCCGGTAAAGGCGTGCACAAGGACACCGGCGCGAAGGTCGTGCACCTGGCGCCGAACACGACCTCGAACATCCTCGCCAAGTCGATCTCCAAGGACGGCGGCATCATGGGCTACCGCGGCCTCGTGAAGATGGGCCCGAACTCCCAGGGCTCGAAGTCGCGCGTGCAGTGCGACGGCCTGATGATGGACGGCGAATCGAAATCCGACACCTGGCCCGACATCCAGATCCAGAACCCCCACGTGACCGTCGCCCACGAGGCGACCGTCGGGCGCATCTCCGACGACCAGCTCTTCTACATGGGCTCAAGAGGATTCACCGAGGACGAGGCCGCCGCGATGATCGTGAACGGCTTCATCGAGCCCGTCACGAAGGAGCTGCCGATGGAGTACGCGGTCGAGCTGAATCGTCTAATCCAGCTAGAGATGGTCGGCTCCATCGGCTAGAGCGCCTCGACGTTGAGGGCTCCCGTAGACACAATTGTCGCGCCGCTGTTCCCCACGGGGCTGCCCTGGGCGAATGTCACCGGCCGGGGCGCGAGCATCATCCAGCGGGGGAAGCCGCTGCTGATCGAGTTCTGGGACTTCTGCCGGCCGAACTCGCTGCGCACGCTGCCCTACCTGCAGGCGTGGCACGAGCGCTACGCCGAGGCTGGACTGCGGATCGTCGGGGTGCACTCCCCCGGCTTTCCCCCTGCGCGCGACGAGGACGCGGTGCGGGCGGCGGTGGCGCGGCTGGGGATCGAGTATCCCGTGCTGATCGACCGCGAGCTCGAGCTGTGGCGCGACTACGAGAACCAGGGCTGGCCGGCGCGCTACTTGTTCGACGGCCGCGCGCGGCTGTTCGAGCACCACTACGGCGAGGGCGCCTACACCGAAACCGAGCTGGCGATCCAAGAGCTGCTCGGCGTCGAGCGCGAGCCGCTGCATCCGATCCGCCCCGAGGACGCCCCCGATGCCCAGCTGCTACCCCAGACCAAGGACCAGGAGGGCGCCTACTCGGGTCCCTACGAGGCCGGGGGCGTGTGGGCGGTGCTGGCCGTTCGGAGATCCCCCCGATCTCCGAACGGTGGGTCGGGGACGGTGCGGGTCAGCCACACCGCCACGGGCGATCTCGCCGGCGAGGTCAACCCCGGCGAGGTCAGCGAGGTCGGCGACCGCAACACCCCGGGCGATCGTCCTGAAGGCACCATCGTCGAGGAGCTACGCGTCACCCACCCCGGCGCCTATCCCCTAGTCGAGCACGAGCGCCACACCGCGGGCACCCTCACACTGGAGATTGGTCCTGGCGTCGAGTGTCTGGCGACGTGCTTCACGCCGGGCTTGGCGTAGGGGCACCGGCCGCGGCCGGTGCGAGCTCGGCGTGCGAGCGATCCAGCAGCAGACGCTTCAGCCGCGGAGGCTCGGAGGAGTCCTCGTCGACGAGCACGCAAGTCCCGGGCCAGTAGGGGGTCTCGCCGGCAGCCCGGCCGAGGAACACGAGGTCATACGTCCAGCAGCCGCAGTTCACCAGGCGCGCGCCGCCGCGCCCGCGCCACTCGGACTCGCTGTCGCCCGGGAGCGGCCCGGCGCGATGGGTGTGGCCGAAGACCACATGGGCGTCGCCGAGGCCAAGGCGGTCGGCCACCTCGCCGATCGCGCGCAGCCCGGCCCGGCGCAGCTCCTCGGTTGAGATGTCGGTGCGCAGCGGGCCCAGCCCGGCACGATTGAGCGCCGCCACGGCGAGCGGGAAGGCGCCGGCAAGCGCAAGCCCGCGCAGCTTGCGGGCCCACGCGGCGCGCCGCGCGGCACCACGTGGGCCGGCCGAGCCTCCGGAGCCGCCGGAGCCATTCGCCTCCCCCGCGAGCGCGCGCCACGCGCGGATCGTGTCGACTCGATCCATGGCGCCACTGCCGGCGCGCGCTTCCCTGGCCACCGCGTCCCGCCACGCGAACACCGGCGCCCCCACCGCCTCGTAGTCCTCGACGCGGCTGAAGGACGCGGCCGGACGTCCCAGAATGCGACTCATCGCAGCGATGCTCAGGCGCTCGATCGTGGGCACGGTCAGGTGAGCGTCGAGGTAGTGGCCGTGGATCGCATACACGTCGGGGCGCACCCACAGGCCCGGGTAGGCGGCGCTCACACGCGCGGGCGCCGCCCACTCTGCGAGCTGCGCGAGCATCGGCGAGGCCTGCTCCGGGAGCAGGCGCTGCTCGAGCTCGAACGGCTCCGGGGCCCGCAGCGCACGCTCGCCGAGCCACGACTCGACCAGCAGATGGTCGTGGTTGCCGGCGCTCACCACGATCTCGCGACCGGCGAGCACCCGCCCGAGATCTTCGAAGAACGGCCGCGCGGCGGCCATCGCGTGGCGCGGCGGCCGGTGGCGTAGCTCGAGCACGTCGCCGAGCAGGACCAGCCTGTCGATGTCCTCCAGGATCTCCAGCAAAGCCGCGCGGGGCCCGGGACGACTCAACACATCCGAGCCCAAGCCACTGCCCAGATGCAGGTCGGAGACGATCAGCGTGCTCATCGCGACACCGACCGGTCGCTCGTAGCGCTCGCGGCGCTCGTGCTCCTCGGCCGCAACGGGCGACCGAGCCACCGGACGCTCAGGACGCCTCGCCGGCAGCGACGGCTTCGCGCACCTGCTTGGGCAACATGAAGCGCACATCCTCACGAACCGCCTCGACCTCGGAGATGTCCCGCACGCCCCGCGCGCGGAAGAAGCCGACGAGCTCGTCGACGAGGTTCTCAGGAGCGCTTGCGCCCGAGGAGATGCCGACGACGCGCTTGTCCCGCAGCCACTCCTCGCGGACCTCGCTCGCGCTGTCGATCAGGTGCGAGTCGACGCCAAAATCGCGTGCCACCTCGACGAGGCGCACCGAGTTAGACGAGTTGCGCGAGCCGATCACCAGCATCAGATCGCAGCTGCCGGCGAGCTGCTTGACGGCCGTCTGGCGGTTGGTGGTGGCGTAGCAGATGTCGTCGGTGCGGGGCCCTACCAAGTTCGGGAAGCGCTCTTTCAGACGGGCGACGATCGAGCTCGTCTCATCGACCGAGAGCGTCGTCTGCGTGACGTAGGCGATCCGCTCGGGATCCTCCACCTCGAGCTCGTCGACGTCCTGCTCTGACTGCACGAGCACGATCCGCTCCGGCGCCTCGCCCATCGTGCCTTCGACCTCCTCGTGTCCGTCGTGACCGACGAGCACGATCGTGTAGCCGTCCTCGGCGAAGCGCAGCGTCTCGCGGTGGACCTTCGTCACGAGCGGGCAGGTGGCGTCGACCGTGCGCAGCCCGCGCTCCTGCGCATTGGCGTGCACGCTGGGGGCGACGCCGTGCGCGGAGAACACGCATACCGCTCCCTCCGGCACTTCGGTCTCCTGCTCGACGAAGATCACGCCGAGCTCGCGCAGGCGCTCGACGACGTGCTTGTTGTGGACGATCTCCTTGCGCACGTACACCGGCGGGCCGTGCATCTCCAGCGTCCGTTCGACCGTCTGCACCGCGCGATCGACCCCCGCGCAATACCCGCGCGGGGCCGCGAGCAGAACCTTCTCGACCGTGTTGACGACAGGATCGGGCATTCACCCATTGTAGAGGGACCTGAGTGGCCGATGGCCTTCGCGCTGCGGCGTCCTCGGTCGCTCGCGTGCCCTAGCACGCAACGCTCCCTGCGTCCTTGCATCGCTCGACCCTCGACCACTCAGTTAACCTAGTTCCCATGGCACAACGTCACCTCGACAGGCTCACCCCGGTCGACGCCTCCTTCCTGCACCAGGAGGGACCCACCTCGCACATGCACGTCGGTGGGCTCACGATCGTCGAAGGCCCGCCGCCCTCGATCGGGGAGTTCCTCGAGCAGATCCGCCGGCGCCTGCACCTGGTCCCGCGCTACCGTCACAAGCTCGCCCACACCGCGCTCGACAGCGGACGGCCTGTATGGGTCGACGATCCGAGCTTCAACCTCGAGTACCACATCCGTAACGCGGCGCTGCCGACCCCCGGGGGCTGGGAGCAGCTGCAGAGCCTGACCGCCTGGATCTTCTCTCAGCAGCTCGACCGCTCCAAGCCGCTGTGGGAGATGTGGTTGATCGAGGGCCTCGAGAGTGATCGTTTCGCGCTGATCTCCAAGAGCCACCACGCCCTGATCGACGGGATCGCCGGGATCGATCTGGCGACGGTGCTGTTCGACCTCTCCCCCGATCCGCCGCCGCTGCGCCACTCCGGGCGCGCGTGGCAGCCGCACTCGGAGCCCGGTGTCGCCGAGCTCCTGACGGCCGGCCTGCTCGGCGCCGTGCGGACGGGGATCGCGCTCGCGGAGGGCGCGTTCGACGCGCTCTCGCACCCCGAGCACGCGCTCGCCCGCGCGCGCGAGGCGGCGGAGGGCATCGGCGAGATCGTCTGGGCCGGCCTGAACCCCGCGCCGGAGACGCCGCTGAACGTCGACATCGGCCCGCACCGGCGCTTCGTCGGCGTCGGCAGCTCGCTCGATGACTTCAAGCTCGTCAAGAAAACTTTCGACGCGACCGTCAACGACGTGGTTCTGGCGGTCGTGGCGGGCGCGCTGCGCTCGTTCCTGATCTCCCGCGGCGTGCGCACCGAGGGCATGGAGATGCGCGCGCTCGTCCCCGTCTCCGTCCGCGCCGAGAACGAGCACGGCGCCGGCGGCAACCGGATCGTCGTGATGCGCGGGCCTTTGCCCGTGTACATCGCCGACCCGATCCAGCGCCTGCGCTTCGTCTCCGCCGCGATGGACGGCCTGAAGGAGTCAAAGCAGGCGCTCGGCGCCGAGGTGATCGCCGGCGCGCAGAACTTCGCCCCGCCGACGATCCTCGCGCAGGCCTCGCGCCTGAACTTCTCCACGCGCCTCTTCAACCTGCTCGTCACGAACGTCCCCGGCCCGCAGTTCCCTTTGTATGTGCTCGGCCGCGAGATGCTCGAGGCCTACCCCGTCGCCTTCCTCCCCCAACACCATGCCCTCGCGATCGCGATCATGTCCTACAACGGCCAGATGAACTTCGGCCTGCTCGGCGACTTCGACGCACTGCCGGACATCGACGCGATCGGGGATTCGATCGCCGAGGAGCTCGCGACGCTCGTGTCGCTCGCCCGCGAGAATCTCCCGACGCCAGTGGCCTGAGTCTCGGGTCCCCTAATATCCGAGCGCGAACTTCGCGTCCTCGGACATCTTCTCCGGCGACCATGGCGGCGTGAAGACCATCTCGGACTCGATCATCTTGACGTCGTCGAGTTCACCGACGAACTCATCGATCTGCTCGGTCACCTGCGGTCCGATCGGGCAGCCGGGCGTCGTCAGCGTGAACGTCACGTGCACGTTCCCGTCGTCGACCTCGACCCCATAGATCAAGCCCAGCTCGACGAAATCCAACCCGAGCTCGGGATCGATCACGTTCGACAGGGCGTCCATCACATCCTCGACAGTGGGTGCGGGCATGCTCCGAGTCTAGCTGGGCTAGTTATCGCAGCCCAGGCGATCCCACATGTACAGCTGGATGCACTCCGTCGCGAGCTCGATCGCGCGCTCGCGCGAGAGGCGAGGCAGCACGGTGTCCAGAGCCTGCTCCTCGGATACACCCGCCTGGAAGGCTTCCTCGCCGCGGAAGCCCGCCGCGATCTTCAGCGCCTCGCGCCGGTTCTCGCCGAGGCTCGCGAACACGCCGACGAGGAACTCAGTGTTGGGAACCGGCTGGCCCACCTCCAGCGACGCGTGCCAGGCGGCGAGCAGGTGCAGATCGTCCTCATCCAGATCAGCGATCGCCTTGGCGTAGTGGATCGACAGCTCCTGGTCGGGAATGTCGTCAACCCACGCGCGCACGACCTCGCCCACCAGCTGCCGGCGGGCCTCGCGGCCGACCGACTCCGCGATCACGCGGATCGCGTCCTGGGGCTCGATGAAGCAGAGTGGCATTACGGAGACTGTAGGTGGCCGTGTGGACGGCATTTTTCCCGGAGTCGACCTCGGGATCGGCCACACGTCCGCACCGGCAGCGAGCATCGGCGGCGGCGCGCTCGGCCCTACAGCTCAAACGCCTCCCGGCAGCGCTCGAGCGCGTGTGGATCGCTGCGCTCGCCGCGGACGCCGAGCGTCGCCCGTGATCCAGAACCCCAATTCGCAAGCGCCAAGTCGAGCGTTTCGATCGGCACCGAGATCGCATCCGCGAGCGCACGAGCGCGGCGCTCGAGCAGCAGCGGATCGCCGATCGCGAACACCCGCTTGGCGGCCAGCGTCGTGAGGTCGCCGGAGTGCGCGTCGCTCGCGCTCGTCATGTGCAGCGAGTCGGCGCGCATCTCGTATAACCCGAGTCGTCCGAGCGTGACGAGCAGGTCATAGCGCCCCATGCGACCGAAGCTCGGCAACGCCAGGCGCTCGAAGCCCCGCTCGAAGCGCCGCCCCGGACTCCACTCGGGATCGCCCTCGAACGCCTGTCGCTGAGACCCGGCGCGCTCGGCCCAGTGACGGTAGGCGAGCAGCGTGCCCGTCCCGCGCGCGGGGTCGTGGGAGGTACGCGGGCCGAGCAGGATCTCGTCGAGCTCGCCCAACCAACCAAGGTCGTTGGCACCGACATCGCGGGTGGCGGCGAGTGCTATGCGGATACAGGCGAAGGGATCCTCGCCCTCCAGCGGGGACAGATACGCGATCAGGAAGCCCGTCCACGTCGCCCGCTCGATGTCCCCCTCGGCCAGCGCGCGGACCTCGCCGTACAGATCGGGCGGCGCCGCCTCGAGCGCCAGCAGACGACCATGCGCAAAGGCGATCTCCTGCGCCAGCGCCTCGGCATCGCCGGAGGCGCGCAGACCGGGGAGCAATTCCGAGCGGTAGCCGTCGTCGCCGGCGCGGCTCTCGCGCTTGACGCGCACCTTCTTGCCACCGGCGCGCAACCGCGGGTGGCGCGGGCGCACGGGGGCGCCTTTCGTGGCGGCGCGTCTGGGTTTCGTCGGCGACTTATCGGACGCCGCGCCGCTGGCAAGCGTCTTGCTGCAGATCGGGCAGCGCTCGATGAAGCGGTTGTGGCGGCAGAAGGTCGGCACTCCAGTTCAGTCTAGGAGCGAAACGCGCGCGGGCACGGCTATCCCGCTTCGATACCAGGTCCGACGTGCTGCGGAGGACCCTCGGGACCCAAATCGGCATCCCCATGGCCGGCCAAGCCATCGTCCTCAGGCAGCCCGACAGAGGCCGCCCCTCCGTTCAACTTCCCGGCCAGGTAGCGGTCGACCATCCGCGCGCACTGGCGGCCCTCGTTGATCGCCCAGACGATCAGCGACTGGCCGCGACGGGCGTCGCCGGCGGCGAACACGCCGTCGACGGACGTCGTGTAGGGCCTGACAGCCTTCACGTTTCCGCGCCCGTCCTTCTCCACGCCGAGCTGGTCGAGCAGCGCCTGCTCCGGGTGCAGGAAGCCCATCGCGAGCAGCACGAGCTGCGCCGGCAGCTCCCGCTCGGTGCCCGCCACCGGCGCGAACGGGGGCTCGGCTTCGGCTCGGGCGATCCGCAGCGACGCCAAGGCGCCGGCGCCGTCGTCCTCGAAGCGGACCGTCGCGATCGAGTAGTCCTGCTCACCGAGGTCGAGCCGCTTGGCCTCCTGCATCGCGTAGCTCAACCGGTACTTCTGCGGCCACTCCGGCCACGGCGTACGGTCGTCCGGGCGCCGTGGCGGCGGCTCGGGGAGTAGCTCGAGCTGGACGATCGAGCGTGCGCCCTCGCGCAGCGCGTTGCCGACGCAGTCGGCGCCGGTGTCGCCGCCGCCGATCACGACCACATCCTTGTCCTTCGCCGTGATCTCGCGCACGGCGTCGGGTTGATCGGCGGACGGTTCGGGGCCGTCGGCAGAAATGGTGGGCTCGGGGCTGGCGGGGGGAAGGGTGGGCGGGGGACCGAACTCCCGGGCGACCCAGCGATTGCGCTGGTAGAGATAATCCATCGCGAAGTGCACCCCGTCGAGCTCGCGGCCCGGCACCGGCAGATCGCGCGGCGTGCGCGAGCCCGTCGCCAGCACGACCGCGTCGAAGCTGCCTCTTAGCTCCTCGACGGTGACGTCGCGGCCGACCTCGACGCCGCAGCGCAGCTCGACGCCCTCGGCGATCAGCTGCTCGACGCGGCGCTGCACGACGGTCTTCTCGATCTTGAAGTCCGGCACCCCGAAGCGCACCAGCCCACCCGCGGCCTCGTCGCGCTCGAACAGGGTCACGCGATGGCCCGCGCGGCGCAACTGCTGGGCGGCGGCCATGCCCGCGGGCCCGGAGCCGACGACGGCGACCCCCTGCCCGGTCTCGCGCCGCGGCGGGCGCGGCGTGACCCAGCCCTCATCCCAGGCGCGGCCGATGATCGCGTGCTCGATCTGTTTGATCGTCACCGCGTCGCCCTCGCGGATCTCGAGCACGCACGCGGCCTCGCACGGCGCGGGACAGAGGCGGCCGGTGAACTCGGGGAAGTTGTTCGTCGCGTGCAACTCCGCGATCGCGTCCTCGAAGCGGTCTTCGTAGACGAGGTCGTTCCAGTCGGGGATCAGGTTGCCGAGTGGGCAGCCGTTGTGACAGAACGGCACGCCGCAGTCCATGCAGCGCCCGCCCTGCTCGTTCAGCTCCTCCACCGGCCTCGTCAGCAGGAACTCCTTGTAGTCGTGCGCGCGCTCGCGCGGGTCACGCTGCGGCATCCCGTGGCGCTCGATCTGCAGGAAACCTCCCAGCTTGCCCATCAGGCGGCGACTCCCTCGGCCTGCTCGGCGAGCTCGCGCAGGACGCGCTTGTAGTCGTGGGGCATCACCTTCACGAACGCCCCACGCGTCAGCAACCCGTCCCAATCGGCGAGCACGCGTGCCGCCACCGGCGAGCCCGTGCGCTGGGAGTGCTCCTCGATCAGCATGCGCAGCTCGAGCGCATCGGCATCGTCGAGCCCGTCGAAGCCGACCATGCCCATGTTGCAGTGCCCTGCCGCGAAGGAGCCCTCCTCGTCGAGCACATAGGCGACGCCGCCGCTCATGCCCGCCGCGAAGTTGCGTCCCGTCGGCCCGAGCACCACCACCCGGCCTCCGGTCATGTACTCGCAGCCGTGATCGCCCACGCCCTCGACGACCGCGCTCGCGCCCGAGTTACGCACCGCGAAGCGCTCGCCCGCCAGGCCGCGGAAGAACGCCCGGCCAGCGGTCGCGCCATACAGCACGGTATTGCCGACGATCACGTTCCGCTCAGCGAGGAAATCCTCACCCATCCCAGCCCGCGGGCTGACGGCGAGCACCCCGCCCGAGAGCCCCTTGCCGGCATAGTCGTTCGCGTCGCCGCGCAGCGTAAAGTTGACCCCTGGCGCCAGCCAGCCGCCGAAGCTCTGCCCGGCAGAGCCTTCGAAGTCGACCACGATCGAGTCCTCGGGCAGACCCTCCACCCCCCACGCGCGCGCAATGTGGCTGGAGAGGATGCCGCCGACGCAGCGATTGCGGTTGCGGATCGGCAGCTCGATGCGAACCTGCTCTGCCGGGATGGCCTCTGCCGGGGTGGCGGTGTCCCGGCGCTCGAGCAACGAGCGGGCCCGCTCGACGAGCTCCCAGTCGAGCGCGTCCTCCAGCACCGCCGGGGGCGCTTCGATACGGTGGAGAGACCCACCGTTGGTGATCTCGATCGGTCGCAGCACGTGCGTCAGGTCGACGCCGCACGCCTTCCAGTGGTCGATCGCCGGGCGCGTGCCGAGCAGGTCGACGCGGCCGATCGCCTCGTCGAGTGTCCTCAGACCCAGCGAGGCGAGGATCTCGCGCACCTCCTCGGCGACGAAGAAGAAGAAGTTCACGACGTGCTCGGGCGTGCCCTTGAAGCGCTTGCGCAGCTCCGGGTCCTGGGTGGCGATCCCCACCGGGCAGGTGTTCAGGTGACAGGCGCGCATCATGATGCAGCCCGTGGCGATCAGCGGCCCCGTGGAGAAGCCCATCTCGTCTGCGCCGAGCATCGCCGCGATCACGACGTCGCGGCCGGTCTTCAACTGGCCGTCGGTCTGCACGACGATCCGCGAGCGCAGGTCGTTCAAGAGCAGCGTCTGCTGAGTCTCGGCGAGGCCGATCTCCCAGGGCACGCCCGCCGCCTGGATCGAGGACAGCGGCGAGGCGCCGGTGCCGCCGTCGTGGCCGGCGATCAACACGCGGTCGGCGTTCGCCTTCGAGACGCCCGCGGCGACCGTGCCGACGCCGACCTCGGAGACGAGCTTCACCGACACCTGCGCCTGTGGGTTCGCGCAGCGCAGGTCGTAGATCAGCTGCTTGAGATCCTCGATCGAGTAGATGTCGTGGTGCGGCGGCGGTGAGATCAGACCGACGCCGGGGGTGGTGTGGCGGATCGAGCCGATGTACTCGTCGACCTTGTGCCCCGGCAGCTGGCCACCCTCGCCGGGCTTCGCGCCCTGGGCCATCTTGATCTGCAGCTCGTCGGCGTTCACGAGGTAGTGGATCGTCACGCCGAAGCGTCCCGAGGCGACCTGCTTGATCGCCGAGCGCCGGCGGTCGCCGTTGGCGTCGGGCTGGAAGCGCGCCGGGTCCTCCCCGCCCTCGCCCGTGTTCGAGCGCCCGCCGAGACGGTTCATCGCGATCGCGAGCGTCTCGTGCGCCTCGCGCGAGATCGACCCGAGGCTCATCGCCCCGGTGCAGAAGCGCCTGACGATCTCCTTCGCCGGCTCGACCTGCTCGAGCGGAATCGCCCGCGCGCCCGCTGCGCCGGGCGTGCCGGCGCCGCCGATCTGCAAGAGCCCGCGCAGAGTGGCTTTGCGAGCGGAGTCCTCGTTGACCTTCTCCGCGTACTCCCGGTACTGCTCGTAGGCCGCGCTCTCGCGGACCGTCGCGAGCGCCTCGGCGTCGCCCCGCAGCGCCGCGCCGACATTCCCGCTGAACCGGGAGACACTCGCTGCGCTCGCATCCCCGAACCCGCCAGCCGCGCGCACGGCATGCTGGACGAGCGCGATCGTCTCGGGGTTCCAGATGTGGTGCTCGCCGTCGCGCCGCCACGCGTAGACGCCGCCGACGGGCAGCAGCCCGCTGGTGTCGACGCCGTCGCGCGAAGTCGCCGTCGGCCAGGCGCGCGCGTGGCGCTCCAGCGCCTCGGTCGCCAGCACCTCCAACCCGACCCCGCCGATCCGCGAGGCGGTACCGGTGAAGTGCCGGTCGATCAGCGCCGGCTCGAGGCCGACGGCCTCGAAGATCTGCGCGCCGCAGTAGGACTGGATCGTGGAGATGCCCATCTTCGAAATCGTCTTCAGCAGCCCTTTCCCGATCGCCTTGATCGTGTTCTGGGCCGCTTCCTCGGGCGTCAGCGAGACCTCGCGGCCATCCGAACCATTCCCGCCCACCCGTGTGATGCGCCCGTCGAAGACCAGCCGGTCGAGCGTCTCCAGCATCAGATAGGGGTTGATCGCGCTCGCGCCGTAGCCGAGCAGCGTGGCGAAGTGGTGCACCTCGCGAGGCTCTCCCGACTCGAGGATGATCCCCGCGCGCAGCCGCGTGCCCTCGCGCACGAGGTGGTGATGGACGGAGGCGACTGCCAGCAGCGAGGGGATCGGCACACGGCTCGGGCCCATCACCCGGTCGGACAGGACGATGATGTTCACACCCTCCGCGATCGCGTCGTGGGCTTCGGCGCAGACGCGATCGAGCGCGCCCTCGATTCCCGCTGCCCCCTGCGCGACCGGCCAGGTGATGTCGATCGTGCACGCCTTAAACTCCTCGTAGGAGACGTGGCGCAGCGTCTCCAGCTCGCGGTTGAGCAGGATCGGCTGGTCGAGCGCGAGCTTGTGCGCGTGCTCGGGCGTCTCGCCGAACAGGTTGCGCTCGGTGCCGAGGCTCGTCGCGAGGCTCATCACGACTTCCTCGCGGATCGGGTCGATCGGCGGGTTGGTGACCTGGGCGAACAGCTGCTTGAAGTAGGAGAACAGCCCCGGCGCCTGATCTGAGAGCACCGCCAGGGACAGGTCATTTCCCATCGAGCCGATCGGCTCGGCGCCCTCGCGCGCCATCGGCGTCAGCAACACGCGCAGATCCTCGAGCGAGTAGCCGAAGGCTCGCTGCCGTAGGTGTATGGGCTGCTCAGAGATCGTCACCTGATCGGACGGGGGCAACTCGCCGAAGGGCACCGAGCGCTCCTCGTACCACTCGCCGTATGGCTTCCTGCCCGCGACCTCGCGCTTGACCTCGCCGTCCTCGACGATCCGCCCACGCTCGAGGTCGACGAGGAACAGCTTGCCCGGCTGCAGGCGCCCGAGGCGGCGAATCTGATCGGCGGGAATGTCGAGCAGGCCGATCTCCGAGCCGAGCACGACATGTCCGTCGGTCGTCTCCACCCAGCGTCCCGGTCGCAGGCCATTGCGGTCGAGCGTCGCGCCGACGACGCGCCCGTCGGTGAAAGCGACCGACGCCGGTCCGTCCCAGGGCTCCATCAGACAGGAGTGGAAGGCGTAGAAGCCCTTCAGCTCCTCGGGCAGGTCGTCGCGGTCGCGATAGGCCTCGGGGATCATCATCATCACCGCGTGCGCGGGCGTCCTGCCGGCGAGCATCAGCAGCTCGAGCACGTTGTCGAACGTCGCCGAGTCGGAGTTGCCCTGGGTGACGACCGGCAGGATCTTCTCCAGGTCCCCACCGAACAGCTCGCTCTGCAGCTCGGACTCGCGAGCGCGCATCCAGTTGACGTTCCCCTTCACGGTGTTGATCTCGCCGTTGTGGCAGATCACCCGGTAGGGGTGCGCGAGCTCCCAGCTCGGGAACGTGTTCGTCGAGAAGCGCGAGTGCACGAGCGCCAGCGCGCTCTTACAGCGCTCGTCCTGCAGGTCCGGGTAGAAGGCAGCCAGCTGGAAGCTGATCAGCATGCCCTTGTAGTTCAGGGTGCGCGAGGAGCTCGAGCAGACGTAAAGGCCCTCCCCTTCGGCCGCGAGATCGCAGACGCGGCGGATCACGTAGAGCTTGCGCTCGAACGCGTCCTGGTCGGGGACCGATTCGGATTCGGACCCCGCCCCGGGGTCCAATCCGTCTCCCACGAACAGCTGCCGGACGACCGGGCGGCAGGCGCCGGCGACCTTGCCGGTATGCTCGGGACAGACGGGAACATCGCGCCAGCCGAGCAGGCGCTGGCCCTCCGCCACGACGGTCCGCTCGAGCAGCGCCTCCAAACGTGCGCGGGCCGCGTCGTCCTGTGGCAGAAAGCACATCAGCACCCCGTAAGCGCCCGGCTGAGGCAGCTCGAAGTCCACGACGGAGCGCAGCAGCTCGTCGGGCATCTGCATCAGGATCCCCGCGCCGTCGCCCGTGCGCGGGTCGGCGCCATTGGCGCCGCGGTGCTCGAGGTTCTCCAGGGCCGTGATCGCTTTCTGGATGACCTCGTGCGTCGGGCGGTTGTCCAGGCGCGCGACCATGCCCACGCCGCACGCGTCGTGCTCGAAGCTGGGGTCGTAGAGTCCGACGGCCTTTGGCGGCTGCATGGTGTGCGTGGTCATGGAAGTGCTCCCTTGGGGCGGTGCATCCCGTGCGGATGGGCAGATCCCGGACGGTTAGGCGGGCACCTGAGGCGGAGCCAGAAAGCGTAGCAGCGCCAAAGCTCCGCGAGAGGTGCGTCGATGGTCTTTTTCCTTCGAATTCCGAGGTGGCTCTCGCGTATGCTCCGGCACCGTCGCGCACTCGATGTGTGAAAACCGCCGCCACAGGGCACCATGAACGATGACGAGAGTACATAGAGCACCCAGGGAGCCATGATGATGCCGGCCACGAGGACGCCAGACATGCAGCTGGCGCTTCCAGCGCGAGCCGCGAATATCGCCGTTGTACGCCATGCCTTCGGGGCGCTCGGCGAGGCGTTCGCGGTCGACGAGGAGACCCTCTCCAACATCCGCCTCGCCGTCACCGAGGCCTGCACGAACGTCGTCGTCCACGCCTACCCCGACGACCACGAGGGTCCGCTCGAGGTGGCCGCCACCCTACTCAGCGAGGACAAGCTGGAGGTCGTCGTGCGCGACGAGGGCCCCGGGATCGGCCCGCGCGCCGACAGTCCCGGCCTCGGCCTGGGCTTGCCGCTGATCGTCTCGCTGACGGAGTCCGTGCAGCTCGGACGCGCCGCGGACGACCGCACCGAGGTGCGCATGACCTTTCCACTTTCCCCCGCGCGCTCGTGACGAACACGCCCGCGCAGGATCGGCCGGACCAGCAGGACGAGCAGCCCGTGGCGAACTCCGTGACCCTGCGCGTCGCGAACGGACCGCTGGCCGCTCCCGTGCTCGGTCGCGTGATCTCGATGGTGCTCGCGCGCGCCGACTGCCCGATGAACCGGCTGGACGACGCGATGATCCTCTGTGACGCCCTATCTGCGCACGCGCCGGCGCACGCCCGCGACAGCCACATCGTCTTCACGATGGCAACCGACGCGCGGGGCATCGAGCTGCGCGTCGGCGAGCTGGCCGGGCGAGGAGCGGGCGAGCTGCTCGCCGACGCGGACGTCCCCGGCGTCGGCAACGTGCTCGAGCGGCTGTCGGACGAGCTACGGATCGAGACGTCCTCCTCTGCCGACCCCGCGCGAGCGGAGGAGCTGGTTCTCAAGCTGTGCTTCGGCTGAGCATCCACATCGACCGGCACCTGGCCAATGGCGTCAATCACCGGCAACCCCTCGATGTTCAGTTGACTGCTAGGAAGGCGGCTGCTCCTCCGGCGGTGGCGGCAACTCGGCGAGCCCGGCGCGCAGGCGGACTAGCGCCTGGCGGATCAGCCGGGAGACCTGCATCTGGGAGACGCCGATCCGCTCGCCGATCTCCGCCTGGGTCATGTCCTCGCCGAAGCGCAACACCAGGACAAGACGTTCGCGGGAGGAGATGTGCGCGAGCAGCGGCGCCAGCGTCGCGCGCTCCTCAGCCCGCTCGAAGCCGTCCTCCCGCACGCCGAGCGAGTCGGCCAGACTCTCCCCCGGCGCGTCCGCGTCGGCACGCCCGGGACGGGGCGCATCGAGCGAGCCGGCGTGGTAGGCGCCCGCGGCTTGCAGCGCATCGAGCACCTGCTCCTCGGTTGCGCCGACCGCCTCGGCAAGCTCGGCGACCGTCGGCGCCCGGTGCCTTTCCAGCGACAGCTCCGCGGCAGCGCGATCGACGCGCAGCGCGAGCTCCTGGAGATCGCGAGGCACGCGCACCGACCACGTGCGGTCGCGGAAGTGGCGCTTGACCTCGCCGAGGATCGTCGGCACGGCGAAGCTCGAGAAGGCGACGTCGCGACCGGCGTCGAAGCGGTCGATCGCCTTGAGCAGGCCGAGCGAGGCGACCTGCTCGAGATCCTCGAGCGCCTCCTCGCTGCGCTGGTAGCGGCGTGCGAGGCGGCGGGCGAGCGGCAGATAGCGCTCGGCCAGCTGCTCACGCGCGTGCGCGTCGCCATCACGCGCAAGTGCGAACAGCTCCCGATCGGAATGCGCCAGCGGATCCCCCGTCAAGACACCGGACCCCCTTGCTCACGGAGCGTCATCGAGTCGCTCCAAGAGCACATGCCCGAACGCCCCGGGCACGTCAGACAGAGACCGCGATACGGGTCCTCGCTGACCACGAAGGAGCGCCCGCGCACGTTCTTCGCCAACCGAGCGATCGCGTCCTCCAACCGCGGCCTGTCACCCTGGGCGAACACGGCGCTGACCGGCTCGGCGGGACGGTGCAGGAACCAGTGGACGATCTCGACGCTCTGCACGCCGTCGGCGAGCACTGCGAGAGCGTAGAGCAGGCGCTGGATCGAGTACTCACGCTCGACCACCGCCTCCAGATCCTCGCCGGGGGCGACCCGGTCGCTCTTGTAGTCGACGACCAACATGCCGCCGTCGGGCTCGCGGACGAGGAGGTCGAGCACGCCGGTGAGGAGCACCCGATCGAGCCGCGGCTCGATCGGCGAGGCGATCGCGGGTGGGGCGATCGTGGCTGGGTCGACGATGAGCGACTCGGCGGTGACGGGGTCGGGCGAGAGCGATGCCGCGGGGACAGCGAGGGCGAGCGCGAACGGATGCTCCCGGCGCGCGCCGGGAGCGACCGTTGCAAGACGTGCCGCCAGGGGGGTGTCGAGCGCCGCGCGCAGCAGCGCCGTGAGCTCCTCGCACTCGTCGGGCGCGACGCGCACACCGAGCTCGCCGGCAACCCGCGCCACGTCCTTGGCGGAGGGGGCAGCGGCCGGTAGGAAATCGAGCGACTCGAGCAGCCGGTGGACGATCGTGCCGCGCACGCGCGCCTCCAGGCCAGCGCTACGGGACGCGCCGCCGGCGCCGACGGGCGGGCGTTGCTCGGGGAGTCCGAGGACTCGTTCGAGATAGAAGCGGTAGGAGCACCGTGCGAGCTCGGTGAGCGAGGTGTAGCTGAGCGTCTCGAGCCGCGCCGGATCGCCGGTCGGCGCGAGGCGACCCTCTGCTTTGCCTCCCCCGCCGGCAATCGTGTCTGCGCCGGCTGGAGACGAATACGGATCAGGATCGCCGGCACCCTCGCACGACTGCCGGTCGAGTCGAAGGACGGCGTCCGCCGTCTCGGGGGCGTTCAGTCTCAGACCCATCCGCACGGACGTCCCATCGCCGGCGCCGACGGCCAGCTCACGGATCGGTGGTTGGAGCGTCTGCACGCTCGCGGGCAGCTCCGCCGACAGCGCCGGCCCGAGCCAGGAGATCGTGGGGGCGCCGAGCCGCTGCTGCGGCCAGCGCTCGAGATCGACCGCGCCGCTCAGCAGCAACCGCTCGCGCGCGCGGGTCATCGCGACGTAGAGGATCCGGTCCTCCTCTTCGGCCTGCGCGAGCCGGCGCTCCTCGGCGAGCTCCCTCCAGGCCAGTGAGGGCGTCGCCTCCGAGCCGTCGAGTCGCGCCAGACGTAGCCCCACCCGGCCGCCGTCGACGAGCAGGTCTCCCACGCCGAGGTTCTGCGCGCGGCCGAGATCGGCGACGCACACCACGCCGAACTCCAGGCCCTTCGCCGCGTGGATGCTCATCAGCCGCACCGCGTCAGTCTCGCCGGCGGCGACGGGCGCGTCGGGCTCGGCGCCGCTGAGCCCGTCCTGGTGGTGGGCCACGTGGTCGAGGAAGCCACGCAACTCGCGCCCCTCGCTCGCTTCGTGGCGACGGGCGACGCGGAGCAGCTTGTGTACGTTCGCCAGCCGCCGCTCACCGCCGCTCAGCGTGAGCACGTACTCGGCGTAACCGCTCTGATCGAGCGCGCGCTCGATCAGCTGGGAGATCGTCCGCCGGCCCGCGGCGGCGCGCTCGGCGAGCAGGCGCGCGCGGAACGCCACGAGCAGCTCGCGATCGGTGACTGGCAGGCGAATCTCCGCAGCAGGCTCCCCATCCATATCCGCAGGCTCCCCGTCCTCCACACGCGCGAGCGTCTCCCAGACGCCACGCCTGCCCGCTTTCGCGGCGCGACCGAGCAGCGCGAGGCCGTCGCTCGAGACGCCGACCAGCGGCGAGGCGAGCGTCCCGTAGAGAGCCAGCTCGTCGAGCGGATTGGCGAGCGTTCGCAGGTACGCGAGCAGGTCGCCAACCTGCTCGTCGCCCCAGAAGCCCCCGACCGTCGCCAGCGTGTCCAGGCCGCGATCCTGGAGCGCACGCTCGTACACCTCCAGGTCGCCGACGGCGCGCAGCAGCACCGCCACCTCTCCCGCCCGCGCGACCCCACTCTCCACCAGCTCCGCAATACGCCCGGCCAGCAGCCTCGCTTCGGCCTGGCGCCAGAGCGGCGCGGATGGCCGGCCGATCTTCGATCGGTCGCCGGCGATCTCCACGGCGCGCTCCTCGTCCTCCGCCCAGCCACCCTTGTGCGTCAGCAGCAGCTCCACGATCGGCTCCCCTGGCCCAGCCTCAGCCCCGGCATCGGCATCGGCATCGGCATCGGCCTCGGCCGACGCCGGCTCGTCGACGCGGCCGGCCTCGAGCGCCGTGTAGTCGCCCCCGGGGAAGCGCCCCTCGAACACCACGTTCACCACGTCGAGCAGCGGCTTGCGCCCGCGGAAGTTGCGGGTGAGCGAGAGGCTGCCGCCGCGCTCGGCGAGCTCGGCGCGGCGTGCGCGGAACAGTGAGACGTCGGCGTGACGGAAGCCGTAGATCGACTGCAGGGCATCGCCGACCGTGAACAGGTTCTCGCGCTCGAGCGCGCCGAGGATCGCCAGCTGGCGAGGGTTGGTGTCCTGGAACTCGTCGACCATCATCAGCTCGAACCGCTCGGCCCACCGCTTGCGCACGCGCTCGTGCTCGTCCAGCAACGCCCACGCGCCGAGCTCCAGATCGTCGAAGTCGACCGCGCCGCGCGCGGCCTTCAGCGCCGCGTACTCGCGGCCGAAACCCTCCAGCAGCTCGCCCAACAGGGCGCAGGCCCGCGCGCCCTCGGCGTCGATCTCCTCTGGTTCTGCCTCTGTAGTCCCAGGTGCGGGCAGCGCCGGCAGACGCTCTCCCCGGCTGCGCAGCTCGACGTATGTGGAGAGCACCATCGCGCGCACGCGGTCGGCGCCCCAGGCAGCCACGAGGTCGACCGCCTCGCCGCGCTCGCCCTCCAGAAAGCCACCCAGCGCGCGCGCCCAGGCCCGCCCACGCAGGCGTGCGGCGAGACCTTCGTCGAGGATCGTGAACTCCGGATCGAGCTCGGCCAGCAACGGATGCGCGCGCAGCAGCCGCGCGCAGAACCCGTGGAACGTGCTCACGAACGCCGCCTCGGTGTCGCGTGCGGCCTCGCGCTCGCCGAGCTCCCCGAAGCGCGCCCGCACCCGCTCGCGCAACTCGCCCGCGGCCCGCTCGGTGAACGTGATCGCCAGGATCCGCCCCGGGGCAACGCCATCCTCGCGCACGGCGCGCACGAACCGCTCGACCAGCACCGACGTCTTCCCGCTGCCGGCCCCCGCGGCCACCAGTAGCGGCTCGCCGCGACGCCCGACCGCCTGCTCCTGCTCGCCGGTGAGCGGCGCGCCTGTCGTCGGCGTTGATCTGTCGCCACGCGCCTGGACCGCGGAGATCTCGTCGAGGCTCATCTGCGACACGGTTCGCCCCCCGCCAGGATTCCCGCGCCGATCATGACCCGCACCGGCAGATCGTGGGGTACATGCATCCGCCCCGGTAGGCGCACGTGCGGGGCCGGGGCTCCAACTCGCCGCGTCCCGCCTGTGCCGCCGCGGCGCGCGCCGTCGCGACCGCCTCCTCGAGCAACTCCCTGACCTCCCCGTGCTCGCGTTGCTCCCCCCGGACACACTCGATCTCTACCCCGCTCTCGCCATCGAGTACCCCCCGCGCGCGCAGATCCCCACCGCTGAGCGGCTGGTAGAAGCCGCCGACCGCCTCCAGCCCGAGCAGCTCCTCGACGGCGCGCATGTACAGCGCGACCTGCACGTTCCCCTGCTCCGTCCACTTCGCCGCGGCCGGAGCGAGCCGGCCCTTGTAGTCGTACACGACCGCCCGAGCGCCTCCGGCGGCGATGTCCACCCGGTCGATCCGCCCGCGCAGCCGCAGCCCGTCGCCGAGGTCGAGCGCCGGGAGGACGGGATCGACCTCCGGTGCCCCCTCGCCCGGCCCGAACCCGAACCCCAGCTCCAGATACGCCGGCTCCAGCGGGCTCCCCTGCTCCGCCGCATGCTCGAGATAGCGCTCCAGATCGGCCTCCAGCCGGCGGCGCAGGCCCGGCCGGCGCTCCGGAGCCGCCGAGAGCGGGAACTCAGCCTCGCGCCTGGCCAGCGCTTCGCGCAGCAGCTCCTTGGCGAGTCGCAGCCGCGCTCCAGTCAGCCGTGCCGAGCCCGTGCGCTCGCGCAGCCCCTCGAGCGTGTCCTTCAGCGCCGCGTGCGCCAGCCCCCCGCGCACGAGCGGCTCGGGGTCCGGATCGAGGTCGTCGGCGCGAAGCATCCGCTGCACGAACCACTTCACCGGGCATTCCGACCACACCTCCAGCGAGGACGCCGACCAGACGTGCTCGCGCAGCTCCCGCGTGATCGCCTCGTCGCGCAACGGTCCCAGCGGGGTCGGATGACGCGCCCCGGCAACGTCGCGATCGCCGAACGGGGGCGAGGGCGTCGAGTCGGCAGATGGCGGCATCGGATCTCCGGGACGTCCCCAGCCGACCGCCCCCAGCGGTCTGCGCGCGCGCCGCTCTTCCAACCCCTCCTCGAACAGATCGACGATGTCGTCGACGAACAGCGACCGTGCCTGCGCGACGCCGTCGTCATCCGCCGCGTGCCAGCTCAGCACGAGCAGCTCCTGCGGTCGCG
The DNA here is from genome assembly GCA_036509655.1 of Solirubrobacteraceae bacterium. Taxonomy (GTDB): domain Bacteria; phylum Actinomycetota; class Thermoleophilia; order Solirubrobacterales; family Solirubrobacteraceae; genus Palsa-744. The sequence continues at coordinate 8,681 of DATCFG010000022.1, read as the reverse complement.
ACACCGCCGCGTAGAGCGCGTACCGCTCCGCCGCCAGCGTGTCCGCCTGACGGCTCCCCCCCAGCCGCAGACCCGAGGTTTCCGCCAGCCGCCGACGCTCCTCCTCGGCCAGCAGCGGCTCCGGTCGCGCGCTCGCCGGGAACACGCCCTCCTGCAGGCCGCACAAGAACAGCGCCCGTACCCGCCGCGCCCGCAGCGCCAGCGGGTCGACGACCGCCACCCTGCCGTCCCCCGCCCCCTCGCCGCTGACGATCTCCAAGCCCTCGAGCGCACGTGCGAGCTCGGTCGTGTCGAGGCCGAGCTCGGGCGCACCGTACGCCAGGCCGCCGAGCTCCGCCAGCGCCCGACGTCCGGCCGCCAGGGCCCGAGCCTCGTCCAGCTCGTCGCTCGCCAGCAGCGCCGCGCTCCCTCGCCGGGGGGCGTTGAACAGCCACTCCAGCTCCCCCGCCGCGCGCTCGCACAGCGCCCTACTACCCCGCCGCGCCGCCTCGCCCAGGTGGTCGAGCGCCTCCAGCCGCCAGTGCTCCGCCTCCCAGATCTCACGCGCCCGCGCTGCGCTCGTAACACCCTCACGGCGCACCTGGGCCTCCAGTCGATCAGCCAGCTCAGGATGCGCGAGCAGGCCCGGAGCCCGCAGCCACGCCAGCAGATCTCCGGCCTCACCCGCGGCCGTCGTGCTGCGCAGCGCGCCGAGGAGCGCTCCACCGATCACGGTGTTCGCGAACGGAACCCGACATTCCAGCGCATACGGGATCCCCCGCGCGGCGAATACCTCCCCGAGCAGCTCCGCCACCGCGCTCGGCATTCTGTGCACGACCGCGATCTCCTCGGGCCTCGTCCCCTCATCCAGCAGCGCCCGCACCTCGCCCGCAACCAGCTCCAGCTCGGCGCGCTCGCCCCCACCCTCCAGCAGCCGCACGGCCCGGGCGGCATCCTGGACGCGCTCAGCCCCCGGCTCGAACAGCGAGCGCTCGAGATGGTGCAGCGCCGCCCGCGCTCGGGGCGCGTAGTACTCGGCACGCGCCTCGAGGCGCCGATGCTCGACCGCGAGCGGGCGCAGCGTCTCGAACGTGCCGGCGCGGCTCCCGAGCGCAGTCCGTCCGGGCTCGTATGTGAGCGACACCGTCACCGGCGCGTCGACGACCGCCCCGAGCGTCTCGATCGCGTCGAGCTGGAGCACGCCGAAATCGTCGAAGCCGTACATCAGCACGGGCGTCGCACCCCATCGGGCCGGCTCGAGCCGCAGCGCGTCCAGCGCCCGCGCCGCACGGCGCTCGGGGTCGGTGCGCCCGATCCGCTCCAACAGCCTGCGGTACTCCCCGTACAGCCTCCCCAGGTCCTCCGACCCCGCCGCCGCACCGCTTCCGTCAACACTCACCCAGGCTTTCAGCGCCGCCTCCAGTCGCGCCGGCGTTACACGGCGCACCTCCAGCTCGGCCACGGTGGCCCCGAGCGCGCTCACGAACCCGGGCGTGCTCCTCCTCGCCCGATCCGCTCCGCCGGCGATGAGGAGCGCCAGCACCCGCTCGCGCGCGACCCTCCCCAGCACCGGCTCGCTCAACCCCGCGCGCCGCACGACCTCGCCGATCAGGCCCTCGAAGCGCTCCACGCGCGCGCCCAGCCCCGCGCCCTCCAGCGCCAGCTCGCGCCGGTAGCGCTCGGCGTCCGCGCGCGTCGGCACGACCAGCAGCGGCTCCTCGCCACAGGCCAGGTGTCCGCGCACGGCGCCCAGCACCTCGCGGGCCTTGCCCGCGTTCGCGGGCCCTGTGATCAGCGTGATCGGCACTACGTCCCATCCTTACGCACGTGCCCGACACGCCCTTCTCCTGCGCGGGCGCCTCCGCTCAGTCCCTGCCCTGTCTACGCGGCGCTCTTAGCCTCCACCTTGGGCGCGTCGGCGCCCTCCGCGACTGCCTCGGCCTCCGCCTCGGCGTCGGGCGGCTTTGCGCCCTCCTTCGCCCACGCCTCGTTGAACTCGACACGCCATTTGCCCTCCTCGGTCTGACTCATCGCGAGGTGAGCGCGGAAGGAGCGGCCGGAGCGACCCTTGAAGCCGGAGACCGCACGTGCGGTGTAGCCGGTCTTGATCAGTTCGCGCGCGAGCGCGATCGGGAGCGTCTTGCCCGCTTTGCTCTTCCAGATCACGAAGCCGCAGCCGGGATCGTCGCGCGCCCAGCACGAGTAGCCCTTGCGATTCTCCACGATCTCGTGCCCGCAGATCGGGCACGGCCCGAGCTTCGCGCGCGGGATTTTCACGTCTTTCAGGGTCTCGTCGAGCTCGGTGATCGTCTCCCGGGCGAAGCCGGCGATGTCGCCCATGAAGGCCTCGCGCGAGTCCTCGCCGCGCTCGATCTTCCCCAACCGGTGCTCCCAGTTGCCGGTAAGTTCGGGAGATGTGAGCGCGTGGGCGTTCAGCAGCCTGATCACGTTCAGGCCCTTCTCGCTGGCGAGGAGCGAGCGCGCGTCGCGCTCGACGTAGCCAACCTGGATCAGCCGCTCGATGATCGCCGCCCGCGTCGCCGGGGTGCCGATGCCCGATTCCTTCATCGCCTCGCGCAGCTCCTCGTCGTCGACGAGCTTGCCCGCGGTCTCCATCGCGCCGAGCAGCGAGGCGTCGCTGTAGCGGCGCGGCGGTTTCGTTTCCTTGCGCGCGCTCCCGATCTTCCTCGTCTCCACATCCTCGCCCTGCTCCAGGCGCGGCAGCTGCTGGTTCGAGCCCTCGTCATCATCGCCGCCGGCTTTCTCTTTTTCCGGTTTCGCCGCGTCGGCCGCAGCCTCCCCGTAGACCCCGCGCCAGCCGGGTACGAGCAACAGCTTGCCGCGTGTCCTGAACACGTACCCGCGGTCCTTCTCCTCCGGGCCCGCCGGCACCGTCGTCTCGATTTTCGTGTTCTCGAACACCGCTTCGGGGTGGAAGACCGCGAGGAAACGCCGCACGGCCATGTCGTAGATCCGTTTGTCGTCGCTGCCCATCCGCTCGACGTTGTGCTCGGAGCGCGTCGGGATGATCGCGTGGTGGTCGGTCACCTTCGCGTTGTTCACGACCCTGTCCAGCGGCAGCTCCTCCAGTCCCGTCACGTACTCCGCGGCCTTGCGGTAGTCCGCCTGGCCGCCGACGAGCTCGGCGATCGGCTTGATCTCGCCGATCATGTCCGTCGTCAGGTAGCGCGAGCTCGTGCGCGGGTAGGTGAGCGCCTTGTGCTCCTCGTACAGCCGCTGCGCCGCCGACAGCGTGCGCCGCGCGGAGAACCCGTAGCGCGTGTTCGCCTCGCGCTGGAGCGTCGTCAGGTCGTAGAGCATCGGCGCGCGCTCTTTCTGCTTTTTCTTCTCGAGCTTCGTGATCTTCGCACGCTTGCCCTCGCACGCCTCGACGATCGCGACGGCCTCCTGCTCGCTGGCGATCCGCGGCTTGGTCCCGGCGTGGAAGCGACCGATGTAGCTGCGCCCGGGGTTCGCAGCGCCGTCGCCGGACCCGCCGACGCCTCCGCCGGCTGCGTCCGCCGCCCCGTTCTCAGCGCCCTCGAGAGGCTCCGCGGCGAACGTCGCGTCCACGAGCCAGTACGGCTCTGGCTTGAACGCCCGGATCTCCTCCTCGCGACGCGCGATGATCGCGAGCGTCGGCGTCTGCACGCGGCCGAGCGAGACAGCGCCATCGAAGGAGCTGCGCAACCGGATCGTGGCCGCGCGCGTTGCGTTCATGCCGACGATCCAGTCTGCCTCCGAGCGCGAGCGCGCCGCCTGCTCGAGTTTCGCGAACTCCGCCGCGGGGCGCAGCTCTTTGAACGCCTCCTTCATCGCCGCGTTCGTCATCGAGTTCAGCCACAGCCGCTGGACGGGCTTCTTCGCTTTCGCCTTCTCGTACAGATAGGCGAAGATCAGCTCCCCCTCGCGACCGGCGTCGCAGGCGTTGATGACCTCATCGACATCGTCGCGGCCGAGCTGTTTGGTGACGACCGACATCTGCTTGCGCGAGCGCTCATCGCGGACGACCAGCTTGAACTTGTCGGGCACGATCGGCAGGTCCGGCATCCGCCAGGTCTTGAACTTCGGGTCGTACTCGTCGGGGTCGGCGAGCTGCACCAGATGGCCGACCGCCCAGGTGACGACGTGGTCGGGACCTTCCAGGAAGCCCTCCTGCTTCTTGAACGGCCCCTTCAACACGCGCGCCAGATCCCCCCCCACGGAGGGCTTCTCGGCGATCACAAGGGTCTTCGACATGGCGCCCAGCGTAGCGGCTGGCGATTTCACGGGAGCTCGAGGGCTCACCCGGCCGTGCAGGGACCGGTGCTCACCTGGGCATCGGCGCCGGCCCGATCGGCAACCGACAGCTCCTGGGCGACGGTGGAGTTGGCGACTCCATAGCCGCCATGCGGGCCACCGCCGACGGTACCGGCGAACACCGTGGTGAGCACTTGCCCGGCTTCGTTGACGAGAGGCCCCCCGGAGTTGCCGGGGCGCACGAGGCCGCGCAGCGGGGTCAGCAGCCGCGAGACCGGCCCCTGCCCGTAGGCGTTCTGGGTGCTCACCGTCTGGGTGCGCCCGATCCGGCCGGGCTGCACGTCGAAGGGGCCGTTCTCCGGATAGCCGAGGACCGCGCCGGCGGTACCCGAGCTCGGTTCGGAGACGAGGCTGAGGGTCGGCTCGGAGAGGTCGGGGACGCGCAACAGGGCGATGTCGTTCCTCGGGTCGAACGCGATCGCGCGCGCGGGCAGGTTCGCGGAGCTGCCCCCGAGCTCAACCGTCGTGTCCTGCTCGCCGGCGACGACATGCGCGTTGGTGACGACGATTTCTGGCTGAATCACCCAGCCGGAGCCCTCGATCGCCAGGCCGCAGGCGGTGCCGAGCACGCGCACGACGCTGCGCGAGGCGTCCCGCACACCCGGCGCCCGCGCGACGGCGGGCTGGGGCGGGGCGACATCCGGCGATGGTCCCGCCACCTGGGGCAGCGGGTCGAGCCGCGCGAGCGCGTTCAGGATCGAGCCGGTCGGTGGCAGCAGCTGGTTGAGCTCGCGTAGGACCGCCGAGCGCTGGATGTCCGCCCGCAGCGGCCCCTGGCCGGGCGTCTGCGCCGCCACGGCTGCGAGGATCCAGACGATGCCCAGACCGAGGGCCGCACCGAGCGCCGCGCCGAGCAGGCCATCGAGCAGGCCGAGTCCCGGGAGGAACAGCGCGCGCCGCAGCCTGAAGCCCAGGCCCTCCAGCCCGCTCGCGAGGATCGCGCCGGCCAGCAGCGCGCCGATCAGCCCGAAGGCGGGCGCATACGGCGAGGAGGATCCACGGGGAAGCAGAAGAGGACCGAGGCGGGTACCGAGGAATGCACCAAACGCGAACCCGCCGAAGGAGAGCACCCCGACGATGAAGCCCCGCCGGAAGCCGAAACAGGCGAGGATGGCCGCAAGCGCGACGATGAACCAGTCGATCTCCGTCATCTCCCATGTTCTACTACCGTTCCCAGCGGGGATCGTCGGCGCCCGGGTGGGGGGACGGTGAGCACGAGGCGCCCCCTGCCAGGCCGGCCGCCGCCCGGGCGATCTCGGGACACACGGCAGGACGGCTCCCAGCTATGGCGCCGCCGTGCCCGCGGCATGATCGCGCTCGCGGGCCTCGCCTTTGCGATCGGCGCGATCGCCGGCGCGAGCCATTCCCCCTCCGACGCACACGAGCTCGCCGAACGGTTCACCGCCGCCTGGGCGCGGAGCGACTACGCGAGCATGTACGCGGACATCGACGCCCGGGCCCAGCGCGAAGTGACGCCGAGCGAGTTCGCCAGTTCCTACCGCAGCGCGCTCACGACCGCTACCGCGACCGCGACCGGCCTGCGCGTGACCGGCAAGGCCCGCAGCACGAGCGGCGGCGGCGTGGAGGTGGCGGTGCGGGTACAGACGCACCTGTTCGGAGCGCTCTCCAGCGACTTCACGCTGCCGATGCAGGGCAGCGGCTCGGGAACGCGGATCGCCTGGTCGCGCTCGCTCGCGTTCCCGGGCCTGCGCCCCGGCGAGCGCCTGACGCGCCACACGACCCTGCCCCGTCGCGCCACGCTGTTGGCGCGCGACGGGACGGTGCTGGCCGAAGGCACGGCGGTGGAAGCCGGCCAGCGCGCCTCACCGCTCGGCTCGTTCGCGAGCGCGGTCGTCGGCACGGTCGGCCCGATCCCGGCGGCGCGCCTGCAAGCATTGGAGGCCGACGGCGTGCCCGCGAACGCGATCGTCGGCGTGAGCGGACTGGAGCTGGCGCTCGACTCGAGCCTGCGCGGCATCCCCGGCGGCGAACTGCTCGCCGACGGCGGCGGGACGAGCACGAGCGCAGGCACTAGCGCACGGGTGCTCGCCACCGCGACCCCGAAGGCGGCGCGTGCCGTGCGCACGACCGTATCGCCGTCGGTGCAGCAGGCCGCCGTGACCGCGCTCGGGGGCCAGCTCGGCGGGATCGTCGCGATGGTTCCCGCGACCGGGCAGATCCTGGCCGTTGCCGGGATCGGCCTCGACGACCTCCAGCCGCCGGGCTCGACGTTCAAGATGATCACCCTCACGGGCGTGCTCCAGGCCGGTCTCGCCACCCCGAAGACGGTCTTCCCCTACGCGACCTACGCGACGCTCGACGGCGTCAAGCTAAACAACGCCAACGGCGAGGAATGCGGCGGCACGCTCGCGTTGGCATTCGCGGTCTCGTGCAACTCGGTGTTCGCGCCGCTCGGCGCGAAGCTCGGGGCGGCGCGCCTGGTGGCCACGGCCGAACGCTACGGCTTCAACCACCCCCCAGGCGTGCCGGGCGCGGTGGAAAGCGCGCTGCCGCCCGCCGCGCAGATCCAGGGCCAGCTCGACATCGGCTCGACCGCGATCGGCCAGGGCGAGGTGCAGGCGAGCGCGCTGGAGATGGCGACGGTCGCCGCCACGATCGCCGACAGCGGCCGCCGACCCCAGCCGACCTTCAATCCAAGCGCCGCCCCCGCCCGCCGCGGCGGCACGCCAGTGAGCAGCGCCTCCGTCGCCCACACCGTGCGGAGCCTGATGATCGGCGTGGTTCGCGAAGGCACCGGGACCGCCGCGGCGATCCCGGGGGTGACGGTCGCGGGCAAGACCGGCACCGCCGAACTGAGGACCGCGAGCACCTGCACACCAAGCCCCGAAACGAGCTCTAAGGAAGAACGGGGCGCGGACGAAAAGAGCCCGGAAAGCTGTAATTCGGCGGAAGACGAAGCGCGCAACACCGACGCCTGGTTCGCGTCCTTCGCCCCGGCCTTCGCCCCGCGGATCGTCGTCGGCGTGCTGCTCGTGCAGGACGGCGCCGGCGGAGCGACCGCGGCGCCCGTCGCCCGGCAGGTGCTCGAAGCGGGGCTCTCAGCCGATCATTAGACGTCGAGCTCTGCTGTGGCTGTCTGGGAGGCATCGGTCGGATCGACGATCCTCAGCTCCCAGGGCCGGTTTTCGAGCGAGGCGAGCTGGACCTTGTAGAGCAGCAGCGCGCCCTGCGCACCGACGTCGTCGGCAATCGTGCCGGGCTCGGGGAGCTGGCTTTCCGTCGGGACCAGGCCGCCGCGGTAGGCGAACGGGTTGCTTTCGTCGAGCATGACCGGGCTGTAGGTGCTGCCCTGGGTGTCATAGATCTTGAACGTGTTCGCGGCCTGGCGTTCCTGGGAGGTGTTGTTGTAGACCTGGATGAACACCGCGAACCACTCCTCGCCGGGGGCGAGATGAGCCTCGGCCGGGGTGAGACCTTGCAGGTAGGCGGCGTCTTCGGCGTTTGCGGGATTGAGCTCGCGCGAGACCTGGACCTGGTAGCTCAGCGGACCGACGTTCAGGTATGGCGCGGCGGCGCCCCCCTCACCCGCGTAGGTGCCGGTGGTGACTCGCGAGTGGGAGTCCCCGCAGGCGCTGAGCGCGAACACCGCGACGAGCGCGAGCAGGACGACGGGGATCTTGCGCGGGCGGCTGGACATGCGACGCGGCAGTTTATATAGGTCCGCGTCGGAACATCTTCTACCCAGCGGCGACCGTGACGCGCTGACCGCCGCCCGCGTCGGCGATGCTCGCACCCGCCTCGCGCTCGAGGATCGCGCGCAGCCGGCGCATGGCCTTGTCGTTCTTGCGCTTCAGCCAGGAACGCCCGCCGAGGCTCTCCAGCAGGCGGTCGGACAGCATCGCGGGCTCGGTCTCGAACGTGAAGCGCACGCGGGTGGCGCCATGCGAGTCGGCGAGGTCGTAGACGCCGAGCATGCGGATGCGGTTGTTCTTGCCCGTGCGGCCGACCTCGACGATCCGATGTGGCTCCTGCACCTCGACGAACGTCACATCGCCCCAGCTGAAGCGGTTGCGGGGGGCCTTGATCCGAAAGCGCGCACCGGCGCCGAGCCCGACGGAGTCGATCCGCGTGAGGTGCCAGTCGACGAGGTAGTGGTCGGTGAACTCGGGATGGTTGGCGATGTCGCGCAGGTACTCGAAGACCCGCTCGCGGGGGGCTGCGACGACGATCGACACTGTCACGGGGTGCACGGGGACCGCCAGTCTAGCCCCCGCCCCCCGCTGACGCGGCTACGCAGCGCGGACGGTGAGACGGACGGTGTGGCCATGCTCGCAATGGCGCACGATCTCGGTGGCGACGGGCGCATCGCGGCGCAGCGGGCGGCAGAGCTCGCAGACGATGCCGTTGGGGCCGGCGGGCGGGCGGTGGGGGCGGGCGGTGGG
>DATCFG010000021.1:0-5725 GCA_036509655.1 Solirubrobacteraceae bacterium | reverse complement strand
GGCTATGCTGATGTTTCAGGTGTTCGTCAACGTGGGGATGACCATTGGGATCATGCCCATTACCGGCGTCACGCTGCCGCTCATGAGCTATGGCGGCTCGTCGGTGATCACCACCCTGTTGGCGGTGGGCCTGCTGCAATCAATTTATGTTCAGGCACGTGATTCGGCTTCGCTGAAGGGCCGCGTGCCGATCTACTAGACACCATGTCCGCCAATCACTCCCGATCGCCAGCTGTGGATGCGCCGCCGAGGATCCTCCTCCGGCCATCGCCCGCGCGGGATCCGGCCGGCATCGATACCGAAAGACTGGATCACATTGAAAAAGCAAGTGCTTGTCAGCGTCGATCGCGCGGAGACGCGCGTGGCGCTCCTGGAGGCCTCCGGAACACCCGGCGCCTCACGTTCCGCGGCCGCCTCCAAATCGCGCAAACGTTCGAACGGTGCCCCGGAGGCCGGCTATCGCATAGCTGAGCTGTACCTCGAGCGTCGCGGCGGACGCTCGATCGTCGGCAACATCTACAAGGGCAAGGTCGACAACGTGCTGCCCGGCCTGGAGGCCGCGTTCGTCGACATCGGCCTGGAGAAGAACGGGTTCCTGCACGTCGACGAGATCGTGCTGCCGGGCGTCGAGGCGCCCAAGCGCGGGCGCGGGAACGGTGGCAGCGGGCGCAAGATCTCCGATCTGCTCTCGCCCGGGCAGGAGATCGTCGTGCAGGTCGTGAAGGACCCGCTGAAGACGAAGGGCGCGCGGCTGTCGATGGAGCTGACGATCGCCGGGCGCTACATGGTCTATGCCCCCACGGGCGAGGGGATCGGCGTCTCGCGCCGCCTGGAGGACCGCGAGCGCGAGCGCCTGCGCAAGCAGACCGCGGGCCTCGATCTCTCGAGCGGCGGGGTGATCGTCAGGACGGCCGCGCACGGCGCCAAGCGGGCGGACTTCGAACGCGAGCTGAAGTACCTGCACAAGCTGCACGAGGTGCTCGGCAAAAGGGTGCAGGACACGGTCGCGCCGGATCTCGTCTTCCAGGAGGCCGACCTGTCGGTGCGGGTCGTGCGCGACATCTTCTCCGCGCACTTCGAGCGCGCGATCGTCGATGACGAGCAGCAGTATCAGCGCCTGGTCTCGTTCTTCACGCGAACCGCCCCGGAGTTGGTCGAGCGGGTGGAGCTGTGGGAGCAGAAGCAGCCGCTGTTCGAGTCCTACGGTGTCGACAAGGCGATCGACGGCGTGCTCTCGCGGCGCGTCGATCTGCCCAGCGGCGGCTACCTCGTGATCGACTACGCCGAGGCGCTGACCGTGATCGACGTCAACTCCGGCTCGTTCATCGGGCGCGGCAAGGGCGCGGCGCTGGAGGACACGATCACGAAGACCAACCTGGAGGCGGCCGAGGAGGTCGTCAACCAGCTGCGCCTGCGCGACATCGGCGGGATCATCGTGATCGACTTCATCGACATGGCGCGCGCACGCAACCGCGACGCCGTGATGAAGACGCTCAGGAAGACACTCGACGAGGACCGCACGAAGACGTTCACGGCCGAGATCTCGAAGCTCGGCCTGGTCGAGATGACCCGCCAGAACGTGACCGAGGGCGTGCGCGAGATCATGAGCCGGCCGTGCCCGACCTGCGAGGGCGAGGGCGTGATCCGCTCGGAGGAGACCTATGCGATCGAGTTCGAGCGCCGCCTGCGCGACATCGCTCTCGAAACCCCCGACGTCGAGGCGTTCCTCGTGCAGATCAACCCGCGCGTGACCGCGGAGTTCACCGGACACGGCTCGCGCGTGCTGCACGCGCTCGAGGCGGAGACGGGCAAGTCGTTCCTGTTCGAGGGCTCGGAAGGGCTCACGCTCGAGCACTTCGCGATCACCTTCCAGGGCACCCGCGCGGAGGTCGAGGAGCGGGCGCTGCCGTTCCGCCAGGGCGACGAGGTGCTGGTCGAGATCGTCGAGCCGCACATGTACGACGTCGACGACGCGGTCGCGAAAATTGACGGCTACATCATCTCGATCGCGGGCGCGGCGCCGTGCGTCGGCGAGAAGCGGATGGTGCGCATCGACCAGGTCGGTCGCACTGCCGCGAGCGCGCTGCTGCTCGACGAGTCCGGCGAGGTCGTCCGCCCGACGCCGCGGCCCCCGGCCCCAACCGCCAAACCGAGACCCAGACGGCGTCCGCCCAAGCCCGTTGCGGCGCCCGTCGTCGAGAGCGTCTCTGAGGTGGCTGCCGCGTCACATGCGCCAGTCGATGGATCGCCACAGGCGCCGGCGGAGGACGTCCCTGAGGGCGAGGGAACCGAGGATGACCTACAATCCAAGCCTCGGCGTCGTGGCCGCAGGGGCGGGCGGCGCCGTTCGGCTGCCAAGGCGCAATCAAGCACCGACTAGGTGGATGGATCGGGATCGACCAGGAAAGTTATGTACGCAATCGTGAAGACAGGTGGCAAGCAGTACCGCGTCGAGCGGGGTCAGACCCTGCTCGTCGAGCGCCTTGCCGTCGACGAGGGCGGCGACGTCGCGCTCGAGCCGATCCTGTATCGCTCGGAGGAGGCTGTGTTCGACGCCGCCGGGCTGAAGAAGGTGAAGGTCACGGCGAAGGTGCTCGCCCACGAGCGTGGCGAGAAGCTGAGGGTGTTCAAGTTCAAGCCCAAGCGCGGCTACAAGCGCCGCACCGGCCATCGCCAGGAGCTGACGCGGATCGAGGTCACGGACATCTCGATTGGCGCGGCGGCGAAGGCCGATGGCGCAAAGGCCGCGGCCAAGCCGGTCGCCGCCAGGAGTGCGGCTAGGCCCGAGGCCGGTGCTGTTGCGGCAAAGCCCGACTCGGGCAAGCCCACTTCGAAAGCTGCGTCAAAGCCCGCGGCCAAGCCGGTCGCCGCCAAGCCCGCTGAGAAGGAGACAGAGAATGGCTCATAAGAAGGGGCTCGGCTCCAGCCGCAACGGGCGCGAATCGAATGCGCAGCGCCTCGGCGTGAAGACGTTCGCCGGCGAGACGGTCAGCGGCGGCGAGATCATCGTGCGCCAGCGCGGAACGAAATTTAAGCCGGGCGAGGGCGTCGGCATCGGCAAGGACGACACGCTCTACGCGCGTGCGGCGGGAACTGTGCAGTTCTCGACCAGCCGTCGGGGGCGCGTCGTGAGCGTCCTCTCCGGCGAGTAGACAGAGCTAACGCCCGCCGGGCGACGCGGTCTGGCCACCGGCTTCCACCGGCTTCCAGGGGCTGTCAGGATGGCGGGATGCTGCACGACCACGCGAGAATCCACCTGCAGGCGGGCGCCGGCGGGAACGGTTCGACGAGCTTTCGCCGCGAGGCGCACGTGCCGCGCGGGGGCCCAGACGGCGGCGATGGGGGACGCGGGGGAGACGTGGTGCTGCTCTGCGACGACTCGCTGCGCGACCTGCAGAGCTTCCGCCGCAAGGCCGTCCATCGGGCGGGAGCGGGCGGGTACGGGGAAGGCTCGCAGCGTCACGGGGCCGACGGTGAGACGCTGACGATCAGGGTGCCGCCGGGAACCGAGGCGATCGGCTGCGACGGGCCGGGCGGCGAGGAGGGCGACCTCGAGGGACGCCGCTGGGAGCTCTTGAGAGACGGGCAGCGCGCGGTGGTGGCAAAGGGTGGCGGGGGAGGCAGGGGGAACAAGCGTTTCGCGACGGCCACGCGCCAGGCGCCGCGCTTCGCCGAGCGCGGTCTGCCGGGCGAGGAGGGCTGGCTGGAGCTGAAACTGAAGCTGCTGGCGGACGTCGGCCTGGTGGGGCTGCCGAACGCGGGCAAGTCCTCGCTGCTGGCGAGGCTGACGCGGGCGGCGCCGAAGGTCGCCAACTACCCCTTCACAACGCTCTCCCCGGTGCTGGGCGTGCTCGACGACGGCGAGCGCCAGCTCGTGGTGGCCGACATACCGGGCCTGATCGAGGGCGCGAGCGAGGGCGCCGGCCTCGGGCACGACTTCCTGGCGCACGTGGAGCGCACGCGCCTGCTCGTGCACGTGCTGGATATCGCGCCCGAATATTCAGATCCCGCCCATCCTCAGGATCCCGCCCACCCCGCGGATGTGGCGAAGAACCACGCGACGATCGAGCACGAGCTGGCCGCGCACGACGAGCGGCTGGCGCGGCTGCCGCGCGTGCTGGCACTGTCGAAGGGGGACCTGGTGACGGAGGATCGCGCGGCGGCGGCGGCGGCGGAGTGGGAAGGCAGGCTCGGACGGGATGTGCCGGTGATCGTGACATCGAGCGCCACGGGAGCCGGGTTGGAGGAGCTGGCGGGCGAGCTCTCGCGGCGCGTCGCCCCGCGCGGAGTCTCGGCGGCCGAAGGGGACGGAGGCAGGGTCGCGCCCGGCGCGTACGCCGAGCTCGCTCCGGGCGGGCAGGCCGGAATGGGGGACGTGGAGAGGGACGTCGAGAACCTCGCCGAGCACATGGTGTTCCGTCCTAACGCGGGGAAAGGCTTCGAAGTCGAGCGGACGGGAGCGGGAGCGTTCGCGGTGAGGGGCAGGGGGATCGAACGGCTGCTGCAGCGATACGACGTCGAGAACGAGGACGCGATGGCCTACCTGGAGGAACGGCTGCGCAGGATCGGCGTGTTCGGGGCGTTGGAGGCGGAGGGGTTCCAGCCCGGAGACGAGCTCGAGGTAGGCGGGGTCACGTTCGAGCTCGACCCCGACGCGCCATAAGCTCCCAGCAATGAGACGCACGGTCATCAAGCTGGGGTCGAGCATCGTTGCCGAGGACGATGGCGAGCTGCGCGGTGAGGTGCTCGCGCGGATCTGCGACGCGGTCGTTGCGCTGCACGAGTCCGGCGATGAGGTCGTGGTTGTCTCCAGCGGCGCGATCGCGCGGGGGATGCGCGTGCTCGGCCTGAATGCGCGCCCGGTGGCGATCGATGAGCTGCAGGCCGCGAGCGCCGTGGGGCAGGGGAAGCTGTACAGGGTCTACGACGAGCTGCTGCGCGAGCGGGGGGTGATAAGCGCGCAAGTGCTGCTGACGATCGGCGATCTGAGCGCGCGTACGCACTACCTGAACGCGCGGCAGACGCTGAGGAAGCTGCTCGACTGGCGCGCGGTGGCGGTGGTGAACGAGAACGACACGACCGCGACCGACGAGATCTCCTTCGGCGACAACGACTTCCTGGCGGCGCAGGTGGCGATGCTCGTGGGCGCCGATCTGCTCGTGCTGCTGACTGACATCGACGGCCTCTACAGCGCCGACCCACGCATCGACCAGGACGCGAGCTTGATCGAGGAGGTGAGCGACTTCGGCGCGCTCGAGGAGCTCGAGATCGGCCACACGACCTCGGCTCTGGGCTCGGGGGGGATGCGCTCGAAGGTCGTCGCCGCCGACATGGCGACGGCGGCGGGGGTGACGACGGTGATCTGCAACGGCCTGCGTGGAGGGGCGCTCGAGACGGTGCTCGGCGGGGGCCGGGAGGGGACGCGGTTCGCGCCGCGCGAGCGCGGGCACAGCTCGTTCAAGCTGTGGCTGAAGTACGCGAAGCCCGCGCACGGCACGCTCGTGATCGACGACGGCGCCGCGCGGGCGTTGCGCGAGGGCAACGCGAGCCTGCTCCCCGTCGGCGTCGTCGCGGTGGAGGGCCAGTTCGACGCGGGCGATGCGGTCGAGATCGCCGTTCGCGACAACAGCCAACCCTCGAATGGAGGTTTGATCGCGAAGGGCATCTGCAACTACTCGGCGGAGGAGCTGCGGCGCGTGATCGGGATGAAAACGGAGGCGGTGCG
>DATCFG010000020.1:0-2311 GCA_036509655.1 Solirubrobacteraceae bacterium | reverse complement strand
TACCCCTTCAGCCGGATAGATTGTCACGAACTTTGTCACAGAACAGCCCCAAACAGCCCGCATCTACTTGATCTAAAACCCAGCATCTACGCGGATATGGACCCTACTTGGAATGGTCAACTCCAATTGCCATGCAGAAGGGATATCTACCTTCTTGCCTGCAAATCGACACTTTTTGAGAAGTTTCTCCCAGAACCTTCTCCCAAGGTCGGGCATATGGGTGTGGCGGCTCTGATCGCAGCCGAGCTTGCCAGCAGGCACCGAGCAGACAGGGAGGGCGCGACGCCTCCGGCGCACGTAGCGGCGGCCACCTCGCCGCAACCTCTAACGTCGTACGAGAGTCACGCGTGCAGCTCGGGCTGCCACGGCGCCGGGCATACAGCCCAGCGATCCCTCACCCCTGAGTGCTTCTGTAAAGGGCTTGTTCCGCCGGGGCGCTGAGCGTGTCGAAGCCGCGCAAGACGCTGGGCAGGCATGTGCTGGAACGCTCAAATATGGTCAATCTCTGTAAGCCGCAAACGCACATCGACAGCTTCATGTCCCCTACCCCCGATACGCTCCTCGGCATGGACATGACCCGAGGCGACGAACGTCCCCCTTCGCCGCCACCGCCCCCTCCGCAGCCGACGCCGAGTTGGCCCCCGCGCAAAATCCGCGAGAGCGAAATCGGCGGCTAGGGCGCTATGGCCGAGAAACGTCCGCCACCACGACCAGCACCCCGGCCAAGCCCTCGGCCGAGTCCGCAACCTTCGCAGCCGCGGGAGCCTTTCCGCAAGCGCAGCACGCCTTCACAACCGGCGAAAACACCTTGGCCGCCGGGGAAAGTCAAAGAGGCCCCAGCTAGGCGGCGCGAGAAATGAGCGCCGCCGCGATCTCCAGAAGCCCGATCACCAGCACAGGCCACCACCAGAATGAGGCTTTTTCAAAGGCTTTCCCGCGTTGCTCGTTCGCTTTCTGCGCTTGATCGAGGACCGGGATGTAGAACTCGATCGCGCTCGAGGCGAAGTCCGCCACGGGTTCGGATACTGAGTCCCGCATCGCTTCTAGGGTCTCTGGACCCACTTCATCGCGGTCATGCAGCTTCCAGACTGCGGAATCTCGCAGGAGAAGCATGAAAAGAGCCACCGCTTGAAGCCCCAGGCCGACTGCGAGCCCGATGATCCACCCTTTGGACGCACTGGTTCCGGTTGCTATCGCGCTCACAGCCTGCGTGACCGCAAACCACGAACCGGCAAGCGTGGCCTGCCCGCGAGCCTTTTCGTCGAGGCGGTTTGCGCGAGCAAACTCGCCGTCTAGCGCCGCACGCGCCGTGTCGAGGACATGCGCGAGGTTCTGCGATGTCGCTTCGGATTGCGGGTCCATCACCATGCTCAATACCTGCCCAGTCTAGTCGCGCCCTGATGACCATATGTGGGAGCACTCACGCAAACATGGAGGGCGCAGCGGGGGCTGGAGTGGCACTCGGACAGTGTGCCGTGCTGAGGCTCAGGCCGCCGTCAGCGCCTCGGCGAGCGTGTCGGGAGTGACGGCGATGTGCTCGGGGATCGTGATGTTGATGGCGTGGTCGCGTTGCAGCAGCCACTTGGCGTTGATGATCGTGAGCCCGATGACCTCGCCGCGGTCGTTGAAGCGCAGCACATGCCCCTCGGGCGTGGCCTCGCTGTCGGCGGCCTCCTGGCGCTCGCCGGCGTGCAGGTAGAGGACGTCGCCGCGATCGTCGTAGGTGGCGTGGTCGAAGGTCAGGCTGCCGATGGTCACGGTCATTGTGTCGTCCATCCCGGAGGGTCTTTGCGGTTGCCGTATGCGGTCACGATCCGCGCTGGCGTCTCGTTGAAGTTTACGACGGCGAACAGCCAGCGGCTGGGGCCGAGGTCTATGCGGTAGTAACGCTCCCGTCCGGGGCGAGGATCGAGGCTGCGATGGCCGGGGGCGCGGACGGTCGCGATGATCTCATCCCGGTAGAGAGCCAGCTCCGCGTGCTCGTGGAGGATGTGCTCCCAGCCCTCCTCGTCCAGGACGACGGTGCGTCCGTCGGGATCGACGGTCTGGGCCAGGATGTTCAAGCGCTCACCGTGCCCTGTTGGCGGGACAGCAGCGCCTTTTACGCTGCCTGGCGGCTATGCGTCTCACATCCATTCGGGGGAGCGTAGTCGTCGCTCACGACGGCGAGCGCGGTAGGGACGCCCGTTGCCGGGCGCCCCCCGCGCAGATCCCAGCGTGCGGGATTACCGCACTGGGCTCCTCCCTTGGGTTTTGGCGTTGAACCGCGCGTCGGGCCAGGGATGCTGGATGCGGGCGGGTGGGAGCCATC
>DATCFG010000019.1:0-24918 GCA_036509655.1 Solirubrobacteraceae bacterium | reverse complement strand
TACCCCTTCAGCCGGATAGATTGTCACGAACTTTGTCACAGAACAGCCCCAAACAGCCCGCATCTACTTGATCTAAAACCCAGCATCTACGCGGATATGGACCCTACTTGGAATGGTCAACTCCAATTGCCATGCAGAAGGTCGAGGGTTCGAGTCCCTTCATCCGCTTGTTCAGAAGGATCTTTCGATTGGGCGACCTGGAGCCGCTCGTCGTGAACAGTGAGGGCTCGCGAGCCGGGATCAGCCGCTCCGAAGACCACGGGGCGATCACGGCGACAGGCGCGTTCGGCGCCATTGCCCGCCGGCCCGCTCGTACAACAATCGCTCATGCATCCGATCCGGTGCCTTGCGCCAGAACTCGACCGTGTCGGGGACCACCCGCAGAGCACCCCAATCCGGCGGGCACTCTGGGGGAGCCTCCAGCGCTTTCATCAGGTGCGCATGGCGTGCGCGCAACGGCTCGATGTCCTCGATCGTCTCGCCCTGGCGTGAGACGAGCGTCTGAACACGGTGAGAGAGGTCGCGTTCGGAGAACAGCTCCACCGCGAGCTCACGCTCGGCGACGGTAGCCTGACCGGTGATGTGGACCTGGCGGCCGATCGCCGGCCAGTAGAACAGCAGCGCGACGTTGGGGTTTTCCTCGATCTCGCGCGCTTTGCGCGTCCACAGCGCCGAGCTGAACAGCAGCGCCCGATCCTCCAAGCGCTTCAACAGCACCGTCCGCGCCGACGGCCGCCCCCCCTGGCCGACGGTCACGAACGCCACCGATTCAGGCTCGGGCACCTCGGCCGCCCGTGCGTCGGCCAGCCAGCGATCGAGGAGCTCTAGCGGCTCCTGCGCGTTCGTTTCGGCGTCCACTGCGCGGGCAAGGTTATTCGAGCAAGGCGCCGCGACGCATCGTGTTGCCGCGTCCATCTTGCGCAAGCGCCGGGGCACGGCATGTACATAGACTCGCTCGATGGAGTTCCGCACGGTCACGCGCGCAGGGCAGCGATACGTCGTGTCGCAGGCTGGCGCAGGCCCCGACATCGTGCTTCTGCACGGGTTCCCGGACACGCCGTACTCGTGGGCGGAGATTCAGTCCGCGCTGCTCGACGCCGGCTGGCGCGTGACGGTGCCGTGGCTACGCGGATATCACCCGGAGACGATCGTCCCCGGCCGTCGCTATGACCCGGAGACGCTCGGGCGCGACGCGCTGGGGCTGCTCGACGCGCTCGGCATCTCCGAGGCGGTGCTCGTCGGCCACGACTGGGGCGCCCTGTTGACCTATGTCGCCGCGACGCTCGCGCCCGAGCGCGTTCGCGCGATCGTCACCGTCGGCATTCCCCACCCGAGCGTGCTGCGGCGCACGCCGCAGGCGATGTGGGAGGTCAGGCATTTCGTCGGGCTGAAGTTGCCGTGGGCGGCCTGGAGCTGCAGGCGCAACGACTTCGCCTATCTCGGTCGGCTCTACCGGCGCTGGGCGCCCGACTGGTCCGGGCCCGCGCGCGATGAGACCCTCCAGCGCGCCAAGCAAGCGCTCTCGGCGCCCGCGACGCTCGACGGTGCGATCTCTTACTACCGCGACCTGCCGCTCGGTGGCTCCGCGGCCGCCGAGCGCGTGCCCCCTGTGCCGGGACTGATCGTCGGCAGCGATCACGGGATCTCCTCCGGCGAGCTCTTCGTGCGCACCGCCGAGCGCCTGGCGCAGCCGAGCCGGGCGCTGATCGTCGAGGGCGCCGGTCACTGGCCGCATCGCGAGAACGCGGCCGTCGTCATCCCCGAGCTGCTGAGCTTCCTGGCGCAACTCGACGCCTGATAATGAGCCGGCGATCGCTAACGCCCCGCGAGGCTCTCCCGCGGCAGGTACCGCCCGCCGTCTCCGCGTGCGAGCAGCCCCATCAACTCGAGCTCACCGAGGGCGAGCAGCGCATTGCCGGCGTCGGCGCTCGCCGCGGTGAGCTTGGCGGGGGTGTCCTGGCCGGCCCCGACACGCTCAAGTGTCGCCTGTAGACGCGGTTCGAGCGCGACCGTCTTCGACGCCGCGATCGTGCTCTCTTTCGCATGGCGCGGATCTCGCGACGGGTCATCGGTGTAGAGCAGCTCGAGCACATCGCCGGGCCCCCGCACCAGCGGCGCTCCGTCCATCAACAGCGCGTGCGTGCCCCGCGACACAGGGGAGGTGACGCGCCCGGGAACCGCCGCAACGGTCCTGCCGAGCGCCCGTGCGATCCGCGCGCCCTGCAGCTCTCGAGGGTCGTCGTCGGCCTCGACGACGATGGTCAGCTGGGCCAATCCCACCACGGTCCGCTCGCGCGCCGGGTAGCACCAGTTCCTGGGACGGCACCCGCACGGCAGCTCCGCCACCACGCAGCCATCATGCAACAGACGCGCGTGCAGCGCGCGCCGGCGCGCCGGGCATCCCACGTCGAGGCCTCCGTCGAGCACCGTGAGCGTCTTCCCGCCGGCTTCGAGCGCGCCCTCCTGGGCGGCCACCGCGATCCCGTCGGAGAGGCTGCCGGCGACGGTCACGCCACTTGCCGACAGTCCGCGCGCGAGGCTCCGCGCCATCTCCATCCCGTAGTCGGTCGCCCCGCGGCTGCCGACGATCGCCACGGTCGGCGCCGTGGACAGCTCTTCCGGTCTTCCCGTGCTGCTGCCGGCCACGTAGAGCATCCACGGCGCTCGCTCGCGGGCCTGGGCGAGCCCGCGCGGATAGCCGTGGCGATGCCGGCAGATCGTCTCCACGCCGGTGCCCGGGCGGGCCTGCTCGGGCGTGAAGCGCTCATACCGCTCGTGCAGCTCCTGCCGCCGGCGGCCACCGATCGCCTGGATCAGGTCCCGGTCGCCGAGCGCCAGCAGCGCGAGCAGCCGTTCCCGGTCGCGCGCCCGGTATCCCAAGCGGACGCTCAGCAGCGCCAGCAGCCAGCTGTGGCGCAGGCATTCCGCGCATGCGCCCGCGGTGTCCGGCATGTGAGGCGTGTCCGGCTTGCCAGCGGGGTCAAGCATGCCGGCGGGGGCCGGCGTGCGGGGTGTGGGAGTCATGCCGCACGACTCCCCGCGTGCTCTGTATCGGAGCGCATCGCAAGCGCCGAGCCGACGTCCCGAGCGCGCACCCGCTCGCTGCCGCCCAGGTCGGCGACCGTGCGCGCCACGCGCAAGACGCGATGCTGGCCGCGCGCGCTCAGCAGGCCGTGCTGCTGGCTCTTGCTCAGCAGCTCCTCGGCTTGCGGATCGAGCCGTGCGTGGCGTTGCAGCATGCGCACGTCCATCTGCGCGTTCACCGTCACGCCCTCGTCCCGCAGGCGCGCGGCCTGGCGCTCGCGCGCGAGCGCCACCTGCTGGCGCGCCTTTGCCGAGCTGCACAGCGGCGCCGCGCCGAGGCCGGCCGATCCCTCGTTTTCCAGTTTGACGAGCAGATCGATTCGGTCGAGCAGCGGGCCGCTCAGTCGCCTGCGGTGCTTCATCAGCTCCGTTTCGCTGCACCTGCAACGTTCCAAGTCGCCCGCATAGCCGCACGGGCAGGGGTTGGTGGCCGCCACGAGCATGAAGCGCGATGGGTACACGGCCGAGTGCTGCGCTCTGACGATCGCCACGCGTCCGTCCTCAAGTGGCTGGCGCAGTGCCTCCAGGGCCGGGCGCGCGAACTCCGAGATCTCATCCAGGAACAGGACCCCGTTGTGCGCCAGCACGATCTCGCCGACCCAGCCCCGCCGCGCGCCGCCGATCAGGCCGGCGGTCGTGATCGAGTGGTGCGGCGCCCGAAAGGGCCGGCTGCTGGCGAGATCGCCCTCGAGGCCGCCCGCCATGCTGTGGATCCGCGTCACCTCGATCGCCTCCGCGCGGCCGAGCGGGGGCAGGATCGAGGGGAGGCGCTGGGCGAGCATCGTCTTGCCGGTCCCAGGCGGCCCGCTCAGCAGGCTGTTGTGCGCGCCCGCGGCCGCCACGATCAGCGATTTCACCGCATGATGCTGGCCGCGCACGTCGCTCAGGTCCGGTTCGGCGGGGTCATGGGTGTCCCTGCTCGCCCGCGCGGGCTCGGGCAGCGCGTCGGGCGGGCCACCGCCGAGGACGCGCACGGCGCTGCTCAGGCACTCGACGCCCGCCACCTCGAGACCGTCGACCAACAGCGCCTCGCGTGCCCGCTCGGGCGCCAGCACGAGCGCGCGCAGGCCGGCCTTGAGCGTCGCCTGGGCGACGGCGAGCGTGCCCTGCTGGCAGGACCTCACGCCGCCGTCGAGGGCCAGCTCGCCGAACAGCGCGTGGCTCTGGAGCGGCTCGTCGGGGAGCTGCTTGCTGGCCGCCAGCACCGCGCAGGCGAGCGCGAGGTCGAGGCCAGGGCCGATCTTCGGCACGTCCCCGGGGGCGAGGTTCGCGGTGATCCGCCGGGCGGGGAACTCGTAGCCCGAGTTGATGATCGCCGCCTGCACCCGCTCGCGCGCCTCGCGCACGGCCGCGTCCGCGAGGCCGACGATCGTGAACCCGGGCAGGCCGGGGCGGATGTCGACCTCGACGGTCACATGCCGCGTCTGCAGCCCGTCGATCGTGAAGGTGTGCGCCCGTGCAAGCATTCGCTTTCTCCTCTCACCGGTTTCTGGACGGACGAGAAAAGCTAGCCGCGCTCGGGACGGGATCCGTGATCGGGGGCCCTGATTGGCGCCTCGGAGATCGCCCGCTGAGGATCGTCGGGCCTACGGCCCGACGCGCTCACGGTCTGCACGCGAGAAATTGCTTGCCCTACGGAGCTCCTCTGGAGGACGCGATCGTGCGCAGAGGGTCCGTGCGGGATTCCGAGTCGGCTGCGCGACGGCGGGGGGACCAGACCAGATCGGTCCCCCCCGGCGGGCTCTACATCTACAGCCCGTCCGGGTGGCGCTCGACGAAGCCGCCGCCGTCGTTGCCGGGCGAGTTGGCCCAGCGCGAGCCGCCTTCCTGCAGCGCGACGGTGTCGTAGCGGCGGCCGTCGATCGTCATGTAGGCGTGTTCGGCGTTGGCGTAGATCGTGATGTACTTGCCCGGTCCTGCTTCGCCGTAGGACTCCAGGCCGCTCGAGTCCTCGGGCGAGCTCAACAGGCCGCCACCGTGCAGCGCGTAGGAGACCGAGCCCGAGCAGTCATAGCCTTCGGACTGGAACGAGCCGTGCCCGCCGCCGTAGACGTAGGGCCGGGTCGCGATTTCATCGGCGGCCGCGATCACGCGCGCCACGACGCCCGAGCCTTCGCCTTCGCCGCCGGTCGCGGTGCTCGTCGCGCCGCCCGATCCCGTGCTGCTGGCCGAGTCGCTGCGCCCCGGCCCGAACCCGGCGAGCGCGCTCGCCGGCGGGGTGAGCGTGCTCTCATCGCTGACGCCGATCACGCTCCACGTGGAGGGGCCGACGACGCCGTCGACGTTCAGGCCGTGACGTGCCTGCAGGCGGCGGACCGCGGCCTCGGTTGCCGGGCCGAATTCGCCGTCGACCGGCAGCTTCAACGCCTGCTGCAGCCGCGCGACGGGATTGCCGCCGTCCAGCGGCGCCGGGGCCGGCGTGCCTGGAGTGCCGGTCGTATCGGCGGCCGCGACGGCCCCCGGCTGTGCGGCCGTCTGGGGGGCCGGCAAGGCAGCGGCCTGCTTGACGATCGCGGAGGGGGGAGGGGTGAGCGTTTCCTCGCTGTGCGCCCCGATCACGCTCCACGTCGCCGCGCCGACGATCCCGTCGACGGTCAGCCCGTGGCGTGCCTGCAGGCGGCGGATCGCGGCCTCTGTTTCGGGGCCGAAGTCGCCGTCGACGGTGAGGTGGAGCGCGTGCTGCAGCTGCGCGACCGCGCTCACGGGCGTGGGAGTGCTTTCGCTCGGCGCGGGGTCGCTGTTGTTGGAGACGTCGGAGGCTTGTCCCTGTGTGGCCTGTTCCTGCGTGCCATCGGCCGCCTGCGTGCCGCCGGTCGTCTGCGTTTCACCGGAGTCGGCCACCGGCTGCGCGGTGCCCTGGGTGGACGCGACCTGGGTCGATGCAGACTGCTCGGTGGCGGTGGTCTGCGTGGAGCCGGTCTGGGTCTGCGCGGCGCCGGCAAGAGTTTCCCCGGGGATCGTGCTCTGCACGTCCGCGGCGAGCGCTGACCCGGCGCTGCGCAGCGTGGCGCTCGTGAGCGCGCCGACGATCCCGTCGACGGTGAGGCCGTGGCTCGACTGGAAGCCGCGGACCGCCGCTTCGGTTTCCGGGCCGAAGATGCCGTCGACTTTGATCGAGCCGAGGGCCTGCTGGAGCAACTGCACCTGGCGGCCTTCGCCGCCGGAGCTGAGGACGATCACGTGTTCGGTCGTCGTCGCCGGCTCGGGTGTGGGAGTGGCCGTGCCGGCGGACGCGACGCCGGTGGTCAGGCCGACGGCGGGACCGGCGGTGAGCGCCGCGAGCGCTCCGAGCGAGAGGCGCTTCGCCCGCGAGCTGGCCGGCACGAAGCGCAGCTCGGTGGCGCGGCGACGCGCGCGGGAGCGGCCCAGCGAGAGATCCCAAGGGAGATCCTCGGCGAGGTCGCGCGCGGTGGTCCGGTTGCGCGTGTCCAGCATCGCCGACAGTGACAGCGGGGAGGCGCTGCTCGGGGAGGCGTTCCTGGCAGCGGTGCGAGTGCGTCCGCGGGCGGTTCGCTGGCGGCGCTCGCGCGAGCGAATCAGCGAAAGCTCCCAGGGCTCGAGCACGGCAAGGTCACGCGGGAATCCCGACATAAAACGGCGTCCTTTCAGTCTTCTCTTGGCGCCTACGGGGTTAGCTGTCGGGCTCGCGCAAAAAGCGCTACGCCACAATGGTTGTGGCGATTCGCCCCCGCGATCTATCGATCACATTGGGTCCCCCGATCTTCGAACCCGTGGGCTCGAGGACTCGGCACGAACGGGGAGCAACGTAACAGGTCTTCTTGCAAGATGCATCACATCGGAAGGTCTGCAACATTTCTTGCCGACGGTTTACGTTCGACGATGCGATGAAGGGATATTCGCGATGCCCGACGTAGAGAGGAGCAGCGAGAGTGTAAGCGGCCCGCTGCGCTGGATGTTCGCGAGATGAAGTGTTTCAGACAAATAAATATTTAAAGGGGCCGCCTGCCGGCGGCTGCGCTGAAGTTGGTCGTTGCGAGACGGGTGTGGCTCGGCCTCAGGAGCGGGCGGCGTGGAGGGGCGAGCCGGCGGGAGTGGGGTGCTCGGCGAGGAAGCGCTCGAGCGCGTCGGGCGCGAGCGGGCGGGCGAAGAGGAAGCCCTGGGCGAGGTCGCAGCCCTCCTGCTGCAGCGCGCGGACTTGGCTGTGCTGCTCGACGCCCTCGGCGAGCGTCTGCAGGCCGAGCGCCTTGCCGAGCTGGATGAGAGTGTGGGTGAGCGCGTGGGCCTCGCTGGAGAGCACGAGGCCGGTGATGAACGTGCGGTCGATCTTGAGCGAGTCGACGGGGAACTGGCGCAGGTAGGCGAGCGAGCTGTAGCCCGTGCCGAAGTCGTCGACGGCGATCCGTATGCCGAGCTCCTTCAGCTCGGCCAGCAGGAGGGCGGTGGTCTCAGGCTTGCGCATCAAAACCGTCTCGGTGATCTCGAGCGTCAGGTCCGCCGGGTCGAGGCCGCTGTCGGCGAGCGCCACGCGGACCTCGTCGACGAACTCCGGGCGCTCGAGCTGGCGTGCGGAGACGTTGACGGAGATGTTCAGACGATGGCCCTGAGCGTGCCAGTCGGCGCCCTGGGCGCAGGCCTCTTCGAGCACCCAGCGGCCGATCGGCACGATCAGCCCGCTTTCCTCGGCGATCGGGATGAACGCGTCGGGCGGGATCATCTCGCCCGAGCGATGGCGCCAGCGCAGCAGCGCCTCGACGCCGACGACCCGCTCGCTCTCGAGGTCGAGCATCGGCTGGTAGACGAGGAACAGCTGATCGGCGGCGAGCGCGTTGCCGAGGTCCATCTCCAGGTGGATGCGGTCCTGCGCGGCGGTCTGCATCGCGGTCTCGAACTTGACGTAGCCGTCCTTGCCGAGCGCCTTCGCCTTGTAGAGCGCAAGGTCAGCGTCCTGCATCAGAGCCTCGGCCGAGGCTGGCCGGCCGGTCGCGATGCCGATGCTGGCCGTCAGGAGGAGCGGCTGGTGGGCTGGGAGGGAGAGCCGGATCGGCTGGCGGAGCACGTCGAGGATCCGCTCGGCGACGAGCTCGGGGGCGGCGTCGAGGCCGAGCGAGTCGATCAGCATCACGAACTCGTCCCCGCCGAGGCGCCCGACCGTGTCGTTCTCGCGCAGGACGGTCTTCAGGCGCGCGCCGACCTGGCGCAGGACCTCGTCGCCTGAGTGGTGGCCGTGGCGGTCGTTGATCTGCTTGAAGCCGTCGATGTCGACGAACAGCGCGGTCACGGGCACATCCTGGCGGCGCCCGCGCGCGAGGATCTGCTCGGCGCGGTCGAGCACGAGGATCCGGTTCGGGAGGTCGGTGAGCGGGTCGTGCAGCGCGCGGTACTCGAGCTCGTCGGTCTTCTCCCCGACGAGGCCCCAGGCGCGCTGGCGCGAGCGCGAGAGCACGCGCCAGAGCAGGAAGACGAGCAGCGTGACGAGCAGGCCGACCGCCAGTGCGACGAGGCCCTGCGCGTCGGCGGCGAGCGGGCTGTCGGCCGTGCCGCTGACCTGCAGCAGCCAGCCTCCGCCGAGGGAGAGACGCTTGGAGTAGCCGGGTGAATGGCCCCGTTGGTGGGTGCCCACGCGCCCGATCAGCACCAGCGGATCGCCGCTGTCGCTGTGGTACAGCGCCACCGTCAACGAGCCGTGGCCGGCGAGCAGCGGGCGCAGCAGAGAGGTGCTGGTGAAGGAGGTGCCGATGATGCCCCGAAAGGCCGCGCTGCGCTCCACGACCGTTGCGAGCGGCGCGCCGCCGCGGTAGACGGGTTCGCTGATCCCGACCAGCGAGGGGACGCCGAGACCGGGGAGGGGGGCGACGATGAAGGCGCCCGTCGTCCGCTCCGTGCGGACCAGGTCCGCGTATGGCGACTTGCCGATGCCGGGGAGCGCCGATGCGCAGTAGTCGAGCAGCGGCGGATATACGGTTTTTCCGCCGGGGTTGCCGACCATGGCTCGCGTCAGGCAGTAGAACGGGCGGCTGCCGGATGGGACGATCTGGAAGGGGCCGTGGAGCAGCTTTCTGAACGTCGGGTCGGCCTCGGCCTGCGCGCGGAACGCGGGCAGTTCGGAGGCGGAGACGGCCTGGATGAAGACGGCCGTGACGTCGGGTGAATTGGGGGTTCCGCGTTGCAGCTGTCGATACCACTGCATGTAGCGCGTGTCGCCGGCGTTCGGCTCCAGCGTCGCGATCGAGCGCATCGCGCGCGTGAGCTCGATTTTCGTCTGCAGCTTCGCCACCAGCGTGCCGCTCAGGGAGGTGACCGTCGATTCGAAGGACTTCCTGTTGGCGTGCATCGAGCTGGCCCGCCATGCGGAGGCCAGGAAAGCCGATCCGGTGACCCCGATCAGGAGGATCAGCCCTCCGACCAGGAATGTGCGGGCGCGGCTGGAGAGCCAGGGCGCGTTCATGGCTCGTATGACCGACGTGTCACCGCGGGCGGTCCGGTACAGGGATGCGGCGAGAGCCGCGGCGAGTCCATGATCTAGCTGGCGCCCATCGTACTCTTGTCGTCAAATAGATTGGATTGCTTGAATCCGCAGCGGGGATGGCCGCCAGATGGGTGTCGTTAATAATGTTAAGACGTGGGTCAGCGATGGGAGGCTTGCTGTGCATCGTTCCTCTCGGAGTCGACCGCTCGGGTACGTGATCGCTCAATCGCCTTGATCTGACCCTTTCGATGCACGCTCATCGGCCTGGATCTTTTCGGCCCGGATGAAGAGCACTGAGGGCCTGACGCCGAGTCCCTCCGCGAGCATAAGGCGTACCTGCGCTTTGTCGCGAGTCGGCGACAGCTTGCAGGTACGTGCTAGTCGCCATCTGCCGAGCATCTAATCGCCATTTACCGCTATGCTATTCGCCATCTGCCGGCTCACAAATCGCCATTTGAGCAGTGTCTATGCCTGAAACCGCCGACATATTCGTCCGTCACGCACAGTCGTCGGTGCTGGATGCGCTTGCCGATACGCGCGTCGTGTTCATCGGTGGTGCGAGGCAGGTGGGAAAGAGCACGCTCGCGCGAGGGATTGCTCGGGGCGAGCGTCCGGCCGAAGAGTTCAGCCTCGATCGGCGGGCCACGCGCGAGACGGCGCTCGCCGACCCGGAGGGGTTCGTCGCGGGCCTGAACGGTCCGGTGCTGATCGACGAGATCCAGCGCGCACCCGATCTGCTGCTCGCGATCAAGGATGCTGTCGATCGAGACCTCACGCCTGGACAATTCCTGCTGACCGGCTCCGCGAACGTGATCACTGCCCGCAAGGTCAAGGACGCGCTCACCGGTCGCATGGAGACGATCCCGCTGTGGCCGCTGGCTCAGAGCGAGATCCACGGGACGGATGCGAACCTCGTCGATGCGCTGTTCGCCGGTGAGCCGCCACGGATCGCCGGCGCCGTCGTCGGTCGCGGCGCCTTCGTTGAGATCGTGGCCGCCGGTGGTTACCCCGAGGCTCGCCTACGCAGCGGACGACGGCGAGCTCAATGGTTCGCCAGCTATCTCGACACCACGCTCGACCGGGATCTGCGCGACATCAGCGATGCCCGCAAGCTCGACGAGATCCCGCGGCTACTGCGGTTGCTGGCCGCGCAGGCTGCGAACGTCCTCTCCTACCGCGCCGTTGCCTCCAAGCTCGACCTGACGCACGACACGGTACGCGAGTATGTCGGCCTGCTGCAGACCATCTTCCTCGTACGGCTGCTGCCCGCCTGGCGTCCCGGCATCGGGGCGCGGGAGGCGCACGCGCCGAAGGCGTACCTGATCGACTCCGGATTGCTGGTGCATCTACTCGGTGCCGACGAACGCAGGATCGCCGCGGACGACCAGGTCACCGGGAAGGTACTCGAGAACTTCGTGGTGATCGAGGTGCTTAAGCACGCAGACTGGGCCAGGACCGACGCTCGCACCTACCACTACCGACAGCGTGAGGAAGAGGTGGACCTCGTGCTGGAGAGCCGTGCCGGCGAGATCGTGGCGATCGGGGTCAAGGCGGCGGCATCGGTCGGTCGTAGAGACATACGGGCGATGGAGAAGCTACGGGACGGCAGCGGCGAGCGCTTCAAGGCGGGAATCGTGCTCTGCACCTGCGCACAGACGATCCCGCTCGGCAAGCGTCTATGGGCTGTGCCTCTCAGCGGGCTATGGGCATGACCACGTCCCGGCGAGTACCGGCAGGCAGAGGCGACGACCGGAGTCGAACCGGTGTAGACGGCTTTGCAGTGCTCCCGGAAGTGCGGTTCTCCGCTTACCTATGCGGTTTTCGGGGACCTCGGGTGCTCTCAGATGCCCCCAAAAAACGCTCGAATGGGGAGCCTTTGGGGAGCCTCTCGCGCGCTTGCCACGTCGCGCCGCGATCAGCAAGATCTACATTGACTATGATAGCTATATAAGCTACAATCACTCCATCATGAGTACCGTTCTGGCTCCACCCACGATCTCGATCAAGGATGCGGCGGCTCGTCTGGGTGTGCATGAGAACACCGTGCGGGCGTGGTTTGACAGCGGCATCCTCAAGGGCTATATGAGCCCAACGGGCCGCAGGAAGGTGCTGCTGGACTCTGTCGAGCGTCGCGCGCGTGAGATGTTCGGTGTGCCCACCGACACGGTCGAGCTTGGCAAGTCCACGGCTCCCCCGGGCAGCTCGACACGCTCGAGCAAGCGCAGGGGCACCTGCCCTGACTCGGGCTCGATGTCGCTACGCGTCGCAGCTCAACGAACGCCCGCATGATCGCGATGTTGACGGCGACCGCTGTCGTGCTCCGGAGAACGCCGGACAGCATCGCCACGCCTTGCTCTGTGAGGACATACGGGGCGTAGCGCCGTCCGCCACGCCCCTCTTTTGAGGTTGCAGATTGCGATCTCAAAGCCCGGTCGCGCGTCAGCCGAGGCCGGCCTTGTCGAGCATCGCGATGAACGTCGGTCGGCGACGATGATGTTCGCGAAGATCCGCGACGCGGGTCGCGAACCACTCGCTCTGGCCGGCAGCGTCGGCGGCGCGGCGGGCGTGCTTGAGCACCGGGATGGCCCGGGCGTATGCCCGGCGCCCGGTCTCGAGCAGTAGCTCATCCGCGACGAGCATGTACCAGGGCAGTGCCTGCTCCGGTCGCTCTGCCTCACGGGCTTCGGCGAGACACAGGCGCCGGTGCGACCCCGGGTCCCAGTCGGGGTCCTCGTGCGCGACGCTCCAGGCCCCCTCTACGTCTCCCTCGTCCAGCAGCGCGTCGACGAGCCCGCCGAGGTCGTGCTCGCGCAGGGCCACGCGCGCGGCGTCACGCTCGATATCCCACGCACCCACCGCATCGGCCGCGCGACGCAGGAGCGAGTAGGTACTTGCTGAGGCCATCCGTTCGTGCTGCTCGCGGCGCAAGCTCAACACCTCCGTCAGAGCCGAGCGCCGCTCGTGTACGCCGCACGCCAGGTCGTATAGCTGATTGACCTGCCAGCCGTCCGTCTCGGTAATGCCGCGCCCGGCCCACAGCAGAACCTCATCCTCGTGCCCGAGCTCGGACATCGCCTCGCAGACGCGTATGAACTGGTGCGGAGCGCTGAGATCCCCGCCGAGGAGTGCGACGATCGCGTCCTCGTCCCCGTCGAGCACCGCGAGGCGCTCGCGCGCCCAGCGCACCGCAAAGACCCGCCCGCCGTCCTTGCGCGCTTCGATCGCGCGACGATAGACCGGGAGTCCGTGCTCGCCGAGGGCGCCGGCGTAGCGCACCGGATCGACCTCGAAGAAGTCTTGGTCATCGCAGCTGAACCGCACCATCCACGCCGCGAGCTTCACCGGATCGGCGACCCCCGCATCGCAGGCCACGGCATGGACCTCCAGCAGTTCCCGCGCCCACTGCCTTCGGCATCTCGCGCTATAGCGTGGCGAAACCCGTCCGAGCGGGCACTTAATGTTGCTGTATGAGCTGGCACACAGGACGTCTTGCGGCATTCGATATCGAGACGACGGGCGTTGACCGTCAATCCGATCGCATCGTGACGGCAGCCGTGAGTCTCGTTGGCGGCGATCAGCCGGCGGAGCATCTGGCGTGGCTGGTTGATCCCGGCATCGACATACCGTCTGGCGCGATATCTGTGCATGGCATCACCACCGAGCTGGCGCGGGCCGAGGGGCGTGTCGCTGGTGAGGCAGTTGACGAGATTACGACCGTGCTCGCCGACCAATTGGCGCGCGGGGTGCCGATCGTCGCGTTCAACGCGTGTTTCGACCTGACGATCCTGGATCGCGAGGCACGGCGCCACGGACTGCGATCGCTAGTCGACCGAGTCGGCGGCACAGACGGGATGCTCGTCATCGACCCGCGCATACTCGACAAACAATTCGACCGCTTCAGGCGAGGAAAGCGGACTCTCAGCGCGACCTGTGAGCACTATCGCGTCAAACTCGATGACCCCCACGCGGCCAACGCCGACGCGCTTGCCGCCGCGCGGATCGCATACAGGCTCGGAGCAGGCGTGCCCGACCTGCGTGACCTCGACCTGCGCACACTGCATCGTCTGCAGATATCTTGGGCCTCCGAACAGGCCGAGTCGCTTGAAAACTATTTCCGACGAGCAGGACGCGCTGAGCACGTCGATGGAGCCTGGCCGGTCGTCCCCGACGATCTCGCGCGTGCAGCGTAGCCCAGGAGTTCCCTCATGTTCGGAGCGGCTGTTTCCTTCCATATGAGGCTGGCATCCCGTCAGCAGTGCTCCCGGAAGTCCTGTTCTCCGCTGACTTCAGGGCTTGCCGTAGGGCGCAAGTCCCTCGGCGGCCGTGTTTGCGAGCTGCGCGAGCTCATGCAGGCGGTCGACGAGGCGTTTGGTGAGGGACGGGGTGAGCTCGCTCGCGTTGCCGCCGGCCAGCCTCACTGACTCCTCGGCGG
Source organism: Solirubrobacteraceae bacterium (assembly GCA_036509655.1). Lineage (GTDB taxonomy): Bacteria > Actinomycetota > Thermoleophilia > Solirubrobacterales > Solirubrobacteraceae > Palsa-744. Next base: position 10,975 of record DATCFG010000019.1, on the reverse strand, counting down.
CTGATACATCCTCGAGATCAGAGCCCTCGAGCTGGAAGGCGAGGTCCAAGGCACGAGCGATGGCGTCAGCCGCCTTCTCCGCCTCCGCGGTCGGCCGCCCGCCGCCCGAGAACAGCCAGGCGAGCTTCAGTGTGTTCCGCTCGTATGCCCGCGGCCCGCGACGGGTTGAGTACGCACCCCAGTGCATCTCCAGCTCCACCGCAAGTGACTGGCTGAGACTGGCGACGCGCCTGTTCACATGCTCGTTGATATCGCGCGCGTCCACCATGAAGCAGTTGCCGAACTCGGCGACGCTGCCCGCGGACAGGCGCTCGTCATCAGGTAGTGGGAAGCGCTCAAAGTCTTCGGTCTCGACGAGCCCTTGCCATACCTCCTCGCTGACCGACATCAGAGGCGCAAACAGCAGGCGTCCGGCGACGCGGCGCCCCTCTCGACCTTGCGCGAGGGCGGTCGCGGTTACGCAACTATCGCTGACGAGGATGGCCTGATGGGCCTGCGCGTCGGGGAGGAAAGATGCGTGCGCGAGCGCAAAGCGCGTCTCTTGCTTTGGCTGGAAGGCCGGGCTGAAGAGATCGATGTCCTCATGACCGAGCTCAGCGTTCATCCACGACCCGACCTTCCGTGCGAGGTGGCCCGGCAGCAGACCACCTCCCATCACCGTGGTGTCCTCGCGCACGAAGATGTCGCGGAGGAATTCGGCCTCAAAGATGTCCCCGAAGACGACGTCATCCTCAGGGTCTCGGTAGTGCGGACCCTCCCCGAGCTTCTCGAACACAACTCACCCCGCCATCGGCCGGCGCGTCATCGTGCTCGCACCGTGCCAAAGGGCATCACGAGGTTTTGATCGGCGGTATGGGAGTGGCTCGTAGTGGCTTCGCTCTTCCGCGAGCACAGGTGTCGTGTCTGGCTCCGCCATCTTCGCGAACCACGCCGCCAGTTCCCGATCTTGCTCGTCGGGCATGATCTCAACTGGCATCACGTATCCGATCTCCTTCGCCAAGACATTGACACGCTCCAGCGCTACCGCACGCCCAATCTCGGCCACCGCCGCGACGCGAATGGAGGGCACTCGCTCGACCCCACCGGAATCGAGCGAGACGACGCAGACGTCGTTTGCCACCCGCTCGATGACGCCAAGCTCCGTCGAGAAGGAGATGCGCAGCCGCTCAGCGAGTTCGACCTCGGCTCTCTGAACAACCTCATCCCACTCGCGCACCGCATCCTCGGCGCGCTCGAGAACACCCTGAATGAGAGCGTCAAAGCTCCACACGCCAAGCGAACCGGCAGACTCGCGCACGGCCATGCTGACCTCCTCGAACGCGGCGCACCGCAACACCCTCGCCGTGAGGACCCCCATCGTCTCGCTGGCCTGGGAGATGGAGGCCAACTCACGCACGAGACCAGCCAGGGCAAACCGCGGGAACAGCGCGATATTGAACTGCCGGACACGCCCAAGCTCGGCGGGCTCGGGCAGGAGTTGGTCCTTGCGCAAACGCAGTCGCTGGCGCTGACCAGCAGTCCCACCCCCAAGGAACAGGTCTAGCTCGTGGTTGGTTAGAAAGCCCGGTGCCGTCGCCATGTAGCCGCCAGTATATCAGCCCGACATCATGTCGGGCTCATTTGTATAAGACGGCGAGGTTGGCGTCGTGAGATCCTGGGCGTGATCTCCGGCTTGGCTTCTGAAGGTCGACATCCGGTTCGACCGAAGAAAGGGGTTCCATCCATGGCTCGTTCTCGAAAGACCTCGGCGCGCGTCGCGCGCACCGCCTCCAAGGTGATGCGCGGCAGGTACTCCAAGCCGGCGAAGCGCGTCGCGGCGTCGGCGCTCTCGCAGCGCGCCCCTCGCCGCGGCAAACGCTAGATCAAGGTTTGAAGCCATCCTGCGGGCGGCGGCTGGCGTAGATGTCGCCCGTGGGATGGCGTCGGGGCGCATGAAGTCCGGTCGGACCTGTAAGAACGAAGGACGCGCCCACGACCTAGTCACCCGATGTCGTCATTGAGCGCGCCTGATCGAAGGGCAATTGTGAGCGACCCCGCATCCTCGGATGAAGAACGTGACGAGCGCAACCTCAAGGCGCTGCGCGACGCGCGCGCGAGTGGAACCATCGCCGCCCAACAGAATGAACCGCCCCGGGGCGGTTCACTCCACGGACACGCCTGATGCTCGACGTTCGTTTCGCGCGGCGCTGGATTCCTTTGTGCGCTATTGCACCCAGGAGAAGGGGCTGCGCGGCTCCACGATGCACGAGTACAAGAAGATCGGCGCGCACCTGGCAGCGCGTCCGTGGCGGGGCGAGCTGACGTGGGCCGACCGGATGCTTGACACATTCACCGACGATGACCTGCTGGCTGTCCGCCAGGAGCTCGCGAAGGCCCAACGCAGCGCGGACACTGTTAACCACTACCGGCGCGTCGTGCGCGGCATCTTCGGGACACACCGGAGCAGCCCGGCTCTCGCGTGGGCCTGGATGGGCCAGAAGGTCGAGAGCGAGGGCAAGCTGCAGTTCTACACGCCCGCGCAGGTACGAAAGCTCATCGCCGAGGCGTACTCCCACGACCGATGGAGCCATCTACACCGTCGCGACCGAGGCCGGCCCCAGGTTGAGCGAGATCCGCGGTCTGAAGATCGGGAACGTCGACTTCGGTGTCGGTGTGCTGCGCTTCGACGATGGCTTCACGACGAACGGCGGGCACGCGGGCAACAAGGGCCGGCGAGTGCGGTTGGTCCCGATGACGGCCAACGTCCGCTCGGTGCTCGCCCCGTTCTGCGAAGGAAAGACCGGGAACATGCTGGTCTTCGAGCACGACGCCAAACCCGGCGAGCCGATCTGCGGCACGTCTCTCTACCGCCGGTTCTTGAGCGCCGCCGAACGGGCCGGTCTGCCCAGGCTGCGTTTGCACGACCTGCGGCACACGTTCGGAACGCAGGCGATCCGCGCCTTCAAGATCCACGAGGTCCAGCGGATGATGGGTCACCGCCACATCATCATCACCACCACCGAACGCTACCTGCACTACGCCCCCGATCCCGACGCGGCGGCGAAGCTGACCGCGCTTTGGGGAGGCGCAGATAGCGACAAGGAGATCAACGTGGTCCCGCTGCGCCGGGCTGCCTGACAGCGCCAAGGAGGGCAGAAAAGAGGGGCGGGCCGCACGGCTTCGCCCCTCTTTTTGTGCGGTTCCCGCTTCGATTAAGGGGAGCCTATGGGGAGCCTTGGCCTGTCCGGGCGTCCTCGGCTCAGGCACCTTGGAACGAAAACATGCCGATTTGGAGGCTGTTCTCATAGAGGCGACGACCGGAGTCGAACCGGTGTAGACGGCTTTGCAGGCCGCTGCGTAGCCACTCCGCCACGTCGCCAGGATTGCCTCCAAGCGTATCGAGCGCGACCGCCGAGAACGGGCGTGAGCATCGGGTCAGCGTCGAGAACCTGCTGCGAACCTCCCGGGCTCTCGGCATTCAAGACCGTCTAACCGAGGCGCTGGACCCGCTCGCCAGCGATATTGGACGGCCTCGGCGTCATATCAGGGCTCGATCACCTCGACCGCGCCGAAGCCATCGAGTGGACCATCGATGAAGAAGATCTCCATCGTGATGTCGGGCTCCACATGCGCTTGGCTGAGGAACGCCACGACATTGCGGCCGGTGAGCTCCTTGATCGTCTGCTTGTACTTGGTGGCCATCACGCGCTGAAAATCCTCGCGCATCGCGATCACACGGTCGGGCTCGCCGCTGTCCATGATCGTCTGCTCGAGCGGTGTGAAGCCGCTGCCGCGCATCACGACGACGACGATGTCGTCGAGCGCGTAGGTCTTGGCCTTCATCGGACCGCGACCGTAGTGGTCGCGCAGAATACCGACGATGCGCGTCGAGATCGCCGCCAGCAGGTGCCCCCCGGAAAGGTGGAGGCCACCCCTGGGGGGATCCATGTCCATCTCTGCCACTTCTAGCTCCTGTCGGCTCTCGTCACGGAGGCTGTTCCCCTCACGATTATCCCTGTCTTGTCCAAGTGCCCCCCACGATCAGTACAAGCAACAAGGTGTTTATAACCTAGTGCAGAACAACTTCCAATGTCAAGAAGATCAACTCAATTGATTGGCTTGTCTTATCCGTGCTAGAATAGACGAATAGCGTCCTTCGACATTGGTCCGTGGCCGAGTTCGAGGTTGCACCCTAGAGACGGAGCGTAGGCAGCGGTCACACAGTGGCCGCGGCAGTTGGTCCGTGTAGCCGCTCGTCATAGGGGAGTGCGAGATGTTTGCATGTCGACCGTCTCGGTGTTACTCACCCCGAGCAACCGCAGGTTCCAGTCGATGACCGAGGATCTCGACGAGGCGGTGCTGCTGAACGTTCTCTCGGACGTCAAGAACGGCGACTTCAGCGTACGCATGCCGGTTCAGTGGACGGGGATGGCCGGGAAGGTCGCCGACACGCTCAACGACGTGATCGCCGCCAACCAGACCTTGGGCGCCGAGCTCGCGCGGGTGAGCCGCGTCGTCGGCAAGGAGGGCAAGCTCTCCCAGCGCGTCGCGCCGCGCGGCTCCGACCGGGTGTGGTCGGAGAGCATCGACGCGGTCAACAGCCTGATCGAGGATCTCGTGCGCCCGACCAGCGAGATGCAGCGCGTGATCGGGGCGGTCGCCGACGGCGACCTGAGCAAGAAGATCTCAGCCGACGTGCACGGCGAGGTGCTGGAGTTGAAGAACACGATCAACGCGATGGTCGATCAGCTCAACCGCTTCGTCTCGGAGGTCACGCGCGTGGCCCGCGAGGTGGGGACGGAGGGCAAGCTCGGGCAGGCGGCGGCCGTCACGATCGAGGTCGGTGGCGTCTGGAAGGACCTCACCGACAACGTCAACCTGATGGCCGGCAACCTCACCGGGCAGGTCCGCAACATCGCCGAGGTGACGACCGCGGTCGCGAACGGGGATCTGAGCAAGAAGATCTCAGCCGATGTGAAGGGCGAGTTCCTCGAGTTGAAGAACACGGTCAACGCGATGGTCGATCAGCTCAACCGCTTCGCCTCCGAGGTCACGCGCGTGGCCCGCGAGGTCGGTGTCGAGGGCAAGCTCGGCGGGCAGGCGCAGTCGGCGGAGGTGGCCGGCGTGTGGAAGGACCTGACCGACAACGTCAACCAGCTCGCCGCCAACCTGACCAACCAGGTGAGGGCGATCGCGGACGTCGCGACGGCGGTCACCGAGGGCGATCTGACGCGGCAGGTTGGCGTGGAGGCAAGCGGTGAGGTCGCGGTGCTGAAGGACAAGCTCAACGAGATGATCAGAAACCTCAGGGAGACGACGCGCCAGAACACCGAGCAGGACTGGCTGAAGACGAACCTCGAGCGTTTCGCGCGCATGCTCCAGGGCCAGCGCGACCTGGCGACGGTCTCGAGCATGATCCTCTCCGAGCTCGCGCCGCTGGTCTCGGCGCAGCACGGCGTCTTCTACACGGTCGCCAGCCTCGACGACGGCGGCGAGCCGGTGCTTCTCTACCAGGCTGGATACGGCTTCAAGGAGCGCAAGCACCTTGCGAACTACTTCCGTCTCGGCGAAGGCCTGGTCGGACAGTGCGCGCAGGAGAAGGAGCGGATCCTTCTCACCGACGTGCCCGGCGATTACGTCCGAATCAACTCGGGCCTGGGCGAGGCGCCACCGCTGAACATCGTCGTGCTGCCGATCCTGTTCGAGGGCGCGGTGCGGGCGGTCGTCGAGTTGGCGTCGTTCAGCCACTTCAGCCCCACCCACCAGGTGTTTCTAGACCAACTCACCGAGAGCATCGGGCTGGTGCTCAACACGATCGAAGCCAACACCGTCACCGAGAACCTGCTCAAGCAATCCCAGTCCCAGGCGCAGGAGCTGCAGACGCGCCAGGAAGAGCTCAGTCGATCGAACGAGGATCTCGGCAAGCAGGCGAGCCGCCTGGCCGAGCAGAACAGTGAGGTCGAGCGCAAGAACCAGGAGGTCGAGCTCGCAAAGCGCCTGGTCGAGGAGAAGGCCGAGCAGCTCGCGGTCTCCTCGAAGTACAAGTCGGAGTTCTTCTCGAACATGTCCCACGAGCTGCGCACGCCGCTGAACAGCCTCTTGATCCTCGCCGGCGAGCTGGAGAGCAACCCCGAGCAGAATCTGACCGCGGGACAGGTCGAGTACGCGAGCGTGATCCGCTCCTCGGGCAACGACCTGCTGCGCCTGCTCGACGACCTCCTCGACCTCGCGAAGGTCGAGTCGGGCACGGTCACGCTGCGCATCGGCGAGCTGGCGCTGGTCGAGCTCAAGGATGCGATCGAGCGTGAGTTCGGCCACGTGGCCGCGCACCAGGGCCTGTCCTTCGAGGTGCTGCTCGCGCCGGAGCTGCCGCCAGCCGTTTCGACCGACGCCGACCGGCTGCGCCAGGTGCTGAAGAACCTGCTCTCGAACGCCTTCAAGTTCACCGAGGAGGGCCACGTGAGCATGCGCGTGAGCATGGCCGAGGAGGGCTGGAGTCACACCAACGAGCGGCTCGCGAGCGCCGATTCGGTGATCGCATTCGCGGTCGGCGACTCCGGGATCGGCATCACCCCGGAGCAGCAGCGGCTGATCTTCGAGGCGTTCGCCCAGGCCGACGGAGGCACCGATCGCCAGTACGGAGGAACGGGGCTGGGCCTGTCGATCAGCCGCGAGCTCGTGCGTCTGCTCGGCGGCGAGATCACGCTTGTCAGCACGCTCGGCGAGGGCAGCACTTTCACCCTGTACCTGCCGTCCACGCCGGCCCCAGAGGGCGAGAGCGATTCGGCGCCCACGCCGCGACTGGAGGCGCCGGAGGCGTTGGTCGTGTCGAGCACCAACGACAACGGCAACGGCGCTAAGGCGCTGCTGGTGCCCACTGGGCTTGTGGCGCGTGAGACACCGATCGTGCCACCTGCCAAGGCGGCGACGGTCGCGCCCGAGCATCCCGCGGGCACCGGGCTGGCGGGCCTGACGGTCCTGGTCGTGGACGACGACGCTCGTAACGTCTTCGCGCTGACCGCGCTGCTGCGGCGGTTCGACCTCGAGGTCGTCTCGGCGGCGAGCGGCGCCCAGGGGGTTGCCGTGCTCGAACGGACTCCCGATGTCGAGCTCGTGCTCGTCGACATCATGATGCCCGGCATGGATGGCTACGAGACGATGCGAGCCATGCGCAGCCTCCCTTCGAGAAGCGGTCTTCCGCTCGTCGCCTTCACGGCGAAGGTCTCCGAGGACGAGCGCCGGCGCTGCACGGACGCGGGCGCCTCGGCCTACGTGCCCAAGCCGGTGGACACGGCGCAGCTGCTGCTCGTGCTCGGCGAATGGCTCCCGGTCCCCACGCCCGGCCCCTCGCCACAGGGCGCGGTGCTGTGATGGCAAGCGCGAAGGTGCCGGTGCGGTAATGGCAAGCGCTGTGATGCTCGAGACGCCCGCGGCGCCCGCGGAGACCGACTCGCCGAAGATCCTCGTCGTCGACGACAACGCGGCCAAGCGCGTTGCCCTGCGTGCGATGCTCGCGCCGTTGGGTCACACGGTGCTCGAGGCGGCCTCCGGACGCGCGGCGCTGGAGCTGCTGTTGCGGGAAACCGTCGCGATAATCCTGATGGATGTGCGGATGCCGACGCTGAATGGGTTCGAGACGGCCAAGCTCTGTCGCTCGCAGAGCCGGGGCGGCCGTACCCCGATCATCTTCGTGACCGCGATGGGCTCCGAAAACGGCGAGACGGCAAGCGCCTACGCGAGCGGCGCGGTCGACTTCATCTTCACGCCCGTGCTGCCCGAGATCCTGCGCGCGAAGGTGACGGCATTCGTCGACCTGTTCATCCAATCGCAACGGCTGCAGCAGTCGCTCGATTCCATCACAGCGCTCAACTCGGCATTGCGTGACAGCGATGCGCTCACCCAGGCGGTGCTCGACAACGTCGCCGAGGGAATCTTCATCCTCGACGAACATGGGCGGATCGAGTCGGTCAACCGCTCGGTCGGCCGTCTGTTCGGCTATCACGCCGAGGAGCCGGTGGGGCACTCGTTTGCGTTCATGATCGACCCCTCCCACCGGGATGAGCTGCGACGGTTGGACACCGTCGAGACGGGTCCGACGGCGGGCCGAGGCCCACCGAAAAGGGCGATCGAGACCGTCGGCTTCCGCCAGGACGGCTCGACCTTCGCAATCGAGCTCGAGCGCGGCGAGATCGAACATGGCGAGCGGAGCTTGACGCTCGCGTCCGTACGCGACATCTCCGAGCGCAAGGCCTACACCGAGGCGCTCGAGCACCAGGCGCTCCACGACGGGCTCACCGGACTCGCAAACAGGGTGCTGTTCAGCGCGCACCTCTCGCGAGCGCTCGCCGCGGCGAGAAGAACCAACCAGCGGCGGGCGGTGCTCGTGATGGACCTGGACGGGTTCAAGCAGGTCAACGACACGCTCGGTCACGACCGCGGCGACACGCTGCTCAGGCAGCTCGGCACGCGGCTCGTGGCCGCGCTGCGCGAGGGAGACACCGTCGCGCGGCTCGGCGGCGACGAGTTCGCAATCCTGGCCGCGGACGCCACCGACCTCGAGGGCGCGGCCGCGATGGCCTGGAAGGTTCAGCAGGCCTGCGAGCAGGCCTTCACGATCGACGACAACACGGTCGACGTGTCGACGAGCATCGGTATCGCGCTGTTCCCCGAGCACGGGAGCACCACCGCCGAGCTGCTGCACCGCGCCGACCTGGCGATGTACGTGGCGAAGCGTTCGGGCCACGGCCACGCCGTCTTTGACGCCGCCCACGAGCGCGAGGTTGAGCCCCGCCTCGCGCACCTGGTCGACCTCCGTCAGTGCATCCCCCGCGAGCAGCTGGTTCTCCACTACCAGCCGAAGATCGATCTGGCGGCCGGCAAGATCTTCGGCGTTGAGGCGCTCGTGCGCTGGCAGCATCCCACGCACGGCCTGCTTGCGCCCGCGAGCTTCATGCCCGAGGTGGAGCGCACCGATCTGATCGTGCCGGTGACCAATTGGGTGCTGAACGCGGCACTCTCCCAGCAGCGCGTTTGGCGCGACGCGGGCATCGATCTGACGATGGCCGTGAACGTGTCCGCGCGGAGCCTCGTCCGGGAGAGCTCGCTCCCCGAGGAGATCGCCGAGCTCAAGCGGACGTGGGGCACCGCGAGCGGTCAGCTGACGATCGAGCTCACCGAGAGCGGGCTGCTCGAAGCCGCGGCGCCGGACATGCTGACGCGCCTGCACAGCATGGGGGAGAAGCTGTCGATCGACGATTTCGGCACCGGATATTCCTCCCTCGCCTACCTGCAGCGCCTGCCCGTCGACGAGCTCAAGATCGACAGGTCGTTCGTGACGAGCCTCGCGGAGGTGAGCGACGACGCGATCATCGTCCGCTCCACGATCGACCTCGCGCACAACCTCGGTCTGAAAGTCGTCGCCGAGGGCGTCGAGGACGAAGCGGTCATGGGGATCCTGACCGAATACGGGTGCGACGCGGCGCAGGGATTCTTCTTCGGCCGACCGATTCCCGCTGAGGAGATCACCGAGAAGATGGCGTCCTGATCGCCCTCTTATCGATCTCTTCGGGTCCGGTTATCAACTTTTTCCCTACCCATTAGGAGCGCTTTGAGACATCGTTACGGCCTGCACAGGGGGCGTGGGAATCATGAGCTCATCCCAAATGACCTGGAGGTGGTGACTCGTGAAACGTCTATTCGCACCGCTGCTGCTCGCGGCGCTCGTCGGAGCTTCGCTCGCGACGATTGCGGCCGTCCTGCTCGGAACCGGCTCCGGCGCAGGCTCGACCTCGACCGCCGACGCGGTCAGGGCGGCGACGCCGGCGATCTCCTCATCGGGGGGAACTCGCCGTGAGGTATCCGCATCGTCCGGATCATCGAAGGCGCTGACGGCCACCCAGATCTACCAGCGCGACTCGACGGGCGTGGTCGCGATCAAGGCGGTCACCGCCGAAGGCGAGGACGAGGGGACCGGGATCGTGCTCAACGACAAGGGCCTGATCCTCACGAACGATCACGTGATCAAGGGCGCGACGAGTCTCAGCGTCGACGCGAGCGGGTCCTCGAAGAAGACGACGAGCGCGACGGTCGTCGGCGAAGAAGCCAACCAGGACCTGGCGCTGATCAAAGTCGATCCGTCCGGCCTCGGCCTGAAGCCGCTGACGCTCGCGAGCTCGAGCTCGGCGAAGGTCGGCGACACCGTGTACGCGATCGGCACTCCCTACGGCCTCGAAGAGACCTTCACCAAAGGCATCGTCTCGGCGCTCAGCCGCGAAATCGCCGCGCCCGACGGCGCGAAGGTCACCGGCGCGATCCAGACCGACGCGGCGCTCAACCCCGGCAACTCCGGTGGACCGTTGTTCAACGAACAGGGTGAGGTGATCGGCGTGAACTCCCAGATCGCAAGCGACGCGGCCCAGGCCGAAGGCTCCCAGCCCGGGAGCACCGGCGTCGGCTTCGCGATCTCCTCGGACAGGGTCGCGTCGGTCGTGAAGAAGATCGAGGCCGGCGAAGGCGTCACCTACGCCTCGGCCACGCAGAGTGCCGGTCAGTCCGGGGGTGGAGCCAGCGGTGCGGTGTCGCCGTACGGCAGCCGCTCGCCCTATGGAGGCTCGGAAAGCCCCTACGGCGAAGTCGAAGCTGGCGGGTCGGGCGCGGGCGGCGTCGAAGGCCTCGGCGAGGGCGGCTCCGGCGCGAGCGGCGCGGAAGGCTCCGGCTCGAGCGGCTCGGAATACCCCGGCGTCGGGGGCGCGGGACGGGTCGTGATCGTCCCCTGACCCGACTCCAACCGGTCGTGAGGCCCGGGCGCCCTTGGGAGGCTCCGCCCGGGCCTGCGCCTGTCCACGCAGGCGGCGAGCGCCCGGTGCGCCGAGGCCTTCGCGCCTCTTTCGCGTTGATAGGCTTCCTCTCGTTCCCAGGGCGATTAGCTCAGCTGGGAGAGCGCCGCCTCGACAAGGCGGAGGTCACTGGTTCGAGCCCAGTATCGCCCATTGCATTT
>DATCFG010000018.1:0-22927 GCA_036509655.1 Solirubrobacteraceae bacterium | reverse complement strand
TGGATCGGCACGGTGCCCTGGTGCGGGCGCCGGCAGCCCAGGGTCGCACCCTGCGGGTGCGGGGGGCTGCCACCGGCACCCGCAACAGCGCGGGCGCCCAGTTGCCCTGCGGGCAGAAGGAGATCACTCATGAGATACGCACCGATGCTGGCCCAGAAGATCACCCACGTACCAACCGGCGAGGAGTGGCTGATCGAGCCCAAGTACGACGGCTGGCGTGCGCTCGCGCACGTCGCTGACGACGTGCGCCTGCAGACACGCACCGGCAACCCGATTACGCAGGTGCCCTACCTCGACGCCGTGATCGCAGCGTCAGTACCTCCCGGCACGATCCTCGACGGCGAGCTCGTGGACCTCTCAAGCGAGCGTCAGTGGAACCGGACACAGACGATCCTCTCGACCACACGCGGCGGCTTTCAGCACCGGCCCTCTGCGGAGGACCCGGCCCTGACCTACGTGCTGTTCGACGTCCTCACGCTCGCGGGCACCGACCTGCGAGACCGGCCGCTGATCGAGCGCAAGCAACACCTCGCCGAGCTCTTGGACGGCGCCGGGGACGCGCCCGGAGGGCTGCTCGCCCTCGCTCCAATGGAGCCCGCCAGCAAGCAAGCGCTCGATGTGATCCTCACGGCCGGATTCGAGGGCGCGGTCATCAAGCACCGCGACAGTCGCTACGTGTGCGGTGCCCGCGGAGGCGGCGCTTGGTACAAGCTCAAGCCCGACGCCGAGGTCGAGGCGGTATGCACCGGCTTCTACCCCGCTGAGCCCGGCAGCAAGTATGCGCCACTTGACGACGACGGACAGCCGCAGCCCTGGGCGGTCGGCGGACTGTGCTTCCGCGTCGAGCACGACGACGGCCGTGTCTACGACGGCCGCGCCGCCGGCATGGACGACCAGCTGCGCCGCGAGATGCACGAGACCCCCTCGCTGTTCGTCGGCCTGGTCGTCGAGATCGGCCACCGTGGCATCGAAGCCAGCGGCTCGCTGCGCCACCCCCAATTCAAGCGCTTCCGTGCCCGGCAGGAGAAGCCAGCGCGACGCATCGCCCCAGCGAAAGCATCCACCACCACGACGCCGCGGCACGCCACGCCCAAGCGTCCCAGACCTGGCGTCGCGGTCGGTGGCAAGCGCCGGATGCGCAGCTACCGCGCGATGCGCGACGACAAGCTGCACGCCTGCCGCGAGAGCCTGCGCGCCCGCTCCGGCGACCCCTACGAGCGCTGCCTGAGCGCGGGCTCAGGCGACCCCGACGCCGACCTCGCAGAGGTCGAACGCATCCACCACGAACGGGGGCTGCGCTGATCGAACGATCGGTGGATACCGTCTTGTGCGCCGCCACGAAGACCGCCGGAGGTCCGCAGACGCCCGTGGACGCGCTCCTCGATGACGCAAACTAGAGCAGTCCCCGACAACCGATGAAGGCTTCGGCTGGAGCACTCTGACCCCAGAGGAGCGAGCAAAACGGTCTCGACAGCGGGTCTGCAAGACCTTGACCCAGAGCTTGACCCGGGAGCGCGTTGATCACCGAGCGCGCTCCCCCGAGCAAAGAAAAACCCCGCCTGAGCGGGGCTTTCTCGAGTAGCGGGGGCGGGATTCGAACCCGCGACCTTCGGGTTATGAGCCCGACGAGCTACCAGACTGCTCCACCCCGCGTCGCTCTCTCTAGTTCTAGCAAAGAACCGGCACTCCGGCCGCGACCCTCCTTGCACCTCGCCGGCTCGCCCTCCCCCGTCTGTCCATCTAGGATCCCCGCTCGTGACACGTGTGGCCGTCGTCGACATCGGCACCAACTCGACGCGGCTGCTCGTCGCCGACGTCTCGACCTCGGGCTGCGTCTCCGAGCTCGTCCGGCGCTCGACCGTCACGCGGCTCGGCGAGGGGGTCGACGCCTCCGGGTCGCTCTCCGCCGCCGCGATCGACCGCGTGCTCGCGACGCTCTCCGACTACCGCCTCGAAATCGACGCCCACGACTGCGTCGCCAACCTCGCGGTGCTCACCTCCGCCGTCCGCGACGCGGCCAACGGCCCCGAGTTCGCCGCTCAGATCCGGCGCGAATACTCGCTCGACGCCCAGGTGCTCGCCGGGGAGGAAGAGGCGCAGCTCACGTTCCTCGGCGCGATGCACGATCGCTCCTCCTCGTCCGAGCCGACCGTCGTCGTCGACATCGGCGGCGGGTCCACCGAGTTCATCGTCGGGCACGACTCCGTCGCCGGCTTCCACGTCTCGCTCCCCGCCGGCGTCGTCCGCATGAGCGAGCGGCACATCTCCTCCGACCCTCCCGCCCCCGCCCAGCTCCAGGATCTCGCCCTCGATGTCCGCCGGGCCTTCCTCGATGGGCTCCCCCCCGAGCAGCGCGCGGCGATCACGCGCGGGATCGCCGTCGCCGGCACCGCCACCTCGGCCGCCTCGATCGCCCAGGAGCTCGACCCCTACGACCCCTCTCGCGTCCAGGGCTACCCGCTCGAGCTCGCAACCATCGAACTGCTGCTCGCGCGCCTCGCCGACATGGACGAAGCCCAGCGCCGTTCGGTCGTCGGCCTCCACCCCGACCGCGCGCCCACGATCGTCGCCGGGATGATCCTCCTCGCCGAGGCGCTCCGCGCATTCGAGCTCGACTGCGTCGAGGTCTCCGAGCACGACATCCTCTTCGGGGGGGCTCTGCGGTTGGCGGACGCGGGCTGAGGCTCAGGCGGCGAGGCCTTCTTCGATGGAAGTCACGAAGTCCGAAGTGCTTAGAACGCGCGCGTGCGCGTACGTGTGCATGCCCGCGCGCGTTCTCGACGATTTGAGACCGCGACCTCAGGCGAGGTTCGATTTGCGGGGGTAGACGACCGTCGGGTCGGTCAACACGTTCACCAGCGCCGGCTTCCCCGCGCTGAACGCCCGTTCCAGGGCGGGTCTCACGTCCTGGGGGCGCTCCACGAGCTCGCCATATCCACCGAGCGCCTCCACGACCTGGTCGTAGCGTGTCCTCGGCGTCAGCTCGGCCGCCACCGAGTAGCCGTAGAGGAACTCCATCGGGTGCTTCTCCAGCGCCCAGATCCCGTTGTTCCCCATCACGCCCACCACGTTCACGCCGTGCCTTGCCAACGTGTCGTACTCCATCCCGCTGAACCCGAACGCGCCGTCGCCCACCATCAGCACGACCTGCCGCTCCGGGTGCGCGAGCTTCGCCGCCAGCGCGTACCCCGCGCCGGTGCCCAGACAGCCGAACGGCCCCGGGTCGAGCCAGCAGCCCGGCGCGAAGCTTTCGATCATCTTCCCCGCATACGACACGAAGTCGCCGCCGTCGCCGATCACGATCGCGTCCCGCTCCAGCACCCTCCCGACCTCTGCGTACAGCCGCATCGGATGCAGCGGCGCGCGGTCGTCCTCGAGCTCCGCCTTCTCTCCCTCTCGCTTCTCCATCTCCGCCGCGCGCAGCCCCGCGATCCACGCCTCGCTCTTCAGCGCCTTCCCACCGGCCGCCGCGCGGATGTCGTCAAGCGTGCTCGCGAGCGCGCCGTAGCACTCCGTCGCCACCTTCCTCGGATGCCGGCGCGCGGGCTCGGCCGTGTCGACCACGACGATCTCCGTCTCATCCCCGAACGCCCCGCCGAAGCCCAGCCTGAAGTCCATCGGCACGCCGATCACGAGCGCCACGTCGGCGCCCTTCAGCGCCTGCCCGCGCGCGCGGGAGAAGAACAGCTCGTGATCGGCCGGCACGCAGCCCCGCGCGAGCCCGTTCAGGAACACGGGGATCCGCAGCGTCTCGGCCAACTCCAGCAACGCGTCCTCGCCGTGACCCCAGTAGAGGTCGGTACCGGCCATGATCACCGGGCGCTCCGCGCCCCTCAGCAGCTCCGCCGCGCGTTCGATCTGCCCGCCCTCCGCGCCCGCCGCCTCCCTGCTTGCCGCCAGGCCGCTCAGCCCCTCCGACGCCTGCTCGGGCTCGGCCGCCTCCATGAACACGTAGTCCATCGGGAAGTCCACGAACGTCGGCCCGCCGTGCGGCGTCATCGCGACCGCCAACGCCTCGTCGACGAGGCCCGGGATCTCCGCGGTCGAGTCCGGCGTCGCCGCCAGCTTCGTCAGCGGCCTTACGAACGGCACGTGGTCGATCTCCTGCAGCGAGCCCATCCCCCAGCGTCCCGCCGGCGCGCGCCCGCCGAGCACCAGCATCGGCGAGTGGTTCTGCTGCGCGCTCGCGATCGCGCTGATCCCGTTCGTCACGCCCGGCCCCGCCGTCAGCGCGCACACGCCCGGCTCCCTCGTCACCTTCGCCCAGCCCTCCGCCGCGAACGCCGCCGTCGACTCGTGCCTCACATCCACGATCTCGATCCCCTCCTCCCGGCACCCGTCGTAGATCGAGAACAGATGTCCGCCGGACAGCGTGAACAGCTTGCTCACCCCATGCGCCTTCAACCGCCGCGCGATCAACCGCCCGCCGTGGAAGGTCTGCGCCTCCGTGGCGCCCATCTCCTGGATGCCACGAAGCGTCGGATACCGCGTGTCCTCGCTCGCCACGCTCGCGACTCTATCTTCTCGGCAGGTGCCCGGGGTGGGACTCGAACCCACATACCCTTTGCGAGCCGCGGATTTTAAGTCCGCTGCGTATACCGATTCCGCCACCCGGGCCTGGGGGCCGTCTCCAGGTAGGTTCGCACGTTGCACTGGCCGGCGGCCTTCGCTCGGCCGGCAACGCCATCCCTATCTTTAAAGTCCGTTTAAGGCCCGCGAACGCGCAACTTTTCCCTTGCTACCGTGTAGGAAAGGTTAGAAAGGAGGAGTGGAGCCACCGTGGAGGCCACCGCACTAGCGCACAGCAGCATTCCGGGCCTGTCCAGGCCCTCCCCGCTGCTGCGCCTGCAGTCCGACGAGAAGCTCGTCGCGCTCACGCGCCGCGGGCAGCACGCGGCCTTCGAGACGCTCCTCTCGCGCTACCAGTCGCGCCTGCTCTCCTTCTGCCGGCACATGCTCTCCTCTAAGGAGGACGCCGAGGACGTCCTCCAGGAGGTCTTCACCGCCGCCTTCAACGCGATCCTCGCCGACGAGCGCGAGATCAACGTGCGGCCGTGGCTCTATCGGATCGCGCGCAACCGCTCGCTCAACCATCTCCGCCGCGCCTCCGCGATCGGCGTCGACTCGATGGACATCCACTTCGCCGAAGGCGGGATCTCCACAGGCGAGAAGGTCCTGCGCCGCGAGAGCTTCCGCCAGCTGATCGGCGACGTCCAGCAGCTGCCCGAGACGCAGCGCACCGCGCTCCTGCTGCGCGAGATCGACGCGCTCTCCTACGAGCAGATCGCGCACGCGATGGAGACCACCGTGCCCTCGGTCAAGTCCCTGCTCGTGCGCGCCCGGATCTCGCTCGCCGAGGCCGCCGAGGCGCGCAAGCTCAGCTGCGAGGAGGTCCGCCTGGAGCTCGGCGAGGCCGCCGAGGGTCTGGTCAAGCTCGGCGCCCCCGCGCGCCGGCACGTGCGCGACTGCGAACGCTGCCACGACTTCAAGAAGCACCTCCGGGCCAACAACCACGCGCTCGCCGCGATCCTCCCCGTCGGCCCGCTCTTCATGCTCAAAAAGCTCGTCCTCACGAAGCTCGGCTCGACCGCCTCGGCCGGCTCCGCGCACGTCGCCGGCGGAGCCGGAGCGACCGCCGGAGCCGCGGGGGCCACGGCGGCGGCCGGCGCGGCGAGCGCCGGAGGAGTGAGCGCCGGCGGCATCCTCACCGCCGGGGCAGGCGCGCTGGCCACCAAGGCGGTCGCCGGACTCGCCGCCGCCGCGCTCGTCACCGCGGGGGCCGTCGCGGCGCAACACTCGGGCCAGGCCCACCATCGCCACACGGTCGCCGCCTCCGCCTCGGCCGCCGCTCCGGCCGCGGTGCCGGTCGTCGTCCGCGACCAGGCCCAACCGCCCACCGCCGCCGCTGCCGTCGTCGTCCCGGTCGCCGCGCTCGCCCACCGCAGGCGCCACTCGCCCGCCGGCAAGCCCCCCAAGGCGCCCTCGACTCACGCCGCGGTGACCGTCTCCAACACGCACACCGCGTCCGCCCTCGCAACCGCCACCGCGCCGGTCAAACCCGCCACCGCACCGGTCAAACCGGTCGTGGCGGCGCCCGTCACACAGGTCACGACCGAGACCACCGAACTTCCGACCGCGGCGACCGCGCAGCCCCAGCCGAGCACGCCCGCGGCGCCCGCCACCACGCCGCCCGCCGGCGAAACGCCCGCTCAGCCCGTCACGACGCCCCCGGCAACCGAAGAACCGGCCGCGGCAACCACTCCCCCGAGCACCGCCGGCGGAGAAACATCCACTTCCGCCCCGCAGACGGAATCCCAGGGCAACCCGCCGGTCGAACAACAGACCGGCGGCACCCCCGCGCCGGCACCGGACACAGCCACCGCGCCCTAGCGGCGGGCGCTTCTCAGCTGAACGTAAACGTCTTGACGGGCCGTTCCAACACGCCCTCGCTCGCCACTTCCAGCGGCGATCTGAGCGGCGGCCTCGGCAGCGTCAGCAGCTCGAGCGCAACCCCGTTGCGCACACCCGTGCCTTCCGGCAGCAGCAGCACGTCGCGTCCGTACATCTCGCGGCCTTCGACGGTCGCCGTGTAGAAGATGTTGTACGCGGGGACCGTGTTCACCCGCGTCTTCCCCTCGCCGCGCAGCACGAAGTCGGCGAACTTCGCGCGCAGCCGCTCGGTGTAGCCGCTCGCATACACCGGCAGCTCGCCGCTCAGACCGCCGCCGTAGGGCGGCAGGCGCAGGGGAGAGACCGCGAAGGAGTCCTCCAGCCGGCCGTCGGCGCGGCGATCGACACGCACGTACTGGCCCGCTTCGGGAGTCGTCCGGTAGAGGCCCCTGTAGCTGAAGCTAAACGGCGCCGGGCCGCCGTGGGAGTAGGTGGCGGGCAGCAGCGTGAGGACCACCGCGACCGCAATCGCGACCAGTCCCACGCACCCCGCTCTCACGAGGCCCCTCACCGCCCGCGGCGCCCCATGCCAGCGACCTGCGAGCAGCGTGTCGAGCGTCGGGCCGTACTGCGGCTTCAGGGGGATCGTCGCCATCGGCGACGCAGTCTAAGCGAGGTCTATTCGCCTACGGAGAACAGGGACTCGAGGTCGTGCCGGGAGTAGGCCGCGAAGGCGACCATCGTCTGGGTGCGCGTCACACCCGCCAGCCCGCCGATCGCGGCGGTGACGACGTCGGCGAGCTGCTCGTGGTCGGGGACTCGCACGATCGCGACGAAGTCCCACTCGCCCGTCACCGAGTAGGCCTCGGCGACGCCCTCCACGTCCGCGAGCGCGCCGCCGAGGGTCGAGAGCGCGTCGCGCTCCGCCTCGATCAGCACGACCGCGTGCGTCATCGCCATGGCGTCTCGTCCCCCGTCGTCATGGCGCGTGGGTCTCTCCCGGCGCGAGCACGATGACCTGCGAGGAGGTATCCGTCTCGACGTCCCCCTTGAACGCCTCCGCGTCGGTCTCGATCGGCGGGAACGTGTCGTAGTGGCAGGGGATCACCTCGCGGGCCCCGATCAGCTTCGCAGCCTCGACCGCGTCGACGCGATCCATCGTGTAGTGGCCACCGATACACATCAGCGCGACGTCGATCTGCCCCGCGCGCTTGGAGATCAGCTCCAGATCCGAGAACAGGCAGGTGTCGCCGAGGTGGTAGATCGTCTTTCCGCCGATCTTCACGAGCAGGCCCGCCGGGGTGTTCACGGTCCCCTTCGGCGTCGTCGAGGTGTGCCATGCCGGGACCAGCTTGACCGAGCCCCAGCCGCACTCGACGGTCCCGCCGAGGTTCGGATCGTGGACCTTCTCCAGGCCCTCCTCGGAGAGCTCGTTGGCGATCTCGACGATCGCCACGACCTCCGCGCCGGTGCGCTTGGCGATCGCGACCGTGTCGCCGATGTGGTCGACGTGGCCGTGCGTCAGCAGGATCGCGTCCGGGCTCAGCTCGTCGGCCGTCGTCGTCGCCTTCGGGTTGCCGGTGAGGAACGGGTCGATCAACACCTTCGTGTCTCCGTCGGTCAACTCGAAGGCCGAGTGGCCAAGGAAGCGGATCTCCATGTCGCTACTCCTGTGTAGGGGTGGTATCGAGCAAGTGCATACCGTAGCCAAATGCCAGCCCAATGATCGCGCCCGTGACGCCCGCCAGCCAGCTCGCCTCCGGGCGCGCATACGGCAGCGCGAGCAGCAGCGCGGCGATCGCCGCGACGCCGAGCAGATCGCCCTCGTAGTAGTCACCGGCGCGCGCGTCGATCAGGTCGGGCGCCGCCCAGGCGGCCAGCAGGCCGAGCGCGGCGCCGTTGGCGCCGCTGACGAGCGGCTCGGCATAGACCGCGCTAGCGACCAGCGCGCCAGTCGCCCCCGCCCCGAGGAACACCGCGAGCACGACCCCCGGTCCGCGGCGACGCTCCAACAGCCAGCCGAAGATCGCGACCGCGAGCAGCGTCACGAACGCGTACAGCCCGTTCAGGTAGGCGAACTGGGTGCTGAAGAGCTTCCACCAGTCGCCGTCGAGCGGGCCGACGATCATCAGCTTCTCGATGCCCACGTAGCCTCCTCGCAACAGGATCCAGCCCGCGCAGCCGAGCGCGACGAGCGCGATCGTCGCGTAGGGCCGTGCGTCGACGCGCAGGCTCGTGGCGCTGTGGACTCCGCGGGCACGTGAGGGAGCGAGCACCGTTCCCTCGCCCCCGCGCGCGGAGCGGCCGAAGCGCGGCAGATGCAGCCGCCGGGGACGGCGCGCGGCGCCCACGCCCTTGCCCCGGGGCAGGTCGGGCGCGCGCCGGCGCAGACGGTGCCCGCAGTAGGGGCACTCGGTGATGTACGGGCTGACCTCCGACCCGCACTGCTTGCACACGACGAACAGATCCGCAGGAGAGGACATCGTCTGACCCATTCTAAGGACCTGCCCACCCCGGCCGGCACGCCTTTGAAATACTCAAGCGATGAAACCAGGCTACGACGGGAAGCTCTACATCCTCGCGTTCGATCACCGCGGGTCATTCCAGAAGAAGTTCTTCGGCATCGAGGGCGAACCCGATTCCGAGCAGACGGCGATGATCGCCGACGCCAAGCACCTGATCTTCGAGGGCCTCCAGCAGGCGGTCACGGCCGGCGCGGACGCGTCGGTGACGGGCGTGCTCGTCGACGAGCAGTTCGGCGGCAGCGTCCCCGCGGAAGCCCACGCGCAGGGCCTGAAGCTCGCGATGCCCGCGGAGCGCTCGGGGCAGAACATGTTCGACTTCCAGTACGGCGAGGACTTCGGCAAGCACATCGAGTCCTTCGACCCGGACTTCTGCAAGGTGCTCGTCCGCTACAACCCCGACGGCGACGCCGAGGAGAACGGCGAGCAGCTGAAGAAGCTCAAGCGACTGTCGGACTGGCTACACACGCACAAGCGCAAGTTCCTCTTCGAGCTGCTCGTGCCCGCCGAGGAGGCCCAGCTGCAGTCGGTCGACGGCGACTCCGATCGCTACGACGCGGAGCTGCGCCCCGAGCTGATGCGCCGCACGATCGCGGCGGTCCAGGACGCGAAGATCGAGGTCGACATCTGGAAGATCGAGGGCGTTGACGAGCGCTCGGACTGTGAGATGCTCGTCGCCCAGGCACGCACAGGCGGTCGTGACGGCGTCAAGTGCGTCGTACTCGGGCGCGGCGCGGACGACGCGAAGGTCGACCAGTGGCTCGTGGCCGCCGCGCCCGTCGATGGCTACATCGGCTTCGCGATCGGACGCTCGATCTGGTGGGATCCGCTGAAGGCCTACGTCGACGGCAAGATCGATCGCGCCGCCGGCGCCCGCAAGATCGCCGAGAACTACCTCCGCTTCGTCGCCGTCTACGAGCGCGCGAAGACGACCTGATGCGCATGCGCCAGAGCCTCGGTGAGCTCGAGCGTGCGTTCGCCAGGGAGATCTCGCTCGAGCGCCACCGTCGCCACTCGCTCCAGCGGACCACCGAGAAGCGCGCGCTCAAACGTGAAGTCGATCGCCGTCACAAGCGCGGCTCGATCCGCTTCGTCCTGCTCGTCCTCGCGCTCGTCGCGACCGCGGTGATCGTCACCGCGGTGATGTTCCGCGTGCTCTACTTACTGCTTGGCTGAGTCCCGTCGCCGAGTCCCCGTAGGGACTCGTTGACCTCGTCGCGGACGTCCTTCGGCGTGGCGCCGTCCTCGCGGTGGATCTCGAGGTAGATCTCGGTCCTGAACACGGGGACCTCCTGAGGCGCCTGGATCCCGATGCGCACCTTGTCACCCATCACGGACAGGACCGACACCTCGATGTCGTCTCCGATCATGATGCTCTGGTTGGACTTGCGCGTCAGGACCAGCATACGGTTTACCTTCCTATTTGCCTACAGGCAATCGGCCCGCTTCCCCCAAAGCCGAAGGCGTAGCATAGTGCGAGGGTCGGTCGAAAGCTACCCCGAAGCTTCCTCGACGCTTCCGCGCGTGCCCCCCGGTCGCGATGCGCTAGTCTCTCGGACCGTCCATGGCTCGTAGATCACTGCGCCCACATCTAAACCAGATCCGCGTCTGGGTACGGCAAGGCCGTACCGACGCCTGGGTCGCCCACCAGCTCGAGGTAAGCGTGCAGGACATCGAGCAGTTCAAGCGCCAGAACGAGCTCTCAAGCGACGAGGAGGCCGTCGCCGGCGCGAGCGCGGCCGACTACGACGAGATCGACCTCCGCGCCGAGGACGACGCGCTGATCGCCGCCGAGCTGGAGGCCGCCGAGATCGAGGCCGAGCGGATCAAGGCGGAAGCCCCGCCGGAGGAGGACGACGAGGACAGCGACGAGGACAGCGACGAGGAGGAGGGTGGGGAGTCGGATGCGGAGGGCGAGCAGTCGGATACCCCCCGCCGTCGCCGCAGCCGGCGTGGCGGTCGCGGCCGCCGGAGCACGCGCAGCAATGCCGGCCCGCTCGAGGGCACCTTCGATCATGGCGAGGAGGGCTACGGCCTGTGGCTCGACCCCGCCGTTCAGGACAACCCGGTCTACGCCGAGCACTGGGCCGGCCACCGCCCGGTCGAGGTCCTCGTCGAGGAGGACCGCATCGTCATCCGCCGCACCGGCTCTGGCTCCGACGACAGCTAGGTCATCTCCACCGCACGGCGGCCGCCCGCGTAGTCGGCGGCCTCGCGCAGGTATCGCCCGAAGGCGGCGTCGACGACGATGCCCGAGTCCCACGCCCAGGGGGCGCCTGGAGCCTCGTTCATCGCGGCTTGCAGGCACCAGGCGGTGCCGCGCCCGTAGAGCTCGACGAGCTCCTCCGCGGTGAACCTCCCGCCAAGACGCCGGCGCAGTTCGGTGACCAAGGTTTCGGCGACCTGCTCCAGCAACACCTTTCGCTCCGCCGGGGCGGCGCGCAGGCGACGCTCACCTTGCTGCCACTGGTAGATCGCGTTCTCGAAGGACACCCGCGCGAGGTTAGCGGGCTCGCTCGGAGCGCCCGCGCGACCCCTGCGCGGCCACGCCTACATCGGTATGCGCCTGGTCGGGTCTAGTTGTTCGGCAGGCGGCTGACGATGTAGGGCTGCTCGCCGTGCTTCATCAGGCCCAGCTTGCGCGCCTGCGCTTCGACGGCGCCGGGGTAGGCAAGCGCTTCGTGCTGGCGTTGGAGCGCGTCGTGTTCGCGCTGCATCGCGGCCACCTTCGCGCTCGCGCCGCGTGCCTGGTGCCAGGTGCTCACCAGATGCACGCCGGCGCTCAGGTAGAGGTAGGCGAGAACGACGAGCACGCACAGCATCGCCACGCGGCCCAACCGATCCCAGCGCACGCGCGTCGGCGGGCCCGCGCTGCGGCTGGCGGGCGATCGGCCGCGACCGCTGCCGCGGCCGGCGCCGCGTGCAGTGCTGCGACCGCTGTCGCGGCCAGCCGTGGCGGATGCGGAGGGCACATCCACGCATTCGCCCTCCCGCGCCGGCCTCCTCCCCGTCAGCCGCGAAAGACCGAGCGCCCGGGGAACTGCGCCCGCGCTCCAAGCTGCTCCTCGATGCGGAGCAGCTGGTTGTACTTCGCGACGCGATCAGAGCGCGACGGCGCCCCGGCCTTGATCTGCCCACAACCGGTGGCAACCGCCAGATCGGCGATCGTCACGTCCTCGGTCTCTCCCGAACGGTGGCTCATCACCGCGGTGTAGCCGGCCTCGCGGGCCATCGCGATCGCCGCGAGCGTCTCCGTGAGGGTGCCGATCTGGTTAACCTTAACGAGGATCGAGTTGGCGACACCCAGCTCGATGCCGCGGTGCAGGCGCTCGGTGTTGGTGACGAACAGATCGTCCCCGACTAGCTGCACGGAGTTCCCCAGGCGCTCGGTGAGGGCCTTCCACCCGTCCCAGTCCTCCTCGTCCATGCCGTCCTCGATCGAGACGATCGGATAGCGCGCCGCGAGGTCCGCCCAGTAGTCGGCCAGCTCCCCGGCGTTCAGCGTGCGGCCCTCGTGCTCGAGCACGTAGGAGCCGTCGTGGTAGAGCTCGCTCGTTGCCGGGTCGAGGGCGATCGCGACGTCCTCCCCCGGCCGCAAGCCGGCGGCTTCGATACCCGCGACGAGCATCCGCAGGGCGTCCTCGTTGGAGTCGAGGTCTGGCGCGAAGCCGCCCTCGTCGCCGACGGTGGTGCCGAGCCCGCGCCCGCGGAGGGTGCCTTTGAGGGCGTGGAACACTTCGGCGCCCATGCGGAGCGCCTCCGAGAAGCTCGCGGCGCCGCAGGGC
Organism: Solirubrobacteraceae bacterium; assembly: GCA_036509655.1. Classification (GTDB taxonomy): domain Bacteria; phylum Actinomycetota; class Thermoleophilia; order Solirubrobacterales; family Solirubrobacteraceae; genus Palsa-744. The sequence continues at coordinate 10,230 of DATCFG010000018.1, read as the reverse complement.
ACGACCATGAACTCCTGGAAGTCGACCTTGTTGTCGGCGTGCGCGCCGCCGTTGAGCACGTTCATCATCGGCACGGGCAGCACCCGCGCGGACTCGCCGCCGAGATAGCGCCACAGCGCAAGGCCCTCCTCGGCCGCCTGCGCGTGCGCCGCCGCGAGCGACACGCCGAGGATCGCGTTCGCGCCGAGCCGCGACTTGTTGGGCGTACCGTCGAGCTCGATCATGGCCCTGTCGAGACCGCCCTGATCGGAGGCGTCGAGACCCGCAACCGCGGCGGCGATCTCGCCGTTCACGTTCGCCACCGCACTCCTCACGCCCTTGCCCTGCCAGCGCTCGCCGCCGTCGCGCAGCTCCTGGGCCTCGAACTCGCCCGTCGAGGCCCCCGAGGGCACCGCGGCGTGGCCGTGCGCGCCCGAACGCAGGCCGACCTCGACCTCGACGGTGGGGTTGCCGCGGCTGTCGAGGATCTGGCGCGCGTGGACGCGCTCGATCTGGCTCATCGGAGCGAACCGCCGAGGAGGATCCTGCGAGCTCGTTTCACCGGCATCACCGGAGTCGGTCTATTTGGTGGTGCTGGGCGCCGTGGTGGCGGGCGCCGTGGTCGTCTGCGCCGGCGTGCTCGTCGTCGGGACCGCGGTGGATCTCGTGGAGCTAGCCTTCGGCGCTTTGTACTGCTTGCAGTCCATCACCACATATTCGGAGCGACAGTCCGTCTTCGCGGTCCATGTCTTTTTGAATTCCTTGACGAACTTGCTCAGGGCCGCCTGCTGGTGGGTGGCGGTCAGCTGCTGCTTGATCGACGCTTCCGATTGCTTGAGCGTCTGCTGGCTGCCCTTGGTGGCGCTCTTCACTTCGTAGATGTAGTAACCGAAGGGCGTCTTCACGGGGCCGCCCAGCTTGTTGAGGGGAGCGGAGAAGATCGCGGTGTTCAGCGCCGCCTCCTCCTGGCCCTTGGTCACGCCGGTGAGCAGTCCGCCTTTGGCCTTGCTCGTCGGGTCGATCGACTTGGCTTTGGCGACCGACGCGAAGCTCTTGCCCGATTCGATTTCCTTCTTGGCTTCCTTGGCCTGCGCTTCGGTCTTCGTGAGGATGATCGCGACGTTGCGCTTTTCCGGCGTGCCGAAGCGGGACGGGTTTTCCTTGAAGTACTTTTCGATTTCGGCTTTGCTGGGGGTGCCCTTCTCTTTCGAGATCTTCTGCTGGATTTTCGAAGAGAGCATGTTCAGCTTCACGCGCAGAAGCAGATCAGAGGTGGTCTGGCCCGAGGTCGCCAGGAATTTTTCGAATTCCGCGGCCTTCGGGAACTGCTGGTTCTTGATCTTTTCGAATTCTTTCTTGACTTCCGCGTCGGACACCTTCACGCCGAGCTGAGAGGCTTCGCCGATCACCCACTCCGATGAGATCAGGAAGCCGAGCACCTCCTGCTTGAGCGAGGAGTACTGCTGCCCGCACTCGGACTTCAGCTCCGCCTTGGTCGGCTTGGCCTGGCCCTTCGCCGGTTTCGCCGCGGTCGCTTCGAGATGCGCGATGCATGCGGTGTAGTCCGGCGGATCGGGGATCACCGGCTTGGCCGTTTTGGCGGCCGCGGTCGTCGCGCTCGAGGACGCCGCGATCGACATCCAGTGTTCGAAGGTCACCTTCGTGATCGGGTTGCTGCCGACCTGCACGACCGCGTTGCTGGGAATGCCGCCGCCACACGCAGCGAGCGCCAACGAGGCAAAGAAAACGGCGCCTAGCGCCGATATGAAGCGAAGTCTCTTGGACACGACGCGGGCACTCTAGCGGATATGTCCTAACTCGTGCATAAAGAAGTTTCGAGAAGTGCTCTCAGCGGCCCGGAAACGGCTCCGGTACGGGGTCTACGCCGCTTCGCGACTGGATCTTACTTCGCTTCGCGGCCGGACTTCATGCCGCCTCGCGACTGATCGCCAAGAGCACGTCGGCCGCGCGTACGACGGTCGGGAAGCGCTCCTTGCCCTCCTTCGGCACCCGCACCGAGACCTGCGAGCGCCCGGATTCGTAGAGCGCCTCGGGCAGCTCTTGGCGCAGACGCTTGGCGCGCACGGAGTCGAGCTCGACCGGCGTCACAGCGAGGCGATCTCCGCGGAAGCTGACCGTGCGCACGCCCGCCTCGCCGAACTTGATGCGCGCACGCTGCAGCGCGAGCAGGTTCTCCAGCGGCTCGGGCACCGGCCCGAAGCGGTCCTCGAGCTCCTCGCGCAACCCCTCCACGTCGGCCACCTCGAACGCGCCCGCGATGCGGCGGTGGACGTCGATCTTCGCCTGCTCGTAGGGGATGTAGTCGGCGGGCACGTAGGCGTCGACGTTCACGTCCAGGCGCACCGGCTCCGCGAGCTCCTCGGGTGGGTGGGATCCGGGTGGGCGGGATCCATTCCTCTCCTCCCGGTCGCCGGCGGCGGCGACCGCTTCGTCGAGCATCTGCATGTAGAGCTCGAACCCGAGCGCCGCGACGTGCCCGGACTGCTCGTCGCCGAGCAGGTTCCCCGCGCCGCGGATCTCCAGGTCGCGCATCGCGATCTTGAACCCCGACCCCAGCTCGGTGTAGTCCGAGAGCGCCGACAGCCGCTGGGCTGCCTCGGGCGTGAGCGCCGCCGCGGAGTCGTAGAGCAGATACGCATACGCGCGCTCGCGACTGCGCCCGACGCGCCCGCGGATCTGGTAGAGCTGCGCCAGCCCGAAGGCGTCGGCGTGCTCGACGATCAGGGTGTTGGCCTGCGGGATGTCGATCCCCGACTCGATGATCGACGTGCACACGAGCACGTCCGCGCCGCCGCGCAGGTAGTCCATCATCACCTCCTCGAGCTCGCCCTCGCCCATCTGGCCGTGGGCGACCGCGAACTTCACGCCCGGGCACATCGCGCGCAGCCGCTCGGCCGTCTCCTCGATCGTCTCGACGCGGTTGTGCAGGAAGAAAGCCTGCCCGTCGCGCTCGTGCTCGCGGACGATCGCGCGCTTGACGAGCTCCTCCTCGTACTCGCCGACATACGTCTTCACCGGCCGGCGGCCCTCGGGCGGGGTCTCGATCACGGAGATGTTTCTCAACCCCGCGAGGGACATCTGGAGGGTGCGCGGGATCGGCGTGGCGCTCATCGAGATCACGTCGACCTTCAGCTTGAGCTGGCGCAGCAGCTCCTTCTGCTTGACCCCGAAGCGCTGCTCCTCGTCGACGATCAAGAGGCCGAGGTCCTTCGCGCGGACGTCTTTCGAGAGCACCCGGTGAGTGCCGATCAGGATGTCGACTCTGCCATCCGCGAAACCCTTGATCGCGGCTTTCTGCTCGGCGGGGGAGCGAAACCGCGAGACGTGCTCGAGCGTGAACGGGTAGTCGGCGAGCCGCTCGGCGAAAGTCCCGTAGTGCTGCTGGGCGAGGATCGTCGTCGGCACCAGCATCAGCACCTGCTTGCCCTCGTTGGCGGCCTTGAACGCCGCGCGCAGGGCCACCTCGGTCTTGCCGTAGCCGACGTCGCCGCAGATCAGGCGGTCCATCGGCTGGGGCGCTTCCATGTCGGCCTTCACCAGCTCGATCGCCTCGCGCTGGTCGGGCGTCTCGGTGAAGGGAAAACGCTCCTCGAACTCGCGCTGCCAGTCGGAGTCGGGCTCGAACGCGTGCCCGGTCCGCCGCCGGCGCTCGGCGTAGAGGCTGAGCAGCTCCCCCGCCAGCTCTTGCGCGGCGCGCCGGGCGCGCGCCTTCATCGTGTCCCAGCGCGTCCCTCCGAGCTTTGACAGCGGCGGATTCTCGCCACCACCGCCGACGTAGCGGGAGATCTTCGCGAGCTGCTCGGTCGGCACGAACACCTTGTCGTCGCCCTGGTATTCCAGGTAGAGATAGTCGCGCGTGACGCCCGCGACGGTCCGCGTCTCGAAGCCGGCGAAACGGGCCACCCCGTGGTCCTCGTGGACGACGATGTCGCCCGTGCGCAGCTCGGTGAACGAGCGCAGAGCCCCCCTGCGAGAGCCGCCCTGGCCGCCGCGCCGGCCATCCTGGCCGGGGCCCCGGGGTGGGCGGGCATTCGATCCTCCGCGGCGGCGGCGCAAGAGGCGATGCTCGGGAAAGACCGCGAGCTTCAGCCCGGGCGCGACGAAGCCCTCGCGCAGCGACGCCGCCGCGAAGCGCAGCGACGGCTCCATCGGGTGGGTGGGCATCAATCGTTCGACGTCCGTGGACACGCCCTCGCCCAGCCACGTCGCCTGCAGGCGCCCGAGGTTGTAGGCCGCGCGCTCGCCCTCGCCGCGCTGAGGGAACGCGACGACCGTGCGGTAGCCGCTGCGCACGAGCTTCTCGAGCTCGGGCTCAGCTTCGGCCAGCGAGCGCGCGGCGGTGTCGGCGGTCTGCGCGCGCAGCTCGAGCTCCTGGCCGCTCGAGATCGACGACAGCCAGATCCGCGCGCGCTCCCTCAGCGCCGCTTCGATCTGCTCCGGGGGGACGTATAGGTGATGCGCGTCCTCGTCCGCGAACGCCGCAGAGACGTCGGTCCAGTGGTCGCCGAGCGCCGGCGCGAGCTCCTCCTCGGCGGCGACGAGCAGCTGCGTGTCGGCCCCGAGTAGGTCGAGCAGCGCGCCGAAGCGATCGACGGGGAGGAGCTCGGCGATGTCCGGGCGATTCGCCTCCTCCTCCAGGGCGGCGATCTCCGCGAGCTCGCGGTGCTCGGCCGCGAGCTCGGCCGCGGGCGCGATCTCGACCTCCGCGACGTCTCCGAGCGAGCGCTGCGTGAACGTCGAGAACCACCGCAGCGATTCGATCTCGACATCGAACATGTCGACCCGCACCGCACGCTCCTCGGTGGCCGGGAACACATCCAGCAGACCACCGCGCAGCGCAAACTGCCCGCGCTCCTCGACCTGCTCGACGCGTTCGTACCCGGCCGCGACGAGCTCCGCCGCGCATTCGTCGAGGTCGAGCAGCTCGCCGGTGCGCAGCGTGAACGAGTGCGGGCGCAGCGCCGGGTCGGGCACCTTCTCCGAGAGCGCCACCGCGCTGACGACGACGACCGGGGGCTCGAGCTCGGTGTCCTTCGCGGCCAGCAGCGCGTCGAGCGCCGCCACGCGCAGACCGACCAGGTGCGGCGGCGGCGTGAGGTGCGACTCATAGGCGACGCCGCGCGAGGGGTAGTAGCGCACGCGCCGCGGCGCCAGCCAGGCGCGCAGGTCCGCGGCCATGTCGCGCGCCGCGCGGTCGTCGCCGACGACTACGAGCGTCGGCCGCGCCCGCGCCGCGGGCCCGATGTCCGCGAGCGCGGCGATCGCGTAGGGGCGCAGCGAGGAGGAAACGAACGCGTGGCCGCCCTCGCGCGCCAGACGCTGTGCCGACGCGTCTTCCTCGATCAGCCCCAACAGCGAGCGCAGCGCCATCAGTGCTCTCCCGCGAGCACCCGCTCGACCGCCGCCACCCCGCGCTCGAGGAGGTCGGCGACCTCGTCCTTGCTCTGACGCCAGCGGCCAAGCACGTAGCCCGAGACGATCTCCGGATCGGTGCTGTCGGGCCTGCCCACGCCAATCCTGACGCGCGCGAACTCCGCGCCGCCGAGCTCGCGCTTGATCGACTTCAGCCCGTTGTGCCCGGCCAGCCCGCCACCGACGCGGGCGCGGACCTCGCCGAACGGCAGATCGATCTCGTCGTGCACGACGAGCACCCGCTCGAGGGGCAGTTTGAACGAGCCGCGGGCCGGCCCGACCGAGCGGCCGGCGTCGTTCATGTAGGTCTGCGGCGTGAGCAGCGCCACGCGAGTCGGGGACGTCTCACCCGGGACACCGCCCGCACGCCCTTCGGCGAGCAAGCCCTTGAAGCGCTCCCTCTGCCGGCCCAGCCCCCAGCGCTCGGCGAGCGCATCGGCCACGTCGAACCCGACGTTGTGCGGCGTGCCGGCGTACTCGCTGCCGGGATTGCCGAGCCCGACGACCAACCAGTCGACGGCTCCACCACCGCCACCGCCGAACGGGCGTCGCAGCGGTGCTACTCCCCGCCGTCTGAGGATGAATCCTCGGAGGAGCCGGCGTCCTCCGAGCCACCCTCCGCGGCCTCGCCGACGAGCTCCGTCTCGGACTCGATTTCCTCCTCCACTTCGGCCTGCAGCCGGGGCGGAGAGAGGGTCGCGACGACCGTCTCCTCGAGATCGTCCAGCAACGTCACACCCTCGGGGACCGTCACGTCGGCCAGGCCGATGTGATCGCCGATCTGCATCTCGCCGACGTCATGCACGATCGACTCGGGGATCGCGGTCGGCAACGCCTCCACGTTCAACTCGCGCGTGGGCTGCTCGAGCACGCCACCCTCCTTCACGCCGGGGGCGTCCTCGGTGCCGGTCAATTCCAGCGGCACGACCGCGTGGATCGCCTGATCGAGGCGCACCCGCAGCAGATCGATGTGCACGGTCTCGCCGCGAACGGGATCGCGCTGGGTCTCCTTCAACACGACGGGGGTCGCTTTGCCGCCGTCGACGCTCAGGTCGAGTACCGCGCCCGAGGAGGCGAGCGCGAGCCGCAGCTCGCGCTCGTCGGCGTCGAAGCTCACCGAATCGCCGCCGCCGCCGTAGAGCACCCCGGGCACGCGGCCACCACGGCGCAGGCGCCGTGTCGCGCGCGAGCCACCCGCCGTGCGGCTGCTCACATCCAGCTTGGTAGTCGTATCGGCCATCGAGGAGAGGACTCTAGCAATCGGCCCCAGAACAGCTGGTTCTCCCCACATGCCGCCGTATATCCACTGTGGGGGGGTCCGTGGGGGGAGCCTGCTCCCCCCACGCTAGAACAGCTGGTTCTCCCCGCCGAAGACTTCGCTGACCGAATCGTCGGTGAAGATCCGCCGGATCGAGTCGGTGAGGAGCTCCGCGCACGGCAGCACTCTGATGTTCTCGGGATGGCCGACCCGCATCGGGATCGTGTCGGTCACGACGATCTCCTTCAGGCCGGCGTCGGCGAGGTTCTCGAACGCGTCGCCGGAGAACACCCCGTGGGTGGCCGCCGCGTAGACGCTCGACGCGCCCTCTTCGAGCACCGTCCGCGCCGCCGCCTTCAAGGTCCCCGCGGTGTCGATCATGTCGTCGACGATCACCGCCGTTCTGCCTTTGACGTCGCCGATCACGTAGCCGATCTCCGCGACCTGCTGCGCGGGGCGCTCCTTGTCGAGGATCGCGAGCTCGGCGCCGATCTTCGAGGCGAAGTTCTTGTTCAACTTCACCCGCCCCGCGTCCGGCGCCACGACGACGAGGTCGGAGAGGCCGAGATCGCCGAAGTACCGCGTCAGCATGAACAGCGCGGTCATGTGATCGACCGGCTTCTGGAAGAAGCCCTGGATCTGGCCCGCGTGCAGGTCCATCGTCAGCACCCTGTCGGCCCCCGCCGCCTCCAGCATCCTGGCGACCAGCCGGGCCGAGATCGGCTCGCGCGGGGAGGACTTCTTGTCCTGGCGGGAGTATCCGAACCAGGGCGTCACCGCGATCACCCTGTGCGCGGAGGCGCCGACGGCGGCGTCGATCATGAACAGCAGCTCCATCAGCGAGTCGTTCGCCGTCACCCCCGTCTGGGGATTGCCGCAGGTGGGCTGCACGATGAACACGTCCGCGCCCCTGATCGAGTCCTCGTAGCGGCAGTAGACCTCGCCGTTGGAGAACGTCTTCAGCGTCACCGGCCCGAGGTCGACGTTCAGCTTCGTGGCGATGTCGGCGGCGAGCTGCGGGTTGGCGCGCCCGCTGAACAGCATCAGCCGCTTGTTGTAGTCAACCGACAGGCTCGTGTTCGACGAGGGCTCCGAGCGGATGTCCATCGCGCTGCTCATCTCCGCTCGGAGTCTAGAGCGTCGTCCCCACGTCGCTTCGCCTCGTCGTCCAGCCGCGTCGATCCATCCTCGCCACGCGTCGATCCGCCCTCCCCGCGCGCCACTTCGTCCTCGCGCCGCTTCGCGTAGCCCGCCTTGTTCGTCTGGCGCGCGCGGGCGATGCCGAGCGTCCCGGCGGGGACATCCTCGACGATCACCGAACCCGCGCCCGTATACGCCCGATCGCCGACGGTGACCGGCGCGACGAACGAGACGTGCACGCTCGAGCGCACCTGCTTGCCGATCGTCGTGCGGTGCTTGTTCTGACCGTCGTAGTTCGCCGTGATCGTGCTCGCGCCCAGGTTCGTACCCGCGCCGACGTCCGCGTCGCCGATGTAGGACAGGTGCGGGACCTTCGCACCGGGGCCGATGTCGGAGTTCTTGATCTCGACGAACGTCCCCGCCTTCGCGCCCCTGCGGAGGGTGGCGCCGGGACGGAGATAGGCGAACGGACCGACCGAGACGCCATCCTCGAGGGTGCAGTCGACGAGGTAGGAATGCCTGACGAGGCAGCCGGAGCCGATCGTGGTCTTGCCGCGAATCGTCGTGAACGGCTCGATCGTCGTGTCCTCGCCGATCTCCACGTCGACGTCGATCACGGTCGCCGCCGGGTCGAGGATCGAGACCCCCGCGCGCATGTGCCGCTCGTTGATCGCCTGCTGAGCGAGCTTGCGAACCTGGGCCAGCGCGACGCGGTCGTTCACGCCGAGCACCAAGCATTGGTCCGCGACCCCGTGGGCCGCCACCGCCTGCCCGTCGGCGCGCAGGATCTCCAGCACCTGCGGCAGATACAGCTCACCCTGGGCGTTCTCGGTGCTCAATCGTGGCAACGCGCTCCGCAGCGCGGCCGCGTCGAAGGCGAAGATCCCCGTGTTCACCTCTCCGATCTCCAGCTCCTCCGGGCTCGCATCGCCCTCATTCTTGGTCTCCACGACGCGCTCCACCATGCCGTCCGCGCCGCGCACCACCCTTCCGTAGCAGGCAGGATCGTCGAGCACCGTCGTCACCATCGTCGCCGCCGCGCCGCCCCTCGCGTGGGCCTCGGTCAGCTCGCGGATCGTCGCCGCGCTCACGAGCGGCACGTCTCCACTCAGGACCACCACTGGTGTGCTCGGCTCGATCGAGGAGTCCGGCAGGGATGCCTCCACCTGTGACGGGTCCGCAAGAGCTGGGTCCACCCGGGATTCGAGCTGGGCCATCGCCGCCCCGACCGCGCCGCCGGTCCCGTTCGAGCGCAGTTGCACCGCCAGCTCGACGCCCTCCGGCAGCACCCCCGCGAGCGCCCTCGCGGGAGAGTCCACCACCACGACACGTCCGGCACCTGCCTCGAGCGCCGCCCGTACCGGCCACAACAGCATCGGCCGTCCGCAGAGGTCGTGGAGCACCTTCGGCGTGCTCGAGCGCATACGCATCCCCTGGCCCGCGGCGAGGATCAGGATGATCGGAGCGCTCATCGTCCTGAACTGTACTGGGGAGCAGGGATTCGAACCCCGATTCTCAGGACCAAAACCTGATGTCCTGCCATTGGACGACTCCCCAAGGAGTCCTCATATCGTCGCACGAGAACGGGACCGGGGGCGTTCAGTACGCCGTCACGCCTCGATCTCCTCGTTCTGCAAAGATTCCTGCACTCTGTCCTGGGGAGCCGAGACATCAAGGAGGACGATCAGCGTCGCGGTCATCGCCGCGCTGACGTTGCTCGCCGTCGCGCTGCTCGTTCTATTTGCCCCTTCGCCGCTGGCTCCCGCGAGCGCCCTGGCGGCGAGCACGCAGACAAAGGCGAAGTCGCGGCGCTCCTGCGCGTACGCCAACCTGCGGCCGACCGCCGCCGACACGGTGATCGTCGACAGCGCGACGCTGTGCCTGATCGACCAGGTGCGCGCCGCCTACCGCCTGCGCCCGCTGCGCCCCAACCGCGAACTGCAGGCCGTCGCCGGGAAGCAGGCCACGGGCATGGTGCGCGACGACTATTTCAGCGACGACAGCCCCTCCGGACAGACGCCCGCGACGCTGATCGAAGCGCTGCCCTACGGCGCGCATGCGCCGAGCCTCGCGACCGCGCAGAACCTCGCCTGGGGCACCCGCTCGGCCGCCACGCCCGCGGAGATCGTCGCCGCCTGGATGCACTCGCCGCCGCACCGCGAAGTGATCCTCACGGGCACCTTCCGCGACGCCGGCGTCGGCGTCTCCCCCGCGGTCCCGGCGATCGTCGGGCATGGCGAACGGGGCGCGACCTACGCGGTCGAGTTCGCCGCGCGGGGTTAGCCTCGATCCTCGGGAGGGGTAGGCGCGACGGTGCCGCGGGCGGGCTGTCGGTGGTTTCGCGGTTGTTTTGGGGCTTTGGCGCCTGCCGTCGAGTGTGACCTCAACGAAACTGTCTGAACTACGGCCTTGCAGTTGCC
>DATCFG010000017.1:0-2011 GCA_036509655.1 Solirubrobacteraceae bacterium | reverse complement strand
CGGGGGGAGGGGGTGGAAAACCGCACGAGCTGTGGAAATCCACCGGTTGTCCTCTAGCGGCCCACAAGCTCGCTGGGCCATGAAGTTCGTGTCGTCCCGCCGGGCTCGGTCTGGCTCAAAGGAGAGCTGACCGCCAGTCGGCGTGTCTTGGCCCAGAACCGCCGACCGGGCTCGACGGGACGACACGAACTGCCGGCCGGAACGGATCGTGACTTGATAGGAGCCAGACCTCACGTGTCCAAGAAGTGCTCGGTCCGCCCGTTCCAGCTGGCAGCTCATCACCCCTCAAGGAGGCGACATGCCAAGAATGACAGAAGAACAGCGCCGTGTCACCGGCGGGGTCGACACCCACGCCGACAACCACGTCGCCGTCGTGCTCGACGAGGTCGGACGCGTGCTCGGAACGGAGTCCTTCCCCGCCGACGAGAAGGGCTACAAGGCCCTCCTCGTCTTCTTGCGGCGAGAGGGCGAGGTGGGAAAGGTCGGCGTCGAAGGCACCGGCAGCTACGGGGCCGGCCTTGCCCGCTATCTCAGCGCCCACGGCATCGAGGTGATCGAGGTGATCCGCCCCAACCGCCAGGTTCGCCGGCGACGGGGAAAGTCCGACCCGACTGACGCCGAGGCGGCCGCGCGCGCGGTGCTCTCCGGCGAGGCTGCGGGGGCCCCGAAGTCCCGAGACGGCGTCGCGGAGTCCCTCCGGGCCTTGCGGGTCGCGCGTCAGGGCGCGATAAAGGCCCGCACTCAGGCCGCCAATCAGTTGAGAGACCTTGTTGTTGCTGCTCCCGAACAGCTCCGTGCGCGCCTGCGCTCGCTCACGACGGAGCAGCGTGTCGCGATTGCCGCGAGCTTCCGCCCCGCTCGCACCACCACTCCCACGGAGGGGACGAAGGCAGCGATGCGCTCCATCGCCCGGCGCTACGAGGGGCTCTCCGAGGAGATCGCCGGACTGGACACGGCGATGGCCTCCCTCGTCAAGGAGGCCGCCCCGGAGGGCTTTAGCGACAAGGTGGGCGTCGGGACCCAGGTTGCCGCCACCTTGCTTGCGACGCTCGGCGACAATCCCGAACGGCTCGGCTCCGACGCCAGCTTCGCCGCGCTCTGCGGTGCGAGCCCGGTCGACGCCTCCTCGGGCAAGCAGCTCCGCCATCGCCTCAACCGCGGTGGCGACCGGCAGGCGAACTCGGCGCTGTGGCGAATCGTGCACACCCGCATACACCACGACCCGCGAACGATCGCCTACGTGGAGCGACGGACGAAGGAGGGAAAGACGAGAAAAGAGATCATCCGCTGTCTCAAGCGCTACGTCGCCCGGGAGATCTACAAGGCGCTCGTCGTCCCGGCGGCGAGGGGCGCGCACGTGACGAAGTGCGAGGTGGGCCGTGCCGCGGCCGCCTGAGCGAGGGGTTTCATCTCGCGACGAAACCCTGCCGCGCTGCGCCGCGCCCGATTGCGACGAGCCGCTTCCCGAGAACCGAACCGGCAGACCGGCGCGCTACTGCTCGCCGACATGCCGGGCCCGCGCCCACCGGGAGCGCCGGCGTCTCGTCGAGCCGGTCACTGTCGAGGTCGACACCGGATCGGCGAGCTCGAGAGGACGACGGCCAGAGCGCAACTTCCTCGTCCGGCTGTGCCGTGGCGAGCGATCAGTCGTCGTCACGATCGGGCTTCGTCGCGAGGCTGCTGAGCACCTCGCCGAGCGGATCGCCGAGATGATCAGCTGATACGCCCCTCGACGGGCCTACTCCGGCAAGTGACCCAACATCGTGATGACACCGGCGGCACCAGCTGCACCTGCGTCAACTCTTCGCAAGGGGACACAAGCGAGGTCATGGGGATGATTTCTTCGGCAATTTGCTTGACATAGGAGCTTCTGGGCGCCGGGGTGTGGACGCTCCCGTCGACAGATCAGCCGGGTGCCCACCCCGAAGGAAGAGGGGTCGAGGAGCGCGGTGAGCTCGATCACCCACGCGCCGGGACGGGGAGTGCCGTCGAGCTCGACCGCCGGGTCCCA